>PAVD01000065.1 GCA_002712985.1 Rhodospirillaceae bacterium
AGGACATACCAGAGCATCCCACGAGAAGGTATACAAGTCACTCATGTACTATTTGAGATAGCTTATTGATTTTTCTCCACATAGGAAAAAAATAATTATATAAATATATCAATAGTTTATAAAATATAATTGATCATCAATATGAACTATTACCTGCTCGTCTTGCGTCTCACCAGAATAAAAAAATGGGATTTCCCCGAATCATGACTTAATGCACTGAAGCGGCCGCACTCCGCCCCGTACGGCGCGCGAACGTCGTGCGACTATACACAGGGGAACCAGATAAGGTGAGTTGTCAACTGATAGAGGGATGCCCGCCAAGCCTACTAATATTATAGTACAGTAATTAACTGCTACTCGACTGCAAGCGACCATCTTTCAATACTAAAACACGACTTAGTCTTTCCGAAACCTGGTGGTTGTGTGTCGCAACTATAGCACTCATATTATTTTCTGCCACGAACCGTAGAAGCAAATCAATAATCTCCGATGCTGTATCCGGATCCAAATTCCCCGTGGGTTCATCCGCAAGAAGTAACTTAGGATTATTGGCCAAGGCTCGAGCAACTGCCACTCGTTGCTGCTCACCCCCGGAAAGTTCTCCCGGTTTGTGCTCTAGGCGGTCATACAGCCCCACCTTATTTAATAGTTCTGACGCTTTAGTTCGCGCCTTTTCCTTGTTGGATCTAGCAATAATCTGGGGCAACATCACGTTTTCTAACGCGGAGAATTCTGGCAACAAATGATGAAACTGATAGACAAATCCTATGTTCTCACGTCGCAGCTTGGACCTCAAATCATCTCCAAGAACAGAGCCAATTTGTCCCAATATTGACACCTCACCACTCGTGGGTTTTTCCAGTAATCCTGCAATATGCAGCATTGTTGATTTACCCGATCCCGATGGGCCCGTAAGTCCAAGAATTTCTTTTCTTTTCACAATCGTGGATATCCCCCGCAACACCGTCAGTTCTCTAGTTCCCTGCATAAAACTGCGGGTTACTTCCCGCAGTTCAATTATCGGACTTATCTGGTCATTCATATCTGAGGGCATCAACTGGATCCAACCTAGCCGCGCGCCAAGCTGGGTAGAGTGTTGCTAGGAGTGATAAGCTAAGACTCATGAGCACTATACTTACGACCTCAGAAGGATCGACGATAGCGGGCAACTGAGAAAGNAAACGTATTTCAGGNGACCATAACTCAGTTCCNGAAAGCTGCTCGANCCAACTGCGAATTAGATCAATATTTATAGAAAAAGTTAGACCAAGTACCACACCAAGAAAAGTTCCTAGTGCTCCAACCGCGGAACCGGTTAANAGAAATATGCGTGTAATCATGCCTCTGGTCGCACCGATAGTTCGCATTATCGCTATACTTTTACCNTTATCGTTAACGAGCATTATTAGACTGGAAATAATATTAAATGCGGCCACCAGAATTATCAGCGTCAGTATAAGAAACATTACATTTCTCTCTACTTTCAACGCCGAGAAGAAATGTGAGTGTGCCTGCTGCCAACTGAAAGCACTGGCTTCACCATCGAGAAGGCTCCTTATGGTCCCGCTGTGTTTCTCCGCAAGGTCTGGATTNNCTATGAATATCTTTATCTTACTTACCTGACCCGGCAGNANGAAGNACGATTGGGCTNGNGACAGTGAAGNTAGTGCAATGCTAGAATCATACTCAAACATACCGATATTAAACAAGGCAATCACACGAAAGGAACTACTGCGAGGGATGGAACCAACTACTGTACTTCGGCCCATCGCAGAGACGAATGATACGTCATCCCCAATTGTTACTCCGAGTGCATGGGCTAGCCGTTCNCCTAAAACTACATTTCTACGTTCTTCAAAATTTTTTAAGGAACCCAATACAACATTATTCGCAATTATATGATAGGCCTCGATATCTTGCTGGCGCATTCCCTGAAGGATAGCGCCTCTAGTTTGGCCATTTCCAACGGCCATGACCTGACCTTCAACCAGCGGAAATGCTTGTGTTACTTCAGAATTCTTTCTTATCCGCAACATAATATCCTCATACTGCATTATGCCACCCGTTGCGGAAGTGGACTGAACTGTTATATGACCATTAATGCCAAGAACTCTTTGAAGCAATTCTTGACGAAAACCGTTCATTACAGACATCACAATAATTAAAGTAGCCACGCCTAGAGCAATGCCAATCAGGGAGAACCAGGCAATTACGGATATAAACCCGTCGGTCCGACGTGCCCGAAGATATCTCGCAGCCACCATAATTTCATATGTCGAGAACATTAGTCGCAAGGGTACTTTCCGAAAGCAAAAATTACCAACGACATAAAGTTTCACAACNAATCTGGAAACCAACTGCTTCAATCATCTGCATTAGAATGTTTTTATATTATCTTTTTAATTGTTTCTTAGATAAATATTTCCAAAAAAATNGAAAAACTTCTNTCNACTCANAATTTGAAATCACTTCGAAGGAATTAATCGTTGCAGTGCTTGCTCGACCGAGATCTCTTCTCGATTTCCTGTATCACGGCACTTCAATTCAATTAGGTTATTTGCCGCTCCACGAGGTCCAATGATCAATTGCCAGGGCAAACCTATCAGATCCATATTCGCAAACTTTACACCGGCACGACCCCCTCGATCTTCGTAAAGAGTATCCACTGCATGTGATTTCAATTTTTGATATATATCCTCGCTCAGACTATTACACTTGGCATCTTCCGTTTTAAGGTTGATAACGCCAATCTTGAAGGGAGCCACTGATTCTGGCCATTTTATCCCTTTGTCATCGTGGTTAGCTTCAATGATAGCTCCGACTAAACGCGATACCCCGATCCCGTAGGAACCCATCTCTAGCGTTACCGAATTACCATCTGAATCAAGGACCACTGCCCCAATGGATGCTGAATATTTAGTTCCAAAATAAAAAATATGTCCGACTTCTATACCTCTGGCCTCACATTGTTTATCCGCAGGAACTATTTTGTCGAACTCCTCCTCCTGATGTCGTTCATCGGTCGCGGCATAAAGATTTGTCCAACGTGATACAATTGGTTCTAAGTCTTTTTGGTAATCGACATCCTCATCTAACACGTCAAAATCTAAATAATCTTTATGGCAAAATACCTTACTTTCTCCAGTTTCAGCTAAAATTATAAACTCATGACTCATATCGCCACCAATTGGCCCAGACTCAGCACTCATTGGAATTGCCCTCAGCCCCATGTTTGCAAATGTCCTTAGATAGGAAACAAACATCTTACTGTAGGACCGACGCGCTCCTTCATAATCTAAGTCAAAGGAATAACAGTCCTTCATTAAGAATTCGCGACCGCGCATAACCCCAAAACGAGGCCTAACCTCGTCTCTAAATTTCCATTGAATGTGATAGAGCAGTTTTGGTAGGTCGCGATAACTTTTAAGTGACGATTTCACTATCTCCGTAATTTGTTCCTCATTTGTCGGACCGTAGAGCATATCTCTATTATGCCGATCACGTATTCTAAGCATTTCAGGGCCATAAGCCTCATATCGGCCACTTTTTTTCCAAAGATCAGCAGGCTGGATAGTAGGCATCAGCATTTCTTGGGCCCCAGCNATATTTTGCTCTGTTCGAACTATCTCCGAAATCTTGTTTAATACCCTTTGGCCTAAGGGCAACCAGGAATAGATCCCGGCGCTAGATTGCCGGATCATTCCAGCCCTTAGCATCAAACGATGAGAAGCTATCTGAGATTCGCTGGGATCTTCCTTGATTGTTGGAAGAAAGTATTGCGATAAGCGCATTCTATTTTCTACTTCTTACCTAGTCTCATGACTAAAACGATACCACCCCTTCGACAATTACAAAACCGAACGCAAAGATATTAAACCGCTATCCATCGTCCACTTTACCAAAAGAGTGATACATATTGCCACTAATGTGGTGACTCCAGCTTTTATCCAAAGTAGAGGCTTTTCCGGCGCCCCCGGCTCCATCCCCGGTTCCGGTTCTTCTAATCTGTGTACACCAAAGGGAAGTGTAATAAAAAAAATTAACCACCATGAAATCAAAAAGAAAGCAGCTGCGGTCGTATTATCCATTCGGGTTGTTCAGCCCTTCAGACTTGCTCTAATTCAATCAACGTACCGCAGAAATCCTTCGGATGAAGAAAAACAACTGGGTTTCCATGTGCCCCTTCTGTTGGTTTTCCATCACCAAGAATTTTCATTCCCTTCTTTTCCAAAGCGTAGCTTGCAGCAACAATATCGCTTACTTCAAAACAAATATGATGGATTCCACCACCTTGATTCCTAAGAAGAAATTTTGCTAGCGGCGAGTCTTTTCCTAGAGGGTGCATTAATTCTATCTTGCTGTTGCTTAACTCAACAAAAACCAAGGAAACTCCATGTAGCGCCAATTCAATTCTTTCAGAAACCTGAGCCCCGAATACGTCCCGATACAACTCAGCGGCGGCCCTTAGATCGGGAACAACAATGGCAACATGATTTAAACGTTTNAGCATAATTGACAGTAACCCAAAAACCTAAAAAAATACTCTAGTTAAAAGCTTCTGATCAATAATTTACACGCATTACTTGTGAACGGTCTACAGTTCAATAAACAAAAATTTGGCATGTTAGAATCAATTGGNTCCAAGTTGAACTAGGTCAATATGGATATCAGGTCGAGTCTCGTACTTGGTTCGAATTTCACGTCGTATCACCAGTCTAATCGCCTCTCGCACCTCCTCTTTGTTCTCGCGCTTGCTGGCGGATAAAGCGTAAAATGCTGTGGTAATTTCTTGTTGCAGCGATTTCTCCTCGCTAAGTCCGTCATCATCATCAAACACACCACGGCTATTTACNGCGGGGGATGAAGCAAGCTGTCCTTCGCTATCCAGTACCAACATGGCAGTAACCATACCGTTAAACATTAATCGACGGCGCTCACGGAGTATTTGGCTATCTACATCAATTACCCGGTTACCATCTAGCGCTAAACGCCCAGCTGTAACATGGTCAACTATTTCAACAGGGCCAGGATGAAGCCTTATCAAAGCCCCATTAGTTGGTCCCAGAGCCTCGGGAATCTGCAAAGAACGCGCCAATGCCACATGTTCAGCAATATGTCTGNTTTCCCCATGCACAGGAATCGCGATTTTTGGCCGTATCCAACTATACATCCGCGTCAAATCGTCTCTTGATGGGTGGCCCGAAACATGAACTAATTTTTCCTTTTCCGTAATAATTTCAATTCCTTGACTCACTAGTCGATTATGCAGACGCGATATAGACCTTTCGTTTCCAGGAATTATTTTTGATGAGAAGATAACAGTATCTCCGGATTCTAGATGCACATTTGGATGAGAATCATCAGCTATTCTGCTCATTGCTCCCCTTGGTTCTCCTTGAGAACCGGTGCAAATAAAAAGTACTTTTCCGGGAGGCAACATCGAAGCTTCTCGTTCATCAAGGAATTTTGGAACACCCTGGTAATATCCACTATCACGGGCGACATCCAGTATCCGAAAAAGACTTCTCCCAACCAAGACTGGATGCCGATTATTATTTTTCGCTACCCAAGCCGCAGTTTCTATTCGAGCCCAGTTGGATGCAAAGGTGGTCAACGCTACCCGTCCTTTTTTGGAAGAAACTATTGTATCTAGACTCTCCCGCAAAATACCCTCAGATTGGGTTTGACCAAATTCAAAAACATTTGTTGAGTCACACACCATGGCAAGCACGCCTTCATCNCCGAGTGAAGACAACTCATCAGCGTTGATTTTATCTCCAACCACGGGAGTGTCATCAATTTTAAAATCTCCTGTATGTAAAACGGTCCCAAATTTTGTTCTAATACTTAAGGCGTTCGATTCCGGAATAGAATGGGTGACTGTTACAAATTCAAGATCAAACGGACCTAAGGTAAAACGTCCACCAAGTGGCAATTCATGCAGAGTAATTTGATCACGAAAATCGGTGTCACTAAGCTTGGCACGTAAAAGTCCCGCAGTGAATGGAGTTGCAAANATTGGACATCGAAGACGGGGCCAGAGATATTGCACGGCACCGAGATGGTCCTCATGCCCGTGCGTCAGAACTAACCCTAGCAAACTGCCTCGTCTTGACTCAATAAAAGAAGGATCNGGCATTACGACATCAATACCCGGCAGGCGATCCTCTCCGAATGAGACGCCAAGATCTACCATCAACCAATCATCGCCAATAGCATATAAATTGAGATTCATGCCAATCTCTTCCACTCCTCCTAAGGGAAGAAAAAACAACTCATTTCCTGAGTTCATTNCTCACCCCGTGCACGAGTTTCATANACTATTCGAAGNCCATTTAATGTTAGATCGGGCTCAATTTGATCAATATAACTAGTGCCGCCTTTAAATAGCGAAGCAAGCCCACCGGTAGCGATAGTCGTTAGATTGTCCCCTATCTCTTCTTTAATTCGAGTTACGATTCCTTCCACTAAGCTAATGTAACCCCAATACACCCCTGACTGCATAGCGCTAACGGTGCCTGAACCGATAACTGAAATCGGTTTGGCAACTGAGATTCTTGGCAGGCGAGCCGCAGCCCGATCCAGCGCCTCAAGGGATAGATTAACCCCAGGCGCTATAACCCCTCCAACATATGCGCCATTTTCACGAATTACGTCAAAGGTAGTAGCAGTTCCAAAATCAATGACAACAAGCTTCCCGGAGTATAATGCATTTGCGGCCACTGCATTAACAAGGCGATCTGCACCGACTTCCTGACGATCTANAATCTCCACATCAATCNGAACCGAATCCCCATTGTCTATAAGCATCGGTTCGCAGCCAAAATATCTTTTACACAATTGGGTAAGTGGAGAGGAAAGTTGTGGAACTACGGTGGCAATAATAGCCCCTCCAATAGCGTCAACCTTAATTCCTGTTAATTCGATAAGATGATTAAGCCACACACCATACTCATCAGCTGTGCGTTTGATGTTTGTGGAGGTTCGCCACCTTTTCAATAAACTAGTGCCATCAAAAATAGCAAACACGACGTTGGTATTACCTGCATCAATGGCTAGCAGTAGATCTTTGTTCATATTTCATCCGAAGGAAACACGTCACCGGTCATGATACTTATAGTCTCACCCGTTTTTCGTTCAACAAGGAGAGATCCATCATCTCCTATATCAAGAAACTCACCTTCAAATACTTTCCCGGAAACCCGGACCTTTATGGTCTTACCAATTCCAGTTGCCCGATTCAGCCACGCGGTCCTAATTGAAGAAAAACCATCATTTTCCCAAATATCAAACCAACGCTTAAAATGACGCATAAAAGCTCTCAGTACATCGTCAGGGCGNGCCCCANTNACTCCCTCATACNGTAGACTTGTAGCTGGATATTCAGTTTCCCCTGGAAAACTACTGACATTAACTCCAACGCCCACAATCAGCCATCGCAAAGTCCCGTTTANGCCCGTAGCAGACTCCAAAAGGATGCCAGAAACCTTACGGCGNTTGATTAAAATATCATTAGGCCATTTCACTGTTACCTCGGTCATTGGAGAAACAATACCGGCCAAAGCATCNCACATAGCAGTTGCCGAGACAAAGCTGATTCCAAGNCCCTCAGTAGCGGAACAAGGAAGTCTTAAAATTAGAGAGAAATAAAGATTTCCCTTGGGAGAATACCACTGACGACCTCTCCTNCCACGACCATGTGTCTGCTCAGAGGCATGTACGATAGTCCCACTAACGGCCCCCATTTCAGCCCGTCTTTTAGCCTCATTGTTAGTACTATCCACCTTCTCAAGGGTGATTAACTTAAAACCAGGAGGCAATCGCATCATCGGCCTTAAATAGTAGAATAATATTACTGAAACAGAGTCTCGGCAGCCACTGCTGCACCCTTAATCATCGGGGTTGGATAAGCAAAAAATAACCCAACCAATATAGAACAAAAGGCTATAACTGCCACAAGTTCCTTATCTATCGGAGAATCAAATGATTCCCTGGCCTCATCGAAATACATTAATTTCACAATTCGTAGGTAATAAAATGCGCCTACTACACTGGTTAGTAAGCCGATAACAGCCAGCCAATATAAACCCGCATTTATAGCAGCCAAAAATACATACAGCTTGCCAAAAAATCCCGCCAAAGGAGGAATTCCGACAAAAGAAAACATCAATGCTGTTAACGCTATTGCCAACAAGGGGTTAGTGCGCCCCAAACCCGCAAGATCGTTAATATCCTCCATCATTTGGCCGTGCACCCGCATCGAGAGAATACAACCGAAGGTCCCAACAATCATGATCAGGTAAATACTCATATAAATGATGACACTCTGGACACCATCAGATGTTCCAGCCGCCAAGCCTACTAATGCATATCCAATATTTGCAATGGAGCTATAGGCCATGAGGCGTTTAATATTCGTTTGATATATTGCGGCCAATGTTCCTAACGACATTGATGCTACAGAAATAGCGATCACCACCTGCTGCCATTGAGCAACAAGGTCCGCAAAGGGATCCACCAGAACACGTATAAAAATAGCCACCCCTGCTATTTTTGGGGCGGCTGCAAAAAAAGCCGTGGACGGTGTTGGAGAACCTTCATAAACATCTGGTGTCCACATATGAAATGGCACAGCAGAGACTTTAAACGCGAGACCTGCACATAGAAATACCATTCCTATGGTCAGGCCAATAGAGTCAGCTCCTATTGTATTCAAGGCACTGGCAATACCCTCGAACGAAGTACTTCCACTAAAGCCGTATACCAGACTGCAGCCGTAGAGCAATAAGCCAGAAGACAACGCACCAAGTATGAAATACTTGAGTCCAGCTTCACCGGACCTACGTGAATCTCTGTCGAATGCGGCAATGACGTATAAAGACAAACTTTGCAATTCTATACCTATATACAGTGCCATCAAATTATTCGCCGAAATCATCAACAACATGCCCAATGTGGCAAACAATATCAGCACTGGATATTCAAAATTAACTAACTCTCCCCGCTTTCGATAACCATATCCCATAATTAAAGTTAGCATTGCCCCTATTAACACCAATGATTTCATAAATTTTGCAAACGGATCATTTATTAATAAACCATCAAAAATTGTTATTTCGCTATTGGGAATTGCAAAAACAAATACTAGAGCGAGGCCCATAAACACCACCGCTAAACTAGTTATGCCTGAATCCGACTGCTCCCGACGAAAAACACCGAACATAAGAAGAGACAGTGCGGCTCCCAGCAAAACCAACTCTGGAAGAACTAGTATGAGCTTCGACAGCCCCCCTATCATTCCTGCCCCACAGGAATATTATAAGTGAGCTCGCTTGATTGGCTAAGGAAGATGAGCCGCTCCACAGAAGGATGGACAACCGTCAAAAATGAATTGGGATAGATGCCAATCCACAAAATACCTAAGATAATCGGAACAAAAATGCAGATTTCTCGGGTATTTATATCCCTAATATCTCTCAGTGCTTCATTTTGAAGTTCACCAAAGATCACCCTTCGGTATAACCACAACATGTAAGCAGCCCCTAGGACAACGCCTATAGCAGCCAAAAAGGCTAACAAGGTATTCGTTTGATAAAGGCCCACTAAGACCAATAATTCGCCTACAAACCCTGAAGTCCCCGGAAGCCCGATCGACGCTAGTGTAAAAATCATAAAAACGAAGGCATAAAGAGGCATTCGGTGAATTAAACCACCATAACTCAATATTAGGCGTGAATGCATCCTGTCGTACACAACTCCCACACACAAGAAAAGTGCGCTTGATACAAGGCCATGGCTTAACATTACCATCAGAGCGCCCTCGATCCCCTGCGTAGTTAAAGTGAAGAGGCCAATGGTTACAAAACCCATATGAGCTACAGATGAATAAGCAATGAGTTTCTTCATATCTTTTTGCATCAATGCAACCAGGGACGTGTAGATAATTGCAATGATGCTTAGCCCAAATATTAAGGGAGCAAAGAAACTCGACGCCTCTGGCAGCATAGGTAAGGAAAATCGAATAAAGCCATATGCACCTAGTTTTAGAAGCACTCCAGCCAGTATCACGGAACCCGCCGTTGGAGCCTCTACATGAGCGTCTGGTAACCAGGTATGAACTGGCCACATCGGGACCTTGACGGCAAATGATGCAAAAAGAGCAAGCCATAGCCAAAGTTGCAGATTGTAACCAAAGTCGGCCCGCATAAGGACAGGAATTGATGTGCTCCCAGCCTCAAAATACATGACTAACAAAGCTATAAGAAAAAGCACCGAACCTGTAAGAGTGTAAAGGAAGAATTTGAAAGCAGCGTAGACTCTTCTTGGCCCACCCCAAATCCCAATGATAAGAAACATCGGGATAAGGATACCCTCGAAGAAAATATAAAATAGTATCGTGTCCAGTGCGCAAAATACCCCGATCATCATCGTCTCCATAAACAGAAACGCGATCATGTATTCTTTCAGTCGAACGGTTATTGCCTCCCAACTTGCTACGATACAAATTAGGCTAAGAAACGTAGTTAAAGTGATAAACAACAGCGAAATTCCATCCACACCTAGGTAGTAAGAAATCCCAAGTGATGGTATCCACAGCCGCTGTTCCACAAACTGAAACTCAGCACTTGTAGTGTCAAAATAGAACCAAAGGAATAAAGAAACTGAAAAGGTAATTAACGAGGCCCAAACCGCCACAGCCCGAACGTTACGGGCTACAATCTCGGGGTCCCCACGCACCAACAATATAAAAATGATGCCGATGAGTGGCACACAAATAAGAACGCTTAGAATGGGCCAATCAATCAAAGCACTACCTTAGCAAGGCGATATGCCAGGTTACTAACAGAAAAATCCCAACAAGCATTCCAAAAGCGTAGTGGTAAATATACCCAGACTGTACTTTACTGATCCGGCGCGACCATGCCGCAACTAACGCTGCAATCCCATTAGGGCCAATACCATCAATAAGCTCACCATCCACGGACTTCCAGAGTCCAAGACCCAATCTTTTTGCTGGTCGAACCAGCATGTAGTCGTAAAACTCGTCAAAATACCACTTATTCAATAAGAATTTGTACAACCCCCCAGNTCTTTTGNCGATCATGGCAGGTATACGGGGGAAACGAATGTACATCAAATAAGCCANCAATATTCCGCCTAAAGCCATACCGACTGGAAGTANTTTTACCCAGAACGGGACATGATCCGTATGCCCCAGTGAAGGGTGGCTCGACAACACAGTTATTGTTTGACCCCAAAATCCACTACTTAAATCGGTTATGTCGTATGCGAGATATCCAACTCCTATGGCTCCAACAGCTAAAACATAGAGGGGCCAGGTCATAATCTTTGGGGCCTCATGAATATGGGCCATAACTTTCTCGTCAGCGCGGCTGGCGCCGTGAAAAGTCATAAAAAGTAACCGCCAGGAATAAAAAGCCGTCAATGAGGCAACCGTTACTCCCAGCCAGAAAGCATACCCTCCGATTGCTGTATCTGCTGCGTATGCTGATTCTAAGATTAAATCTTTAGAAAAATATCCGGAGAATGGGGGAATTCCCGCTAGTGCCAACGACCCGATCCACATTAAACCATAAGTGATTGGAAGCAGCTTCCAAATACCTCCCATCTTTCGCATGTCTTGCTCATCCGACATTGCATGTATTATTGAGCCTGCCCCCAGAAATAAAAGCGCTTTAAAGAAAGCATGTGTAAGCAAGTGAAACATAGCGGCGGAATATGCCGATACCCCGCAAGCAAAAAACATATATCCCAACTGGCTGCAGGTTGAATAGGCAATCACCCGTTTAATATCATTTTGGACGAGGCCAATTGAAGCAGCCACAAATGCCGTTGAAGCACCGACTACCGCTACAACGTTTAAGGCCACATCTGAAAGTTCAAAAAGCGGTGAACACCTAACCACTAGAAATACACCGGCGGTAACCATAGTCGCCGCATGAATTAAAGCCGAAACTGGTGTGGGAGCTTCCATGGCATCTGGTAACCAAGTATGGAGGCCAATTTGAGCTGATTTCCCCATTGCTCCAACAAACAGTAGCAAACAGATTAAAGTTAACGTATCAATTTCAAATCCGAGAAACAGGCTCTTTTGTCCAGCTATCTCCGGAGCAAGGGCAAAAATAGTTTCAAAGTCAACTGAATCAAATACGAGGTAAATGGAAAAAATACCTAATGCGAATGCAAGGTCGCCAATTCTATTAACCAGAAATGCTTTTATCGCNGCTGCATTTGCGCTTGCCCTGCTGTACCAAAAACCAATCAACAGATAACTGCACAGCCCAACAGCTTCCCAGCCAAAAAATAGCTGCACGATGTTACTCGATGTTACCAGCATTAACATGGAAAAGGTGAATAGNGACAAATATGCCATGAACCTGGGAACGTGGGGATCATTCCCCATATAGCCAATCGAATATATGTGAACGATCGCAGAAATGGTTGTCACCACGAACAACATTACCGCGCTTAAAGCATCAAACTGGAGTTCCCACTGTGCCTGCAAGCTTCCAGATGTGATCCAAGAGGCAAGTTCTACTTGGACCAAATTGCCGTCTAACGCGACATGCTTAAAAATCCATACTGAAATTAGGCAAGATAGTATCGTTGCTCCCGAAGTAATAAATTGGGTGGCACGGTCTCCAAGAATTCGACCAAAAAAACCTGCCACGATTGCAGCAAGCAAAGGAAGGAAAATGCAAGCAGTGTAAATTTTATCAACCTTTCATTTGGCTGATATCATCAACCTCTATAGTTCCACGTAAACGATTGTAGACTACCAAAATTGCAAGCCCGATGGAGACTTCGGCAGCTGCCACGGTGAGGACAAACATAACAAAAACTTGTCCGACCATGTCGTTTAAAAATGCTGAGAACGCTACTAAATTGATATTGACCGCCAGGAGCAGAAGTTCAATCGACATTAAGATTATTATTACATTCTTGCGGTTAATAAATATGCCAAAGACACCAATCGTAAAAATAATTGCGCCTAAGACCAAGTAATGCACCAACGTCACTGGCATTACATACCGCTTCGTGGAGGCACTTTTTTAAGTTCAACAGAATCCTCACGTCTACGTTGTACTTGTCGACTGATTTTCTGTTTCAGAACCCCCTCACGTTCCCTCAGTGTCAAGACGATTGCACCAATCATCGCTACCAGAAGTATGACGCCTGAAGCTTGGAATAAGTAGAAATACTTTGTGTACAATAAATTACCAAGAGCCTCCGTATTATTGACATCAGTAGAGAGTTGGGAAGGAAGGGAAGTAATATGTTCCGGGAAGTCTTGCGAAGTAATCAACACAAAAATAAGCTCGGTGAGTAACACTGCCGCTATCATCCCACCTGTAGGAAGGTAATGCAGTACACCTTCTTGCACCCTGGCCAAATTCATATTTAGCATCATGACGACAAACATAAATAAAACAGCCACGGCGCCGACGTAGACAATAATTAGGATCATTGCCAAGAATTCTGCGCCCAGCAAAATAAAGAGCCCCGCAACGTTGATGAATGCCAAAATGAGAAACAGCACTGAATGAACAGGGTTACGGGAAAAAATTACCATGAAGCTGGATAAAATTGTGATGACCGCAAACATGTAGAAGGTAATACTAGCGAGGATCACTTTCCCCTCCCATTATCGACCCAAAACGCACACTTTCGCTGCAATACATATTAATTATTCAACACTCAAAAAAAGTTTAGCGGTACTCGGAGTCTGCATCTATATTCGCCGCTATTTGCTCTTCCCACCTATCACCATTCTCTAGTAATTTTTCCTTGTTGTAATAAAGCTCCTCCCTGGTCTCCGTGGCAAATTCATAGTTCGGCCCTTGAACGATCGCATCGACGGGACAAGCTTCTTGGCAGTAACCACAATATATACACTTGACCATATCAATATCATATCGAGTGGCTCGACGAATTCCATCGTCCCGAGGCTCGGCATCTATTGTGATTGCTTGTGCTGGACAAATTGCTTCGCATAATTTGCAGGCGATACACCTCTCTTCACCGTTTGGATAACGACGTAGTGCGTGCTCACCCCGAAATCTCGGGCTGAGAGGTCCTTTTTCATGGGGATAATTTATGGTTACTTTGGATCGAAACATGTAGCGTAACGTAAGACATAGCCCCTTAATAATCTCAAAAAGCAGGAACGCTCTAATGGGTTGATAGCTGGCCACAATAAATCTCTATCCTCAGCACCTTACATCTCTGCTTCACTAATTAGGAAACAAATCAAAAGCAACTACTACACCAGCCGTAATCACAACCCAGGCCAGCGACAATGGAAGAAATACTTTCCATCCTAGTCTCATCAGTTGGTCATATCTGTATCTTGGAAGAGTCGCTCTCACCCAAAGAAAAAGAAACAAGATAAGACCAATCTTTAGTGTAAACCATACAAGACCTGGAACCGCTTGGAATATTGGATTGTCTAACGGTGGCAACCAGCCTCCCAAAAACAATATGACAGTCATTCCACTCATCAATATCATTGCGGCGTATTCCCCTAAAAAAAACAAAGCAAAGGGCATGGATGAATACTCTACAAAATATCCAGCAACTAAGGCCGCTTCATCTTCCGGCAAATCGAAAGGATGGCGATTTGTCTCCGCCAGAGTAGATATAAAAAATATGACAAACATCGGGAAAAGTGGAATGCAAAACCACATTTTAGTTTGTGCCTCCACGATGTCACTCAGGTTTAGGGAACCAACACAAATAAGTACTGTAACAATGACAAAGCCCATTGAAACTTCATAAGAAACCATTTGGGCCGCCGAGCGCAACGCCCCTAAAAAGGCATACCTAGAATTGCTTGCCCAGCCGGCCATCAACACCCCGTAAACACTCAGTGATGAGACCGCGAATAAATATAAAATCCCTACATTAATATTGGCTAAAACCAAATTTTTGTCGAAAGGTATCACGGCCCATGCCACGAAACTGAGCGTAAAGGTGACCAAGGGAGCCAATATGAATACTGCTCGGTCTGCCCCAGAAGGGATAATAGTCTCTTTTAAAAATAATTTAAGACCATCCGCTAGAGGTTGAAAAAGTCCAAAAGGTCCCACAACATTGGGCCCTTTTCGTAATTGCATTGCGCCTATCACCTTCCTTTCCACGTAGGTAAGGTAAGCGACTGCAAAAAGTAGCGGAAAGACAATTAGTAAAATCTTGGCAATGATGAAAAGCACTGGCCAGAAGTAAAGATCCCATAGCACCTCCATTATAAATTATTGGCCATCCATTTTCTTGATTGAACTGCTGACTAGGGTGCGTCTACTACACTCTGCCATAATCTCTGAGTTCCTGCTGATTGGGTCTGTCATAAAATAGTCATAAACTGGGCTTCTAAAAGAATCGTCGCTCAAATGAATATCTTCAATATCATCAACGTCAAGCCATTCCGTTGCTGCAATTGCGCCTACATGGGAAAAATATGGCACACGTTGGATCATGCTTTTTCGTAGTTCATTTATATTGTTGTACCCTAGTGTATGTCCTAGAACTTCTGACAGTGCCCGAATGATTGTCCAGTCCTCTTTCGCCTCTCCTGGGGGCTCAGTTGCCGGATATGCCTGTTGAACTCTACCTTCCGTATTCACGTAGTAACCGTGTTTTTCTGTATATGCCGCACCTGGCAGGACAACATTTGCACGCTGCGCACCTTGATCACCATGGTGCCCTTGATAAATAAGAAATACTTCTCCTATCCCGGAAAGGTCAATTTCATCTGCTCCTAATAAATAGAGAGCCTTCAAATTTCCAGTTTTGGAAGCAGTTATCATTTCCCTCGTACACATTCCACCAGCCGTCGGAGTCAAACCTAGATCCATGCCTCCCACACGAGCCGCCGCAGTATGTAGTACATTGAATCCATTCCAACCAACTGTCACAAAGCCAAAACGACTCGCGAGGGCTCTAGCAGCCTTCATTATTGCAGGACCGTCGGTGCGGGTAAGGGGGCCCTGCCCGAGTATAAGCATTGGTTTCTTAGAATTCTGAATAGTTTTGCAAAAATCATGCGTGCCAGATGCAAGTTGGAATAATGTCTCGGCGCCGGCGCCCAATTCAGACACCGCATAAGTTAGATCGGCAGGCTCTCCAATCCTCGCCAAACTGAAGTCACCTCGGAGCCATCGCTGCCTGAGACGAGCGTTTATAATCGGTGCCTCAAGCCGTGGGTTCGACCCAATCAACAGACACAAGTCCGATTCATCAATTCCAGCAATTGTGGAATTGAATAAATACCCGGCCCGAAAATTAGGAGGTAAAGCGGCCCCGTCTTGNCNGCANTCAATNTTANNGCACNCCAAGGANAANAATAAATCCTTAAACGCTAGCATGGATTCGCAATCACACAGATTGCCTACAATTCCCCCAATTTCGTTACCATTAAGAACACTAATCTGTTGACGTATGGCCTCAAATGCCTTGGCCCAGGTCACAGGCTCCAGTCTGTCGTTAACAGAGTCACGACAATAAGGGCGATCTAGTCTTTGGCGTCGGAGCCCATCATAAGCGAATCTTGTCTTGTCACCAATCCACTCTTGATTCACGTCTTCGTTGAGCCTCGGCAAAATACGCATAACTTGCTTGCCCTTTGTGTCAACGCGAATATTACTCCCAACACCATCAAGAACATCTATCGTTTCGGTTTTGTTTAGCTCCCATGAACGTGCGGTAAATTCATATGGTTTGGAGGTTAAGGCACCCACCGGACATAAATCTATTATATTGCCTGACAACTCGGATTCTAGGCCCCCTTCAATGAGGGAAATAATTTCCATATCCTCGCCCCGCCATAGCCCTCCCAAGTGAGGAGTTCCCGCCACTTCCTCCATGAAACGAACACAACGGGTGCAGTGTATACAGCGGGTCATGTAGGTTTGAATCAACGGACCAAAATTCTTGTCCACCACTGCCCTTTTATTATCCGAAAAACGGGTGGCATCCCGGCCATAACCGACAGCTTGATCNTGCAGATCACATTCTCCCCCCTGATCACATATTGGACAGTCCAGTGGATGATTGATTAACAAGAACTCCATTACTCCTTCCCGAGCCTTCCTCACTGTTTCAGTATTTGTACTAATTGCCATCCCATCACTAACTGCCATCGCGCAGGAAGCTATAGGCTTTGGAGCATTTTCCAACTCCACCAGACACATACGGCAGTTCCCTGCTATAGAGAGGCGTTCGTGATAACAAAAGTGCGGTATTTCGATACCATTATCCTGGCATGCTTGCAGGATTGTAGTCCCTGCTTCAGCCTGAACTAATTTGCCATTAATCTTTATCTCAAACATTGACTAACTCCGCTACGCGGCCTTGGCACGTTCAAGAATACGGCGCTCGAGTTCACCACGAAAATGTCTTATCAGTCCCTGTACCGGCCACGCTGCCGCGTCACCCAAAGCGCAAATTGTGTGTCCCTCAACCTGCAACGTAATTCGTTGCAGAAGATCTATATCTTCTATCCGACCTTTTCCCTGCGCCAGACGTTCTAATATCCTCCACATCCATCCTGTGCCTTCACGACATGGTGTACATTGACCACAGCTTTCATGTTTATAAAAATGCGAAAGTCGAGCGACCGCCGCTACGATATCGGTAGATTTATCCATCACGATGACTGCCGCCGTTCCTAAACCTGATTTGACTTCAGACAGTGCATCAAAATCCATCAAAACATCGTCGCAGATTGACTTAGGTATAAGGGGAACTGACGCCCCTCCCGGAATTACCGCTAATAGATTATCCCAACCACCNCGNACTCCCCCGGCATGCCTTTCGACCAGTTCCCTAAGTGGAATACTCATGCACTCCTCGACATTACAGGGCCTTTGTACGTGGCCTGAAATACAAAATATTTTTGTTCCAGTATTATTGACTCTGCCAAAACTGGAGAACCAGTTTGCGCCTCTACGGACGATGGTCGGAACAACTGCAATGGTTTCCACGTTGTTTACGGTTGTGGGGCATCCCCAAACACCTGTATTCGCTGGAAATGGAGGTTTTAAACGGGGTAGTCCCTTCTTCCCTTCCAGACTTTCAATCAGCGCCGTTTCTTCCCCACAGATATACGCCCCCGCTCCCCTGTGAATAAAAATGTCATGGTCAAAACCGGCGCCACATGCATTCTTCCCCAGAAATCCATGTTGGTATGCTTCATCCACCGCATACTGGAGAGCTAAAGATTCATTATAATACTCACCCCGTACATATATATATGTGGCGGTGGCTCCTATCGCGAATCCAGTAATTAAGCACCCCTCAATTAATTTATGAGGTTCACGTCGAAGGATATCTCGATCTTTACAGGTACCAGGCTCACTCTCATCAGCATTCACAACCAAGTACGATGGGCGGCCATCCTCTTGTTTAGGCATGAATGACCATTTTAGCCCGGTTGGAAATCCGGCGCCTCCCCGTCCTCGTAGTCCGGATTCTTTGACTAGCTGAATAATTTTCTGGGGGTCTCCGGAAAGAATTTTCTTGGTTTGATCCCAATCACCCCTGACTTGAGCGGCTCTCAGATCCGACCCCAATTCACCATCCAAATTTGTAAATATCCTATCAGTATCTTCTAACATCCCGGTCTCATAAAATAGTTGACGTAGGTTAGTCTGTTTTAGGCTTGGGTAAAGTGTGTTGCATTGTCTGAGACTCAATCCCTACTGATTCTCCGTTTCTTAAAGCTCGTAATATATCCAAAAAAGAGACGACGTTCAGGTCCTCAAAGAAATCATCATTTATCTGAATAGCCGGACCACTGATACATGCGCCTAAACATTCGACCTCGACTACCGTAAATAGCCCGTCCGGTGTTGTTTCCCCAATACCTATTTCAAGATAATCCATACAAGCGTTGCGTAAATCGTCGCTACCACGAAGCCAACATGGTGTAGTTCTACATAGTTGTACTAGGAATTTCCCACGAGGTGCCAAATTAAACATGGTATAAAAACTAGCAACCTCAAANGCCTTGATTTCTACTACATCCAACAAATTGGCTACGTGGCTAATCGCCACTTTCGGCAACCATCCCTCATGTTGNCTTTGTGCCAAATCCAGTANNGGNAGCAAGGCGCTTCCTAATCGATTCTCAGGATACTTTAGTATAAGTTTTTNTATTTTACGCCTGTTCTCCTCCGTAAAAACGAAATTTTCCGGTTGNAGTTGTTCCGATGCAAACTCTCGACNNCTCATCGGTCAACTTCTCCAAATACNATATCCATACTAGCAATGCAGGCCACGAGATCAGCGAGTTGGTGTCCCTTTGTCATGAAGTCCAGACCTTGGAGGTGAGCAAATCCAGGAGCACGAATTTTGCATCTATAAGGCTGGTTGCTACCATCAGAAACTAAGTAAACTCCAAACTCNCCTTTCGGCGCCTCTACAGCCGTATAAGTCTCTCCAGCGGAAACATGGTAGCCCTCCGTATAGAGCTTAAAATGATGTATAAGGGCTTCCATAGATTCCTTCATATCACTACGCTTAGGAGGGCTGATTTTANGATTCTCAGTCATCACAGCACCTTCTGGCATTGTTGATAGACACTGGTCGATAATGCGGAGACTTTGACGTATCTCTTCAACACGAACCAAATAACGGTCGTAGCAATCCCCGTTTTTGCCGATAGGAATATCAAAATCCATTTCGTCATAAACATCGTAAGGTTGGCTCTTTCGTAAATCCCACACAACGCCCGACCCACGAAGCATCACTCCAGAAAAGCCCCAATCTAATGCCTGGTCGGGACTAACTACCCCAATGTCCACGTTACGTTGTTTCCAAATACGATTGTCAGTTAGTAGTGTTTCGACATCATCTATTACTTCGGGGAACTTCTCGAGCCATGTTTTTATGTCACCGTCCATCCCTCTCGGCATATCTTGGTGAACACCACCAGGGCGAATATAAGCGGCGTGCAATCGGGCACCGGAGAGCCTCTCATAAAACTCCATTAATTTTTCCCGCTCCTCAAACATCCATAGAAAGGGTGTCGTGGCCCCTATATCCAAAGCATTTGCGCTGATTTGTAGAAGGTGATTCAGAACCCTTGTAATTTCATGAAAAAGAACGCGAATGTACTGAGCCCGTTTTGGAACCTCACAGTCCATAAGCTTCTCAACCGCCAAACTAAAGCAATGTTCTTGTCCCATAACAGAGACATAATCTAAACGATCAAAGTATGGCAAAGCCTGTAGGTAATTCTTGTGCTCGATTAATTTTTCTGTTCCGCGATGAAGTAGACCAATATGGGGGTCTGCACGCTCGCAAACTTCGCCATCCATCTCTAGTACCAGACGCAAAACACCGTGAGCTGCTGGATGTTGGGGACCAAAATTGAAATTAAAATTTTTGATCTCGGTGGACACTACTGAGGATCATCCTCAGTAGGATTCTTTCGAGGTTCCGTCTCTCCCCCTGGACGTATGAAATGGGCACCTTCCCAAGGACTCATAAAATCAAATTGTCGATATTCTTGAGTTAAATGAACAGGCTCATACACAACACGTTTCTTCTCCTCGTCATACCTCACTTCAACAAAACCGCTAAGAGGGAAATCCTTACGTAATGGATGTCCATCAAAACCATAATCCGTAAGAAGCCTTCTCAAATCAGGGTGATCAGAAAAAGTAATCCCGAACATGTCCCAGGTTTCCCGTTCATACCAGTCGGCCGAGCTAAACAACTTTACTATGCTAGGAACAGGATCTACCTCACTCGTCGCCACCTTTAGACGAACACGCTGATTGTGGCGACAACTTAGCAAATGATAAACAACATGAAACCTTGGATTCCTATCGGGATAATCCACTCCACATAGGTCAATAAGTTGTTTGAATTGGCATTTAGCGTCGTCTCTCAGAAAACTAAGCACTTTAAGTAAGGATTTGACGCGACTCTCAATAGTAATTTCATCTTGAGCTATACGGATATCGATAACATCCCCAGAAAGGATCGATATCAAATATTCTAGAAGCGCGACTAACGCTTTATCATTAGTTTGAGAATATTTGGTGCTCACCTAACAATCGTACCTGTACGACGAATTTTCTTCTGCAGTTGAAGGANCCCATACAACAAGGCCTCCGCGGTAGGAGGNCAACCGGGAACGTATANGTCCACAGGAATAATTCTGTCACAACCNCGAACAACCGAATAAGAGTAGTGATAATACCCCCCTCCGTTGGCGCAGCTCCCCATCGAAATGACGTACCGTGGCTCTGCCATCTGATCATAAACCTTTCTAAGGGCCGGCGCCATTTTGTTGGTTAAGGTGCCAGCAACAATCATTACGTCAGATTGGCGTGGACTGGGTCTAAAAACAGAACCAAATCTATCAAGGTCGTACCGGCTAGCCCCTGTGTGCATCATTTCTACAGCACAACAGGCTAGCCCAAACGTCATTGGCCATAAGGAACCGCTTCTGGCCCAGGTTATTAAGCTATTCAAATTAGTGG
>PAVD01000066.1 GCA_002712985.1 Rhodospirillaceae bacterium
AAAGCAGTATCCCAATCTGTTGTAGAGGTGATGGCAGCCATCGAAATAGTAGATGATCGGTACGAAGATTATAAGTCGTTAGGCCCCCCGACCTTGATAGCAGATGATTTCTTTGATGCAGGCTGTGTTCTGGGGGAGGCAGGCGAAAATTGGCAGTCACTGGACTTGGAGAATGCTGTTGGTTTGATGCGAATAAATGGAACGGAGGTGGGTCGTGGAAAGGGCTGGGATATAATGGAACACCCGATGAATGCATTGGCCTGGTTGGCGAACTTGTTTAGTTCCCGTGGAAAGTATCTAGAGTCGGGGCAATTTGTACTACTTGGCAGTGTAGTGGAAACAAAGTGGGTTGCAGAGGGGGACACAGTCGAAATCGAGATAGAGGGTCTCGGTGGTGCCACAGCAAAATTTTGTTGAAATTATGCAAGTTACGTTCCGGTGTATCTTGGTTTCTCGTTTGCTGATCAATTGATTGTGGGTGGATCTATCCAAGGTTGCTCTGGCACGCTTGGCGGCATAGGTGGCATCTCCTCATCAGGATCTTTCTGTGGGTCCGAGGGAGTGTCTTCCTCAATATCTGGTATGATTATTGGCGGTGGTTCGTCAGGTGCTTCGGGCGGCAATTTTGGAGGCATTATTTACTATAAAGTTGTCGAAGGGCCGATCCATTGTATTTGATTCGATTTAAGGTTCCAAACAACGATGCAAAGATTATTGTACTAAATTTTTACGCCCATAGAAATAAGTTTGAATTTGAAATGTTGTGTCTAGAATAGAACGACACTTCTGATTGACTCCCCATCTCGCATTAAATCGAATCCTTTATTGATATCGTTCAAAGACATTGTATGGGTTATCAGATCGTCAATATTTATTTTCCCATCCATATACCAATCTACTATTCGTGGGACGTCTGTTCGTCCTTTAGCACCGCCAAAAGCCGTACCCTTCCAGGTTCTTCCCGTGACCAATTGAAATGGACGTGTCGCAATTTCCTGCCCTGATCCTGCAACACCGATGATAATGGATGTTCCCCAGCCCTTGTGGCAGCATTCTAGTGCTTGGCGCATGACTTCAACATTGCCAATGCATTCAAAACTATAGTCGGCACCACCTTTTGTTAGATCCACAAGGTAAGGTACTAGGTCTTTTTCAAGATCAGTCGGGTTGACAAAGTGAGTCAAGCCGAATTTTTCCGCAAGTGGTTGTTTAGTAGGATTGGTATCTACCCCGACGATCACGTCGGCTCCGGCGATCCTGGCACCCTGTATTACGTTGAGCCCGATACCGCCAAGTCCAAATACGACGACCTTATCACCGGGCTGCACTTTAGCTGTATTCATCACTGCACCTAGCCCAGTAGTGACACCACAGCCAATATAACAGACCTTATCGAAAGGAGCATCCGGCCGTATTTTTGCTAAAGCTATTTCCGGCACTACCGTATAGTTAGAAAATGTAGACGTGCCCATGTAATGATATATTTTTTCCTGTCCCAAGGTGAATCTACTCGTGCCATCCGGCATGAGTCCTTGCCCTTGAGTTACCCGGATGGCTTGGCATAGATTGGTTTTTCCGCTTAGGCAATATTCACACTGTCTGCATTCAGGGGTGTACAGGGGAATGACGTGGTCTCCCTTTGCGAGTCCCGTGACCCCGGGACCAACATCTACAACTATTCCTGCACCTTCGTGGCCCAGAATAGCGGGGAACAGTCCTTCGGGATCTGCACCAGAGAGAGTAAATTCGTCGGTATGGCAGATCCCCGTCGCCTTAATTTCAACCAGACATTCACCTTCTTTCGGTCCATCAAGATTCACCGTCTCTATGGTTAGTTGCTCCTTAGCTTTGTGTGCAACGGCAGCCTTAGTTTGCATGGTTGTAGTCCTCCCTGACCTGAAGATGGCCTATACTAGAATACTTAAAGTTATTTTTTCCTTGATGAGGCTAGTTATCCTTATGGTGGTTGGTCTGGCGAAAAGGAGAGTAGTGTAGCTCTATTCCACCGACATGAGATTCAACCTCTTCCCGTTCATGTTTTAAATAATTGGCTACGGCTGTTCTAAAGTTGTCATTGCGAATCCAGTGGGCACTGTAAGTAAGGCGGGGTAGGTATCCACGATGGACTTTGTGGGAGCCTTGGGCTCCAGCCTCAACGTGTTTTAGCCCTCGATGAATGGCGAAGTCGATGGCTCGGTAATAGCATACTTCAAAATGGAGGCAATCATGCTCTTCAACGCATCCCCAATGCCGTCCAAAAAGCGTATCAGCACCAATAAAATTCAATGCTCCTGCAATATAACGATTGTCCCGCTGACACATTATCAATGCGATGTTTTCCCGCATACGTTCATGGACTAAATCAAAAAAACTTCGTGTTAAGTAGGGTGTACCCCATTTTCGATGTCCGGTATCCGTATAAAATTGAAAGAAGGCGTCCCAGTGCTCTGTTTTTATATCATCACCGGTAAGTGTCTCGATTTTGATACCATTCGCTGCAGCCCTGGTGCGCTCTTTCCGGATTGATTTACGTTTGCGCGAAGTCAGATTTGCAAGAAACTCTTCGAAAGACTCGTACCCATGGTTTTCCCAGTGGAACTGTTCGCCGGTCCTTTGTAAAAGGCCGTTGTCACCCATTAATTCCCACTCTCTTTCGGTGGGGAAAGTAATATGTAGCGAAGACACACCAAGGTTGTCAGCGACTTGAGTAGCCGCCCGGATCAAAATTCTTTGATTTCGTTCTCTGGATTTCCCTGGTGGGACCAGAAGCCGCGGCCCCGTAGCCGGGGTAAATGGCACTGATGCTTGGAGTTTGGGATAATAATGCCCGCCGGCATTCTCGTATGCATGAGCCCAATTATGGTCAAAGACATATTCACCCTGCGAATGTCCTTTTACGTACAACGGCATTGCACCGATTAATTTATGTTGATTACCCTCCAGTAGCAGATGCTGAGGTAGCCATCCTGTCTCAGCGGTACAGGAACCACTTTCCTCCAGTGAAGAAAGAAAGGCGTGAAGCAGAAAAGGGTTGGAGGTACCTGCGCATGCGTCCCACTCATCTGCATTGACCTCCGCTAAGGAGGAAATTGTGCGTGCAGTAACAGTTTTATCCACTGCCCGTCTCGTGTCTACAACGGGTGAAGTAGTCAAGCGGCTTTCCACATTCCTTCACTGATTAGTTGGTCCGCCAATTTCGTTAGTCCACGACCGCAACGTTCTGCCATTTCGTCCACGTCGCCTTCCGTTACCACCAGCGGCGGGGAGAAGGCGATGGTGTTTACGATGGCCCTGTTTATCATCCCCTCCTCTAGAAGTAGTCGTGTGATTTTTTCCCCAATTTGCACAGAGGGGTCAAAAGGTATCTTATTTTTCTTGTCCGATACCAACTCTATTCCCGCCATCAGTCCCACGCCTCTCACTTCCCCAACTAACGGGTGGTCGGAAAAACTTTTGCGGAACTTCTTTTGCAGATAGGCCCCAATCTTATTTGCATTTTCGACTAAATTTTCACGTTGCATAATTTCTATTGTCTTAAGGCCAGCAGCAGCAGCGAGCGGATGTCCTCCGTACGTATATCCATGCGCAAAGGGGCCAGTATCTGGTGATCCAGACTTCAGGACATCCCACACTTTTTCGGAAATAATGGCGGCTGACATTGGCACATATGCACTAGTTAGACCTTTTGCGATGGTCATCATATCGGGTTCCAGGTTATATCGATCCGAACCAAACATAGTTCCCAACCTGCCGAAGCCACAAATCACTTCGTCAGCTATGAACAATACATCATGTTTCTTTAAGACTTCCTGAACTTCTGAGAAATAACCGTCAGGTGGGGTAATTACACCCCCTGCACCCATTACTGGTTCAGCTATGAAGGCAGCAACCGTCGCAGGACCTTCTTTCTCGATTAAAGTATCGAGTTCGGCTGCGAGACGTTTTGAAAATGCAGGCTCTGACTCATCTTTATTTGCTCCCCAAAAATGGTGCGGAGCGGAGGCATGAAGGAAGCCATCTAGTGGTAGATTGAAAGAGGCGTGATTTCGGGGCAATCCCGTCATGCTCGCCGCGACAGCTGTGACACCATGGTATCCAAGCTTACGCGAGATGATTTTTTTCTTTTCAGGCTTGCCGCGTAGATTGTTGTAATACCATGCGATTTTCACTTGCGTGTCATTGGCCTCTGAACCGGAGTTGCAGAAAAAGACTTTACTCATGTGATCCGGGGCAAGCTCAAGGACTTTGTCTGCTAGCCGAATTGCGGGCTCATTGGCCATGGAGAAAAAGAGGTGGTAATAGGAAATTTTCCGCGCCTGTTCCGTAATTGCCTCTACCATTTCCTGTCGTCCATAACCAATATTTACGCACCAAAGTCCACCCATGGCATCAAGGTAGTCCCGACCGTTGTTATCGGTTACCCGTGCCGCATGACCCTCCGTAATGACGATTGGCCCATGATCCAGGTGTTCGGTAATAGAGGTGTACGGGTGGAGTAGGCTTTGTTTGTCCATCTCCGCGAGTGAAATATTGCGGGAGGTATCATGGCTGGTCATTTTGAGTGTCCCTCTGGTTATTAAACGCATTTAGTTCGAAGAGATTTCAAATACTGCATCTGCTTCTGTGGCACAATTTCTGGGTAGGGCATTGGTGCCAATGGCAAAACGTGCATGTCGGCCCGTTTCTCCGAATACCTCGACCATTAAGTCCGAGACCCCATTAGCAATCTCAGGTTGCTGTTTAAAGCCATCAATACAGTTTACAAACACGCCAATCTTGACACATTTGTTAACCCGATCAAGGTCGCTGCCACATGCAATTTTTAACTGGGCTAATATATTCAGCCCACATATTCGGGCGGCTTTTTTAGCCTCCTCCATGGTTAGTTCGGCTCCAACTTTTCCGATATGAAGTATGTCACCATTCCAGAAAGGTATTTGGCCCGCTATAAAAACCAGTGATCCCGAAATTATAAAAGGAACATAATTTGCCGCCGGTGAGGCGGGTTCTGGTAAAACAATACCCAAATCATCTAGTCGCTTTTCGATTTTCCCTGACATAACAGCCCCCATTTTTTTTTATTATAGACTATTATCGTTTAACACAAAATTAGAACTAGTCTTACTTGCCAATACAGCTCTGGGAGGGCAAATAAGGATAGGCAGATAGATTTTTTTGGAACTGGGAAGGAAATGAGATTCTAATGGAACAAGCAACGTTCGGTGCGGGTTGTTTTTGGGGGATAGAAGCGGCGTTTCGGAAAGTTCCTGGGGTGGCGGAGACCTCAGTCGGTTATTGTGGAGGGCATGTAGCCAACCCAACGTATGAACAGGTATGTACTGATACGACCGGCCATGTCGAGGTGGTGCGGGTCATGTTCGATCCCACGGAGGTTAGCTACAAACAACTGCTAGACTTGTTCTGGGGTATTCATGATCCAACTCAAGTGAACCGGCAAGGACCAGATACCGGGAGTCAATACCGGACAGTTATTTTTGCACACTCCGAGGATCAATCACTCGCTGCACATCAGTCTAAAAAAGCACTTGAGCAGTCCAAACGGTTTGCTAAAGCGATTTCAACGACGATTGAAGAGGTAGGTGATTTCTGGTTGGCAGAGGATTACCATCAACAATTTTTTGATAAACGGGGTATTTCTTCTTCAGCTCATTAGGAAGGCTTGGCTGTTTCAAAAACCTTCGTCCTTCGGCTGGACTCTAAAGAGGAATTACATCTAGAGAAAAAGGTAGAGGAAACGTGCCATATACTGAAATTTTATATAGAGAAGAGGGAGCCATCGGTTGGCTCACGCTAAACCGGCCCGATGATGGCAATATGTTCACCCCAATTATGTGTCATGAAATTCGGGACTGTATCAATGACTGTCGCCGCGAAACGCGGACACGGGTGCTGGTCTTAACAGGGTCGGGGGACAAATTTTTCTGCATCGGTGGGAGAAAAGAGGGTATGGAACGTACAAATCTTTACGCCGGCGTTCTGCCGACGTTGGAGATGTATGAGGCAATCGACAAGATTCAAAAACCTGTTATTGCCAGTGTTAATGGCTTCGCTGTAGGTGGAGGGAACGTTCTCCAAATGGTTTGTGACCTGACGATTGCTAAGGAAAGTGCAGTGTTTCGACAAGTGGGACCCATGATGGGTTCGTTTGATGCGGGATATGGAACTTGGTACCTGGAAGATTTAGTCGGAAAAAAACGTGCCAAGGAAATGTGGTATACCAACCAAAAATTAAGCGCTAAAGAAGCACGAGAAATAGGTCTTATTAATAGAGTCGTCCCGGATGCAGAACTTGTTGAGGCGACAGAGGCTTTTGCGTTGGAAGTTGCAGATCGCGGTTCGGTTGCGCTGGCTTCCCTCAAAGCTTCCTTCAATGCAAGGCACGGAGGCGTTGGCGGTCTTGCCCGGTTGGCCCACGATGTACTGTTGCCGCAGTATCTTAGTAGCGGGGAATCGGCGGAGTTAAGCGCGTCTTTTCGCGAGAGGAGATCACCTGATACCTCAAAATTTGGTCAATAAGAAATGCCTTTGTTGACTCTGCATGATCCTACAAACGCAAGTCGCTACTATGAGAAGGGGCTTTGGCGTGAAGAAGGCCTATACGACTACGCGGCTCACCATGCAAGAACCAATCCAAATGATTTCGCCCTACGAGATAGTCGTAATCGTCTCACTTGGCAGGAGGTTGTCCAACGGTCTTGTAATATAGCGCATGTTTTAGCAAGCATGGGTTTAAAGACGGGGGATCGGGTGGCTATGGGACTTTCCAATCGTGTCGAAGCACCTTTAGTACTTCTTGCATGTTCCCGGAACGGATACGTATGCACTCCCTCCCTTCATCGAAATTATAGCACCGCTGAGATGCTAACGCTTGTAAACGAAATAGATGCAGCGGCAGTAATTAGCGAAAAAGGATGGAGCGCCGATAAAGGGGATCTCGCCAAACTAATTCAAACAAAGAACCAGAATCGTGTTTGCTTTTCCCTATCAGACGATCGCACCTTAGCTGACGAATTCTCAAATTTGGAAAGTGAGGGAAATGATGGTGCATCTCCTCAATTGGGGGCCGACAAAGTTTGCTATCTTGCCTTTACCTCTGGGACTACTGGTAGGGCAAAAGGTGTAATGCACAGCGATAATACCCTTCTTGCAAATGCCCGAGATTTGGTGACCGATTGGCAACATGACCGATCGACCGTGTTGCTCTCACTTAGTCCACTATCCCACCATATTGCATGGGTTGGTTTGGCTCAGGCTTTAATTGGTGGTTCGGAATTTGTGATAAACGATCCTCCACGCGGTATGACTACTTTAGATTGGCTTTGCGAAGCTAACGCCACTTATGTGATGGGTGTCCCGACACACGCGATCGATCTACTCCAAGAGCAGCGTGAGCGACGACAGAAGTCACTTGGAATGGTAAAAGTTTTTTATATGGCTGGCGCACCCATTCCCCGTAGTATTGCAGAATGTTTCCTGGCACAGGGTATCGTGCCGCAAAATGTATACGGAATGACTGAAAATTCTTCCCATCAATATACACATCCAGAGGACGATACCGATATTATTGTTTCTAGTTGTGGGCGTGGAGGTAGGGCATACGAGGTGAGAATTTTTAATCCTGAGGATAGAGATCAATCTATTGGCGTGGGTCAGGTGGGAGAAATTGGCGGGCGTGGTGCCGCTTTAATGCTCGGTTACTTTAATGATCAGGGATCAACGGAAAAGTCTTTTAATAAAGACGGATGGTTTATGAGTGGCGACCTGGGCCGAATCGATGCAAGTGGCAATCTAGAGGTTGTTGGTAGGTCAAAAGACATCATTATTAGAGGCGGGCGCAATATACATCCACGCAAGATAGAAGATCTTGTGCTGGAGTTTCCAGGAATCCAAAAAGCGGCCGCAATCCCTGTTCCGGACCGGCGACTTGGGGAGAAGGTATGTCTAGTCATTTTGAGCGATGGCGGTCGCAAACCCGATGCAGATGAAGTTTTGAATTTTTTGTACGCATCAGGACTTTCTATATATGACATGCCGGAATATTACGCGGTATCTGAGTCTTTCCCTCTTACCGCAAGTGGCAAAATATTGAAGCGAGCCTTGATAGCAGAGGTAAAACAAGGAACCTTAGTTCCGGTGCCTGTACGGTTTAAGGTTGATAATCATATTGGGGATGAAGCGGTAGAAGATGAAACTGATAAATCTTGATTGGTATGAAGATGTAGCGGTAATGAAGATCAACCGCCCAAAGTCCTTGAACGCCCTGTCATTCGGTTTACTGGATGAGATGGAAGTGTGTTTCCGGAAGGTTAATGGCTCGAAAAGCAGGGTGCTTATTGTCACGGGCACTGGCGATAAGGCTTTTTGTGCAGGGGCCGATGTTGTCGAGCTTACTGGGAAAACCCCCGCGGAACACCGGCGTGGTGTAGAAAGAGGTCAGGCTTTATTTGAGGGACTGTCTCGTTTCCCTGTACCGGTTATCGCCCTCATCAACGGGTACGCGTTTGGTGGAGGCCTCGAACTTGCTTTNGCTTGTGATTTTCGATTGGCACTGCCAAGTGCAAAGTTAGGTTTGCCTGAGATCAAATTGGGATTGATCCCGGGCTACGGCGGCACCCAAAGGTTACCTCGACTGATTGGAGAGGCACGGGCTCTTGAGCTAATNCTCACTGGGCAGGCTATTTCTGCTTCAGAGGCTGAGAGAATCGGGCTAGTCAATTGTTTAGTGGAAGGGGACGGCCTTCAGGCGGCAATCAAGTTTTCGAGGAGATTTACAGGATACAGTTCGGTGGCTCTGGCACANGCTCGTAATGCTACCAAGCGGGCTTTGGATCAACCGGTCCATGCTGGACTGAAGATAGAGGCAGACTGTTCCACGCAGGCTTATCAAAGTAAAGATGCTGCGGAAGGCATGAGCGCCTTTGTTGAAAAACGGNCCCCGGTCTTTCTGGATCAATAGTCCTGGTTGGATCGGGAGGCCCCACGGGTTTGGCACATACAAAAAGAAGTGGTTAAGTTATACGAGTCANGAAAAAAATGTTACGGCCCGATTGGCGACGACATTCAAATAGGTACGGCCAACTCCGTTGGAGGTAAAATGATGTTATTTCGAACAGGCTTTCTGACAACGGTCACTTTATATGCTTTTTTTGTAGCCGCAACGGCTTGGTCTGCGGAACTAACGGCGCATAGGGCTATTTATGACCTTCGTCAGCTGTCCGGCGGGAGCGGATCCAATTTTACCAATGTGAATGGAAAAATGTACCTTGATTGGAGCGATGTTTGTGATGGGTGGACGCTAACGCAGCACGTTCGGCTCAATTTTATTGGTCGCACGGGTCAGGAAATACAAAACGATTTTACCTTTTCAAGTTGGGAGTCTCGAGATGGAAATGAATTTCGCTACACAATGCGTAGTACGACCAATGATGAATTGAATGAGCAAATTGAAGGAAGAGCCGAGTTGGAAGAGGGGGGTGCCGGCGGCGTTGCCTTGTTTATCAGTCCAGAGAAGAAACAGGTGCCGCTGCCACCTGGTACATTGTTTCCGACGGAGCATCTTTTTCTAACGATTGATCACGCCATGGCAGGAGAAACTGTGCTGACAGCTAATGTTTTTAGTGGTACCGGGGATGATAGTTTAAATGAAGTTTCTGCCTTTATTGGGCGGTTGATTGAACCGGAGAAAATGGTTGCTGGATCATCGGAAAGTGAGCTCTCCGATAGTGATAGTCTTTTGTTACTTCGGTCTTGGCCAGTAGCAATGGCATATTTCCCCTATGGGTCCGGAGACCATGAACCGGAGTTTGAGGTACACTTCACCATTATGGAGAATGGGGTTTCGCCCAGCATGGACTTGGATTATGGCAATTTTGCTATTCGTGCCGCTATGGAGGAACTCGAATATCATTTACCCCCAGACTGTTAAAAAATGCGCTAGTCAGGACTTGTGGGTTTTTCAGATGTCAGAAAGGGTTCAGTATTGACTAGTCTAGTGGGTATCTAGCATGTCAGGAGGATCGGCGTCCAACGTACTACTTAACCGCGTAACACCTATTCCAATTAGCCTATATTTGATATTACCATCCAGCTCTTTTTCTAGTAAATGTGTACCGGTCTCGTATAACAAATTTGCTCTTTGGGTAGGGTATAGTAGGCTGGTAGTTCTAGTGAGTAGTGTGAAATTTGACGTTTTGAGTTTTAGCACAACAGCATTTCCCGCTACGTTTCCGGTTTTCAGTCGCTGGCTTACGCGTTTGCATAAATTCTCCAGTACCGGTTTTATCTCTGTTAAATTTGAATAATTTTGCTCGAAGGTGGTNTCGGCCGATACGCTCTTTGGAACAGTTTGAGTTTTGATCGATCTAGCGTCTTGCCCTAGGGAAAACTCGGCTAGTCGGTGGCCAATCGAGCCAAACTGGTTTATNAGATCTTCCGCCGTACACTTCTGAAGTTCACCGATTTTGCTTATGCCAACCTCCGCGAGGCGGCGACTAAGAGCTGGACCAACTCCCCAGAGTTTGTTTACTGGCAACGGAGCCAAAAACTCCTTTGCTTCGCTGCGGCCTATCAAAGAGAATCCTCTGGGCTTATCGAGATCTGACGCTAATTTTGCAAGAAACTTGTTTGGTGCAAGGCCAATTGATGCCGTGATGCCAAGTTCTTTTTCAAGCCGTTTTTGGAGATGGTTTAGGGCGACTGCCGGGNTCTTCTNCTTGTCTCGGAGNAGNTGTGTTAAGTCGAGGTAAGCCTCGTCTATAGATATTGGTTCGACAAGGGGGGTTAATGCTGACATTAAGCTTCGCACTTGGCGTCCCACAGATTTGTATTTTTGCATATTCGGGTGGATTACAACGGCATCNGGGCATAATTGGAGGGCTTTAAACATTGGCATGGCTGAGTGAATACCGTGCATTCGGGCGATATAACAGCAGGTNCTTACTACACCGCGTTTTCCCCCTCCGATGATGACTGGTTTGTCCACAAGTGAAGGATCATCGCGTTTTTCAACGGAAGCGTAAAAGGCGTCACAGTCCAAGTGCGCCATCGTAAGTGAAAACAATTCCAGATGAGAGAGAACACGAGGCCCCAAACAGTTGGGACAGTGGTCTACTTGAATGCCATGAAATTGCTCTCCACAATCACGACACAGGCTTGGCGTTTTATCGGAGGTTTCTACTCGTTCCATAGCCGTGCCGCGCCACGTACACCACTCGAGTCACCGTGCTGGTTTTGTTTCAACTCTGTGACGACGTGATCAGAAAAGATGTAGGTATTCCATAGAACGGGTATTGCATCGTACAGGAATTTCATGTTGGAAAGCCCACCGCCCAATACGATGACATCAGGATCTAGAATATTTATTAGCTGAGCGAGGGATCGAGCAAGACGGTTTGCATAATCTGAAAGAGCAAGACGGGCATGGTCATCGTGAGTTGCGGAATTGGCAATGTTTTTGGCAGTTACCTTAGTTCCAGTGAGTTTGTCATAAGCATCAGTTAGGGCGGGNCCCGAAAGAAATGTTTCTATACATCCATATCGTCCGCAATAGCATTGGGGGCCAGGTATTTCGCTATTCTTGGGCCATGGCAATGGATTATGTCCCCATTCCCCGGCAATACAGTTTTTGCCCAATAACACATTCTTATTAATCACAACGCCGCCACCTACGCCAGTGCCAAGTATTACGCCAAACACAACCTCGGCATGGGAGCCGGCACCGTCAATTGCTTCGGATAATGCAAAACAGTTTGCATCATTGGCCAAGCGGACAGGTCGCCGTAACGCACTTTCGAGGTCAAGGTCCAATGCCTTACCATTTAGGCATGTTGAATTGGCATTCTTGATTAAGCCGGATTTGGTGCACAGAGCACCTGGTGTGGCAACGCCTATCGAGCACGTAGTTTGTGCAAGTTGTTCCATTTCGTGAACCAACTCCACGATTGTTTGGATGATTTGCGCATAATCATTCCTTGGTGTATTCACGCGTTTGCGAGCTATGTCCTTGCCGTTTCGATCCAACAGTACGGATTCAGTTTTCGTTCCTCCAAGGTCAACACCAATTCTCATCATTCTGGTCCGGTTGCTAGAACCCCGCGGCCGTGAGTTCTTCATCGATGATATTTTTTGTACGAACCCAGAAATCGCTGCGGTAATGACTGTCTGGCGCTGGTCCTATCAGTTTTGCAAGTCGAGGATCGTGTACGAAGTGTATACGGCGGACATGATTGGCCGCATTTGCCACNGATTTAATATTGGCAGGGGAGTCATCGATAAAAAAAGTTGGCGCATGAGTTTTTCCAGAAATAGCCTTAACGGCGGGACCTTTTGGTCCACTGTTTACGATCAATGGATAGTCCATACCGTGTTTGGTGAGGCATACTTTTCGGTCTGTGTGGTACGCAGCGGGAACATTGCTGAGAATGATGATTTGGGCGCGTGACGATAGATACTGTAACGCTTCATTGGCGCCGGGCACTGCGTCAAGCGTTGCTGTTTCTGTCTCGAAAAAGTTGTCGAGCAGAGAGAACACCTCTTTTTGTGAAAAAATATAGTCATCAGACAGACGGCGAACGTTTCCGGTCAGCTTAAAGCTGGACCAATTGAAATAGTTGCCATGATATTTAAGAAAAGATTCAAACCTGGCCATAAAGACTACCAATACCTCATCGGCATCAGAAATNATNATAGGACTTCCACAGTCAATCGGAATCGAACGAATTTGATCGTTAGTGGTTTTCGGTAGCATGCCCATCATGATATGCCATCAGCTTATCGTTGCTCCAGGTAGTTTTTGGNGAATGCGGAGGAGNCTNGCAGGAGCCAGCTTTTCAAACTTACAAAACTCCAGGAGTAACTGCTCATTTGAAAGTAAGAAATCGACTACTCCTGCTAAAAACTCGGGNTCATTGGTNCGNTCTCTTAAAGTAGAAGGNGNCATCCCCGTTTGGACAATCAATTGTTGTAGTACGTTATCTCTTTGGGCAATAAACGCAACAGCGTGGAGCGCTAGGATTTCTGCTTCAGAGGAACTCTCGGGCGCTGCCATTTGTTTCAAGAGTTATTTCGCATTCGTTGTTCACTGAAGATTACGCGAGAGGGCATATTAAACTTACCACTTTACTCGACGGATACGGTGATTGTCGCTGTCCGCGATATAAAGATGGCCGAACCGGTCGACGCTGCATGCATGTGGGCGATCCAGTCCCGCGTTGAGCGCGGTTCCACCGTCACCTCCATTACCGCGGCGTCCGCCAGCAAGGGTACTAACGGTTAAAGTTTTTTTCTCCACACGGCGAATAGCATGGTTCTCGGTATCAACAACAATCAAATTATCGTCGGAGTCGCAACGAACCGCCTTCGGACCGTCCCAAGTGGAGTTAATAGCCGCGTTGCCATCCCCGTCGTATCCCTTAACCCCCGTTCCGGCAAGGGTCGTTATCATTCCATTGGCATCGACTGTTCGTATACCATTCCCCTCACGTTCACATATATACAAGTTTCCCCGACTATCTAGGCAGATAGCGCGAGCACCCATTATGCTGGCTTCAAGGGCGGGACCGCCGTCGCCTCGCCGCGCCTTTTCACCGTTTCCCGCGATTCTAGTAATTAAGCCAAGGTCCAAATCAATACGAGTTATTAATTGGCTTTGTACATCGGCGACTAAAAGTCCTCCACGTTTGTCGAGAAAACAATCGTTCGGCTCTTGAAATGTGTCTGCGCCATTTCCTCCTGCAAGGGTAGTTACAATGCCTGTTTCCGCCCAAATTTTACGAATAGCGGCGTTGAGTCGGTCGACGACATATATGTCGCCGTTTCTATCAATTTGTAATGCATAGGGCTCATTAAATGTTGCCTGATCTGCAGGTCCACCGTCTCCGCTGTATCCTGGAACGCCGGTTCCAGCTACTGTCGTAATGATCCCCGTAGCGGCATCTATCCGACGTACGCAATGATTTGTCGCCTCGACAATAAATAAGTTATCCTTTGCATCAAATTCGCACATAAAGGGTTCGCTTAGTTGGGCTTCGGTTGCAAGACCTCCATCTCCCGTATATCCCTTTTCTCCGGTTCCGGCGATTGTGTGTATGGTCCCAGACACTTATGTTCCCCTTCTTTTACTTCTTAAAACAGCTATTGGTAAGAGACTGTATCATTTCTAGAGAAATTGTTAAAAAGTGAGTGGTATGGCAAGACAAAATCGCGCATGCATTGTTGGGATTGGGCAGAGCCAGTACGCGAAGTGGGGAAGCATCAAAGAAGTTAGCGAGCTTTCTTTAGCTTGTGACGCGATAATCGCAGCGGCAAATGATGCAGGTATTTCACCCAAAGCGATCGATGGTTTTGCATCATTTTCTAACGACAGGAACGAACCTGGGGTCCTACTGAATTCTCTTGGCATAGAACAACTCCGTTTTACAGGAATGGTTTGGGGAGGGGGTGGCGGAGGCAGTTGTGGCTCTGTTTCGCTGGCGCAGGCTGCCATCGAAAGTGGACAGGCAAAGTATGTGATAGTCTTCCGTTCGCTCTGCCAGGGCCAATCTTTTAGATTCGGCCAATTCCATCCTTGGACGGAACACGCGTGTTTTACGGCACCATTTGGAATGCTGGCACCGCCGCAAATGTTTGCTCCTCTAGTACGTCGCCATATGCATCTCTACGGCACGAGNTCGGAGCATCTCGCTGAGGTGGCTTTGAGTTGCCGTAGCTACGCCAATCGAAATCCGCGTGCTGTTATGCATGATCGAATCCTGACCATGAGTGAGTACTTATCATCCCGAATGATTTCCGATCCTTTGAGGCTATACGATTGCTGTTTGGAGACGGACGGGGCAGCGGCCTTATTAGTTACAACCTGGGAACGTGCGAGGGATTTAAAAGGAGTTCCGGTTGAAATTCTTGCCTCTCAACAAAGTAGCGGTCATTTATGGGGAACGGGCATCCTGGGGGGTCACAACATGCCTAGCGCAACCTACGCAAGTGCAAATGCCAAACAGTTGGCAGAGGATTTATATGGGCGTTCTGGAGTAGGTCCTGAGGATATTGATGTGGTGCAGCTATATGACGCTTTTACCGGNATGGTCTTGTTTGCATTGGAAGATTTTGGATTTTGTGNGTTGGGGGAGAGCGGTGAGTATGTGGCTCAAGGAAATCTACGAATCGACGGGAAGACCCCTTGCAACACTTCCGGAGGCATTTTGTCGGAGGCATATATCCACGGCCTGAACTTAGTTTTAGAAGGGGTCAGGCAACTACGCGGGCATTCAACGTCACAGGTGGATACCGCAAAGTTGGTCCTAGTGAGTGGTGGCGAGAGTGTAACCCCCACAAGCGGGTTAATTTTGGGGGTTTAGTATGTCCTACTTATCTTCACTGCTGCCTTTTCCTACACCTAGTTTTGATGCCGCGGAGTTTTGGCACTACTGTTCCAAACGTCAGTTAATGTTTCAAACTTGCGGTGAATGCGCAGTTTCTCGCCACCCGCCTGTTCCAGTTTGCCCAAATTGCAATTCAAAATCCACGACTTGGACTGAGGCACCGCACGTCGGAAAAATTTTTTCGTATACTGTCGTCTATAATGCCTCCCACGAGGCTATCAAGGACAATCTTCCGTACAACATTGTATTGGTTGAATTTGAAGGGTTAGAAGATTTGAGATTGGTAAGTAACGTTGTTGATGCAAAACCAGCCGATCTTGCTATAGGCCGGAATGTTGAAGTGATCTGGGAAGAGGGACCTGGCGGACAGCTTCTCCCGAGGTTTAAATTGAATCGGGAATGACATACTTCATTCTAATTCTCTGGGCCTAAGCGTTTTTGAGAGGAAACAATTAACGAGCGTATTTTGTATCGGCTTTGGGGGGCACAAAATATCGGGGGAACTCTCCAATCTTTGACATGTCGACTTCTACCAATGCGGGGCCGGGTATTTCAAGTGCGGATGTTACCGCTGGATCAAGTTCACTCGGAGAGTTTACACACCAGTATGGCATGTCCGCGAGTTTTGCACAGCCTTCTAGGCTTGGATTTTCGAAATCGGCGAAATAGTGTCGACCTTCATGAAAAATATCCTGGATATGTTTGATCACTCCGTATCCACCGTCGTTCATGATCAGGAGAACTACATCGACGCCTTCCTGTGCGGCAGTCCAGAATTCGGCAAATCCCATGAAGAAACCGCCATCACCACACATACACAAAACTTTTTTTTCTGGTGCACCAATGGCAGCGCCAATGCCATGAGCTAGGCCCATACCGATTGCAGCCCCGAGTGCAAATACTCCGTCACGAGGCCCATAGAGAGGAAAAATTCTATTTCCCCAGGTACTATTATTCAGTGTTATGTCACGGACCCATATACCATCTTGTGGCAATACTTTTCTGAGACGGTCTGAAAATGTCCCGTAAGGTCCAAGATACGATTTATACTCTTTGATTACATCGTTCTTGAGCGTCTCAATCTCCTTGGGGAAGCCTGCTTCTACTTGTATATTTCCTTCTAATTTATCGGCAAGTCCTGCAAGTCCTATCTTTGCGTCAGCACAGAGAAACAAATCTGTGTCATATGTTCTCCCGTTGGCTGCGGGATCGATGTCAATCTGGATGCGTGGCGAAGGTAAGTGGAGATCAAACTCTCGTGTTTCGTGCCCACGGACCCGCGATCCGGCGATGATTAGCAAGTCAGCTGTTCTTAAAAATTCTTCCACTCTGGGAGTGTCTTTAAGACAACCGAGAACTAAGGGGTGATCTTCAGGGATGACGCCTCGACCTGCCAAGCTGGTAATGACACCAAATCCCATATCCGCAAACCGTTGAACTTCTTCGGTGGCGTGACGGGCCCCATTACCCGACCAGAGCATCGGTCGGCGTGCTTTGAGAGTCATTTTGGCCAATTCATCTAATTCTTTTTCATCGGCCTGTTTGGGAGTGGGAAGGGGTAACTTGAAATCGGCTAATCCTCCTGGACGTGGTAGTAGGCTTCGTTGAATATCGATAGGAATTTCAACGCTGACTGGGCCAGTGGGAGAGGTTAGAGCTTCGGTTGCGGCTTGGCTGAGTATACCGATGGTGTGTTCTGGTGCGCGCACCCTGTACGCGGCTTTGGAAACTGACTTCAGCATGCCCAATTGATCAGGCACATCGTGCACGGTTCCTCTTCCACGATCCACATTTGCGCGGGCAGTCTGGCCAGTAATGTGCAGGACAGGGCTACCCGAGAATCGAGCTTCGACCAGCGCACCACAGGCATTGGCCGCTCCAGGTCCTGTACTAGTAAACAGGACCCCTAGACTCCCTGTCACGCGAGCATATGCGTCCGCCATACTGCCGGCACCGGCCTCTCCGCGACTACGAATGAACCGAATGGCGTTACGCCTCCCTATAGCGTCAAGCATTGGGGTGTTGTGAACTGAGACTACTCCAAAAGCGGCACTTACTCCGATAGCCTGGAGAAATTCAGCGACAAAATCGCCTACAGTGATGTCATCACTCATAGTCCCTGCTTTCCATTTTGGGCGTTTTGGGNACCCGTCCCTTGGGGCAAGGGTGGATATGACATGGGCGTCATGTCTTGCTCCTATTTGACGTCGGTAACAAAACAGCGGCCCGAAAGCCGCTGCCGCCATAAAGTATAATTTGGTACGCTATTTAATCTTGCCCTCTTTAAATAGCACATGCTTCCGAACCACGGGATCATATTTTTTAATTTCTAGCTTTTTTGTAATGGTCCGAGGATTCTTCTTAGCGACATAGAAAAAACCTGTGTCCGCAGTACTGTTAAGGCGGATTTTGATACTGTTACTTCTAGCCATTTAGGATTCTCCTAGTCAGCCCATTACCACTACGCGCCCAGCACAATAATGTTGATGGGGCGTNTGTCAAGGAGACCTGCNAGTTTTCCAATAGATGAGGANCCCAAACAAAACTAGCAACATTGTCGCCGTCGCCATTGTTAACATTAAGGCATGAGGAGACCTGGTCATGGAAAATCCAACAACGCTCGGGCCTATTATGCTCCCTAAACCATATAAGACTGCAGCCATGGAATTAACTGTGGCTAACTCGGTATCCGTGAAGTTTTCACCGAAAATAATGAGAGGGATTGTCCACAATGCACCGATCATACCTCCTGTAATAAAGAGTAAAAGAAGGACTGGGGTAGAGAAATCTGCCACTATTGGAATTAATAGCATCGAAAAACTAGCTAACCCGGCACATGCCACCAGAAGGTATTGACGATTGATATAGTCGGCTAGCAAGCCGAGCGGGTACTGGAATACCATACCGCCCAATACCAATACGGTAACCAAACGTGCCGCGTTTATCGGTGAAAAGTCTAGAGCAAGTCCGTAAATAGGTAGCAAGCCAAATACTGCTGCGTCTAAGAATCCAAACAATATTGTCGAAGCTATGGCAATGGGTATGGTCTGGGCCATTTTCCATGCAGACCTCGACTTAGTATCAATCAAGTTTGGTGCGTTTTGGGGTGATAGCAGCAAAACTGCAAGGCAAAATACTGTTAATATTGCCCCAACAAAGAATGGTGTTCCCCCCTGCACTCCCGTTAGTTCTAGTAGCAGTGGACCAGCAGCGATCCCCCCAGCCAGGAAAGTACCATAGACGCCTATGGTCCGGCCCCGCTTGGAGATAGGAGCCATCTGATTTATCCAGGTTTCAGCCGAAATAAATATTACTCCTTCCAAAGTTCCTAAGAACAAACGTAGGAATAACCACGAGAAGAACCCCGTAGCGAGTGGGAAAGCGGTGAACGTAAAAGCCATTAGACCCAGGCTAACCGCTACTAGACGAGAGTTCCCGACGGTACGCATTAGCCACGGAGTGATNGGTGAAGCCAACATGATGCCAAGGAACTGTGTACTGGCGTGCAAACCAATAGCCGAAGCCGAGTGACCTTGGCTGTCAAGTACGATCGCGATTAGTGGAACGGTAAGGCCTAAACTAACGCCGAAAATCGNAACTACACATATGATNGGGGCAAGGTTTCGAATAGGGTTGTCGTCTCGAATATTGTTCACTGCCGTTGACGGTTTCGTCGTTTCGGGGGTCGTGCGGTTCCGTCAAAACCTGGAGAAGGGAAAGCAGCAAGGCTAAAACTCAGTTGTCCGGTTATCATGTTGGCTTCATCAAGGCGGACAGAAATTGTTTGGCTTAGGCNAAACGATGTCCGAGCTCTTCGGGCTGTGAGCACCTGTTTGTCTGCATCGTATGATACACGTTCTCCCAGTTGGTTGGAGAGAACGCGCATAGGAACCAATCCTTCCGCGCCAATACCNTTNACNGTCACNAAAAGCCCAAATCGAGTAACACCGGNTACTTTAGCTCCAAATTCGGCTCCTTTCTTGTCGGACATGTAAATGACCATGTAACGGTCGAGAGCCTGGCGTTCAGCCCGTGCCGCTCTTCGCTCGGTCGCTGAAATTTCATTTCCTATCTGGGGGAAATTGTCAAATTCTTGCGGCAAGAGACCATCTTCGCCTAGTTGAAGGGAGCAAATGAGACTTCGATGTACTAAAAGATCGGAATACCGACGGATCGGGGAGGTAAAGTGGGCATAAAGGTTNAAGTTAAGGCCAAAATGCCCGATGTTTTNGGGGCTGTACTCGGCTTGTGATTGTGTTCTCAAAATGATCGTAGCTATGGCCTCTTCTTGCTCNGTTCCTTTTGATTTATTGAGGATTTGTTGAAAATTTNCTGAGGTGAAACGCTGGCTCTTACTTAGCTTGTATCCTACTCCTTTGAGATAACCCCGTAGTGTCTCCAATTTATCAAGGGGTGGCTGGTCATGAATCCTGTACATGCACGGAGCGTTCAGCCCTGCTAGCACTTGGGCGGCCGACACATTTGCGGCGATCATAAATTCCTCTATTAGTCGATGACTGTCAAAGCGNGGTCGATTGGTGANGTCCAGGATACGATTTGTTTCATCAAATGNTATTTTNCGTTCGGGAAGATCAAAGTCTAAGGTATTTCTTCTTGAACGGTCTTCTTTGAGTGATGTGTAGGCGCCGTACAAGTTCTTTATTTGAGCCATTAATGGAGCAGTTATTTCGTCGGAGTCCCCTTCGTAGGCTTTTTGGACAGAGGTATATGTGAGTCTTCCCGCAGAACGCATCAAAGCGCGCTCGAAACGATGATGCAATATTCTTCCATTCTTATCGATCCATAGATGTACGGCTATGCAGGCACGGGTTTCACCGGGGTTTAGGGAACACCATCCGTTGGACAAAGGTTTTGGTAACATGGGAATTACCATGTTGGGCAAATACACAGAGTTGCCTCTGCGACTAGCTTCTTTGTCGAGTGCATCTCCGGTTTTGACATATGCCGCGACGTCAGCGATCGCAACAAGTAAATGCCAACCGCCTCTATTGTCGGGATCTAGGTCCTTAGATGCCCAAACTGCATCATCAAAATCTCGAGCATCTTCATCATCGATTGTTACTAATGGGACAGATTGGAGGTCGATACGTCCTTTTGAGTCTGGAGGCCCAGCATTTTCGGCCAGCAAATAAGTTTCTGTAGAGAATTTCGANGGAATATCGAATTGTGCACAGATCACACTTTCTATGCCACCAGGTGAATCAAACCGACCTAGATGTTCTTTTATATCGGCAGTTAGCGGACCATAAGTTTTCTGAGAGTTAATAGTCGCCATAACCACGTCTCCGGACTCTACATGCTCGGTGGTTTCCGAGTTTAGAAGAATTTGTTTTGGTGCCTGCCGGCTTATCGCTCGAATCCGAGTTCCAGCACTATTTTTTTCTATCACACCAATGATCCGGTCCACCCCTTTGCCGAGGTGGCGCATGATCCGCGCCTCGATATGGTATTGGTCTACTGCCTTAAGTCGTACCAGTACGCGTTCTCCAACCCTGGGGGCGCGCAGCGGGCTACGTCTTGNCATGGTTACTGTGATATGTGAACTGTTATCGTGAAATTTCCAACTTATTGGGCGGCCGACCAACTCTCCGTCGGCATCGATATTGCTAATTTCAACTACTCCTATAGGGGGCATAGTTGATGGCATCCGGAAGTTGCGTCGGTTGTGTCCGTGCTGCAGTTGACCGTCTTCAATCATGGATTTTAACATGGTTTTGAGTTGTTTCCGGCCATCACCTTTTAGACCAAAGGTGCGGGAAAGATCCCTAGTATTTATGACACCACCAGATTTCTGCACGGCATCAAGTATTTCCTGGCGCTCAGGAATATATGAGGAGGGGGCATTTTGTTTTTGGTATTTTGAAGTGGCTACTTTGACTGGCCGGTTTCCCATTAGGTGGTCAACTCTTCTTTTTGGGACTTTTGCGGCTGGTTCTTTTGCGGGTGGCAGTTGTTCGTCTTCCTCCTTTTTTCTTCGACTTCGCTTTTTCAGCGAGAAGGGAAACTGCTTGCTCCGGCGTTATGTCTTCAGCTGACACGCTCTTTGGGAGGCTCACGTTTACAGATTTATGGTTAATATATAGACCCCATTGACCATCGTAGATTACTACGTCCTTTCCGTCATCTGGATGGGTCGCGATAACTCTAACTGGTTTTCTTTCGGACCGCTGTCTACGTCGTGGCTCGGCCAACAGGCTCACTGCACGGTTAATTCCGATTGTCATAACATCATCATCTTTGGTGAGTGAACGTGTCCTCTCCCCATGACGTATGTAGGCTCCCTTACTACCAACTGTGACNGTGATCGTTTCTCCTGTTTCTGGATGGGCGCCGATTTCTCGGGGTAATGCTAGAAGCGCCAGAGCCGTGTCCATACCCAGGTTTGCCGGGCTAAGGTTACTTGGCAAAGACACTGTTTTGGGCTTCTGTCCATTTTCCACTTCACCGAGCTGTATATAAAGTCCGTAACGACCACGCCGGAGGCTAATTATTTTCCCCTCTTCGTTTTGTCCAAGTTCCCTTGGCCCCTCTAGTCCATCTCGGTCTATTTTTGAAAAGGCCAGGGTGTATTTGCATTTTGTTTCGTCAAATTTGGTGCACCCAATAAATGGTCCTGACTTGTTGCTCCACTTAAGACTGAGTTCTCCCTCTTCGCACTTTGGACACTTTTCTATGACGCTCCCATTATCATCCAGAGGAAAGAAGCGCTTTCCAGCGTGCTCATTCATGGAATTGAGCACCTCTCTATTAGAAAGGTTCCCAACGTAGTCGCACTTTGGATTGAAGTTTACGTAAAAATCTCTCAGAACTGCCACGTAATCCCGCTTGCCGTTCGATATATCGTCCAGTTTATTTTCAAGTCCCGCAGTAAACTCGTAGTCTACGTAGTTGCTAAAGTGGGTTTCCAGGAGAATGGTCACTCCGCGTCCTATCCCCTGGGGAAAGAGCTGTCTATTCTCAATACTGACATATTTTCTATCTTCTAGACGTCGTACAATTTCTGGGTACGTAGACGGCCTGCCAATTCCAAGTTCCTCTAGCTTCCCTATCAGGGACGCTTCATTATAGCGACTAGGGGGCTTTGTATGATGCTGCTCGGGAGTGGTTTCCTCTAGTTCTAGTGGTTCTCCCTCCTCTAGATTTGGCAAATAGCTGTCTGGTTTGGAATCGGATTGTCCATCCTTTTTTTCTTCTGCATAAATTTTTCGAAAGCCGTCAAAAGCAACGGTGGACCCCGAAGAGTGCAGTATTGTCGTTTCGTCAGACGAACTAACATCAATAGCTAACTGGTTATCAACACCGTTTTCCATCTGGGAGGCTATAGTTCGCTTCCAAATTAATTCATAAAGGCGGGTGGTGGCACGATCGAGGCGCTGTGGGAGATCTTTTGGAGTNAATTCTATATTGGTGGGCCTGATAGCTTCATGTGCTTCTTGAGCATTTTTTGTCTTGTTCTTGTAATGTCGGGGCCCATCAGGAAGATATTTTGGTCCCAAGGTCTTGTTGGTTTTTATTCCCGATCGAATTGACTGGACTGCGTCGGAAGACAGGCTAATACTGTCTGTGCGCATGTAAGTAATTAGTCCCTCTCGGAAGAGTTCCTGCGCTACCCCTGCGCATTGTCTTGCGCTCATACCTAAAAGTCGTGACGCCGCTTGCTGTAATGTGGATGTCCTGAATGGTGGATACGGACGTTTTTGGACTTGTCGACGCTTAAGGCTCATTACGTGATACGTCCCGTTTCTCACAAGGGACACGGCTGCTTCCGTTTCTAACTTATTCTTCAAAGAGAATTTTGTAAGTTTTGTTCCGTTCAGGTGGGTTAGTTGGGCCTTTAGAGTTTGGCCCTTTTCCGTTTTCAGCGAGGTGTCTACAGTCCAGTATTCTTGCGGAACGAAATTTTCAATTTCCTCCTCTCTTTCACAAATCAATCGGAGGGAAGGGGACTGTACCCGCCCACCTGAACGTGTGCCCGGCAATTTATGCCTCAGCACTGTCGATATTTCGAACCCAAAAAGCCTATCTAAGGCACGTCGGGCCTGATAAGCATCCACCAGATTCTGGTCTATTTCTCGTGGTTCTTGGAACGCCGCTTNCACGGCCCGTTGGGTTATCTCGTGAAAGACAACTCGTCGGACTGTTTTGCTGGCGGGTAACGCGCCTTTCTGAAGAAGGTACTCGTGAAGGTGCCAAGCAATTGCTTCTCCTTCCCGGTCTGGATCTGTAGCTAACAATAGGGAATCGCAGTCTGCTACTGCTCCAGTAATCTCCTTGAGAATTTTGACCTTGTCCTGGTCGACTGCATAGTTCAGAGCAAAGTCATTATCGACATCGATGCCATTTTTTTCTGATAGATCTCGAAAGTGACCAACTGTTGCCAAAACCCGAAAGTCAGATCCTAGGTACTTTTCAATCGTTTTCGATTTAGTCGGAGATTCTACGATGACTAAATTTTTCATCTCGTCAAATACTACAAAAAATATATTAAGAATTTACGGTAAATNATTGNAAATGAGGGATAATTAATATTTTAAGNAAACGTTATCTTGGCGCTCATTCATTCATTAAGGAACTCCACNGATTCATCNCAATCTCTTTTACTTGGCACTGTATGGAGATTTCGTCAACTAACACGCAAACATTTTCTGTGCTTTTGTCTGTTGTAATTGCGGTTTCCGGGGAGTNTCTGTTTGGNAAAGTTTAGGTTGCACCGACACACNGTTTCNTATGATTGAAGGNTCAATGGCCTGAAGAAAAACTAAAACGAGGTTAACTGCTTTTCGGGTAGATCCCTGTGTATACCACTCACTTGCGATTAAAAATCGCCGTTTCTTTTCCCTGTAATAAACGCCGAATATTTTGGTAGTGCCGGACCAGGACAAGAANAGCGAGAAGAGAAAAAAGTGCAATATGTTGAGGCTGACCAGGAAGCCATATGGGGATNTCACCGTTTCTCTGGAAGAACAAAAGCGAAGTAAGGAATACTGGTGCGACAGATATCGAGACTATTGCCCCGAGGGAGGAGTACCGAAATAACACCACTACCGTGATCCAAGTGAGCCCAGACAATATTCCGATCACCCAGGAAAACCCAAATATGACACCGAAGGTAGTAGCGACACCCTTACCTCCCTTAAACTTAAGCCAAATAGGGAACATATGTCCTGCTACGGCACAGAACCCTGCCATTACCGCACAATCTGGCCCGTAAATTCCTGCTGCAACGACAGCGATGATGCCTTTTGAGAAATCGAGTATAAGCGTGGCAAGTGCTAAACGCTTATGACCTGTTCGGAAAACATTTGTTGCGCCGATGTTGCCAGAACCAATTTCACGAATATCTCCAACACCGGTCCATCTAGTTAAAAGCAAACCAAACGGGATAGAGCCTAGTCCGTACGCAGCAACCCCTACCATATAAATTGGCCAAGTATAGGAAAAAGCACCAAACAGGTTCGGCACTTTTATTTCTCCGTTTCGATGTCAAAAGCCAGCCTGCCATTGACCCAGGTTTTTAGCACACGCCCTTGCACGGGACGGCCATCATAGGGGGCGTTACGGGACTTGCTGTGTAAACGATCGAGTTCGATCTGCCAGGGGACCTCAAGATCGAATAATGTCAAATCAGCAGCCGCGCCCTTTTTTAGTTCGCCCGCATCTAAACCCACCAGTTTAGCTGGGTTACTGGTCATCTTTGCAAGAAGATCAAGAAGTCCGATTTGTTGGTTATGGTACATTTCTAGTGCCAGTGGGAACATTGTTTCTAAACCGATGATTCCGTTTTCTGCCTGAGAGAATGGGAGCCGTTTGGAGTCCTGATCATGGGGTGCATGGTCGCTAACGATGATGTCAATTGCGCCGTCCGACAGACCGGAAACCATCGCCATTCGATCATTTTCCCCTCGTAGTGGGGGTGAGACTTTAGCAAACGTTCGATAATCAGCGATAACGTTTTCATTTAGTGCGAAGTGGTGTGCTGCCACAGCTGCCGTAATAGGTAGGCCGCGTGCCTTAGCCGAGCGAACGACCTGAACTGTGTCTCCTGTGGACAGGTGACTTACATGATAGCGGGAACCTGTTAGTTCCATTAACCGCACGTCTCGCTCTACTATTATTGTTTCTGCGACAGTGGGAATGCCGGCCAAACCTAATCGTGTAGCCAACTCGCCATCATTCATAACACCATTACTAAGTAAGGGGTCTTCAGGATGTTGCATTATTAAGGCATCAAATGTATGTGCGTAAGACAGCGCTCTTCGCATTACAAGGCTGTTTGCCACCGCCCGGTCAGCGTCAGAAAAGGCGACCGCACCGGCTTCCAGCAGTAGACCGATTTCAGTCAGCTCTTTCCCTTCAAGATTCTTCGTTATGGCGGCCGCAGGATACACCTTTACGATACTCGTTTCCCGGGCCCTCCTTGCGATAAATTCAATTAAGGCTATTTGGTCAATCACGGGATCGGTATTTGGCATGCAGACAACACTAGTAATACCCCCTGCCGCAGCCGCTTTACTCGCTGTCGACAGTTTTTCCTTATGTTCGGCACCTGGCTCCCGGAGATGAGCTCGCAGATCGACGAGACCTGGAATGAGGCAGTTTCCCTCACAGTCAATTACCTTCATATCTTTTGTGTTAAGATTCTCAAGAATGTTGGCACCAAAATCGGCAATCCGGCGATTCTCAATTATCAATGTGCCTGGCTCGTCAAACTTACTTAGGGGGTCTATAAGCCGCGCGTTGATAAGTGCTATACGCTCGTCCTTACCAGAAGAAAAATCAGTTTTCATGGGTTTTCATGCGTCGGGCTGGGGCGACTATTTTCCGTCAAAACGTCAAGACAGGCCATTCTGACTGCTACCCCTAACTCGACCTGATCAAGAATTGCACTATGGGTTATGTCGTCAGCGAGGACACTGTCAATTTCGATTCCCCTGTTCATCGGTCCCGGGTGCATTACTAGCGCGTTAGGATTTGCAACCGATAGCTTTTCTGTGTCTAGTCCAAAAAAATGAAAATATTCTCGTGTTGATGGCACAAACGTGCCTTTCATTCGTTCGGTTTGTAACCTCAGCATCATCACTATATCGCAACCGACTAGGCCAGTTCTCATGTCATGAAATATTTCGACGCCAAGGCGCGCCACATCCGTTGGCAGTAGGGTCGGTGGCGCAACGAGTCGGACCCGAGCGCCCATCTTATTTAACAAATAGATATTGGAGCGTGCTACACGGCTATGAAGTACATCTCCACAAATAGCGACACTAAGGCCTTGAATTTTTCCGCACCTGCGCCGCACCGTAAGTGCATCAAGGAGGGCTTGAGTTGGATGTTCGTGACTACCATCACCGGCATTAATCACCGCACCAGTAACTTTTTCAGATAGCAACTTAACGGCACCAGAGTCTGGATGTCGCACCACGAGTACATCAGGGTGCATTGCATTGAGCGTCATTGACGTATCGACCATTGTTTCGCCTTTT
>PAVD01000067.1 GCA_002712985.1 Rhodospirillaceae bacterium
CATAGAAAGTGGAGGGTTCACGAAGAGGATCTTCTCGACAACGTTGATGAGCGAACCCGGGTTTTAGCGGTCAGTCAAGTTAGTTTCTACACTGGGCAGAATCTCGATTTGAAAAAAATTTCAGATAACATAAAGAACTCGACTACGTTATTTGCCGTAGATTCAACGCACGCNAGTGGNGCTCTTAANGTGCCNNCNGATTNGACTGATCTTTGCGTTAGTTCATCTTATAAGTGGCTTCTCGCGACTCATGGAGTTGCGCCTTGTTATTTGAGTGAAAAAGCTGAAAATCAGATTCGACCAACCTGTTTCGGTTGGCATAACCTTCAAGTTTGGCCTCCACAGGGAGCTGAGCGGCAGCTAAAGGTTGAAGAGTTAGGGATGCCCATGAAGCTAGAGCCAGGAAATTCAGCAATGATAGTTATTATGTTTCTTGAAAAATCCCTTGATCTCATTCTTGAGCTGGGTACTGACAAGATACAAAACCATAATCGAACTCTTTCAGAAAAAGTAAATTTAGGTCTTAGAGATTTAGGACTTGAGTTAATTTCNCCGTTAGATAATGTAAGCCGATCTGGTAATACGTGCTTTCTGTCGGAGGATGCNCGCTCGGTCAGTGCTGGNCTAGCGGAGAGAAAAATACTAGTTTGGGGGGAGTATGGTCGAGTGCGTGTTTCGACGCATCTCTATAATAGTGGCGATGATGTAATTCGTCTAATAAACGGGCTGTCTGAAATGTGCCTGTCTTGAGAGCCTATAAATCCAATTCGGATGCGCGAATATCCATGGATGCATAAATGAAGACAAATTTAATGGAGGTGTAAAAGTGGTATCTGGGTTCTCCGGAAGTCAATGTTGATATGTTATTAGCTAATAAGACTGCACTCGTAACTGGCGGAACGGCTGGTATCGGTGAAGCTATCGCTCTGTGTTTTGCAGATGAAGGAGCAAAAGTCGGAGTAGTTGCGAGTCGTGATTTAGATAAAGCTGAACAAGTGGTATCTCAGATCGAAGCAGTCGGCGGAAGCGGGAAAGCATTCTGTGCGGATGTAGCAAACATAGAAGAAATNGAACGTATGGTAAACGACGTAATTCGTACATTAGGTAATGTTGACATACTTGTAAATTGCGCGGGAATTGTCGAGGAAACACCGGCCGGCAGCACGAGTGAACAAGCCTATGATCGGATTATGGACATCAACATTAAAGGAGTATTTTTTTGTATCAATGCAGTTGTACCTTCTATGATCAAACAGAAATCTGGGAATATCATAAATATTTCTTCAATTGGTGGCTTAGTTGCGACTGCAGAACTCTCGATCTATTGTGCTTCCAAAGCGGGTGTCATTTATCTCACTAAAGCACTCGCTTGCGAACTAGCGCCACACGGAATTCGTGTTAATGCAATTGCTCCTGGCCATACCGCGACTCCAGGCAATTACGACCTAAGGAACAACTCCGAACGTCGGGCCGATGTTGACTCAATACTTGAAAGGACCCCTAGTGGACGTGCTTTTTCGGAACCCAAAGATATGGCTCGTGCTGCGTTGTTTCTAGCATCCGAAGACAGTCGCGCAATGTATGGTTCAATACTTACAGTTGATGAGGGTTACACAGCTGGCATGTGATTTTCTAAGCTAACTAATTACTTCGGATTGCGATTGCCTCAATCTCAATAAGTAAATCTTCAAAAGCAAAACCAGTGACGCCTATTCCGGTATAGACCGGTTGAGAATTAGGATAATATTCGTGGAAAATTTCAGAAACGACTTCAGAAATGTTTTTGTTATGATCGTTATCTTTCGTCGTACCAAAATAGCTATTGATCTTAACCACATCTCGTTCATCTGCTCCTGCTTCACGTAAAGTATTGTGAATAAAATCAAACACATTTCTTGTTTGTATCTCTAGATTTTCGCCAACTGCTCGACCATTTTCATCTGCAGAAATTTGCCCCCCAACAAAAATAAAGTTACCGATTTGCCAACCTTGTGAAAAAGGGCCTTTCGTAATACTCCAATCCCAATGCTTACTGGGCATCAAGCGGATTTTATTTTCCCCAAGAACGCCAATCCCTTCGACTTGAATCAATTCTTTTGAATTGGGAAACCCAATGACTCGCACGCCTGTTCCACAGGGGCATGGATTCGACATGTTTTCCAGTCGTACCCTGGTCATTTTTTCCCAATAGTCCGTTACATCTCGACCTTCTCCCAAAAAACTGTAATAGGTATTCTGTCGTAACAAGTTACTCCTATTTCCTCCTGCCTCTTTCATAACGGCTTCCATGTTCTGAAAGACATTATGAGTTTGTGCTGCGATATCGTCGTTACCTAACAAATCTCCCTTTGCATCTAGAGATCGTTGGCCCCCTACAAAGATTACGTCGCCAACCTTCCATCCGTGAACATATGGCTCTTCTGTCGGCCAGTTCCAGTGATCTGACGGCATTAGTGGTCGCTTATCATCAGATGTAGCAGCAATTGCCTCAACTTGGATCAACGCGTTCTCTTTTGCNAGGCGGGCACGAGTTTCAGTTGTCACAGGGCCTGGTTCGGAAAAATATTCTGATCGAATACGGTCCAGTGTTTGCATAACAGTTGGTAATTCTTCATCGGCGCAATCTAGATATACATTATGTTTGACGACATCGTCCATGCTTACACCAGCGTTTTTAAGAATATCATTTATAGATTCAAATACATTCCTGGCCTGAGTTTCTATGCTATTTCCAACTACTCGACCAGCGGGATCTAGGGACATTTGGCCGCCTATAAATATTAATGACCCGACTTTTATAGCTTGGGTATTTCTTCCGGCAACTTGATTGTCTGGTATAAAAAGTTCTTTTTTCATCATAAACCTCGATCGTAATGATTAGCTCTTGATTCAGCTATTACACCGATCATTTTATATTCGAGCAGATCGCAATGTAGTTCTTAATGAAATCGATAAATAGAAAATTGCTTTAGCTCAAGAAAAATTTAACTTGTCAGAATATCCGGGACAGGGTACAACCATTTGTAAAGTTTTAATCCCACCATAGTTTCAATGGAAGAAATATTACCTGACTGGTAGCAGTGAGCCTCAAGAAAGTCAACAAGTTTTTCGTTGTTAAGACACCAAACCTCGACCAGCAAATCAAATTTAGACGCAACAACTGTTGCATAAGTTACTTCTGAGTGTTCCGACAATTCTAGGGCGAGATCATAAGGACTAACGCCAGGCACCACCGTGATACCAAGCATGGCCCAAGATTTGTATCCGATTTCGATTGGGTCAACTACAGCAATGAATCTCAAAATATTAGCGCTCGTTAGTTGATTGATTCTCATACGAACTGTACCCTCGGAAATATCTAGTTCCCGAGCAATTGATGCATATGATCGTCGACCATCTAGTTGGACAAGAGAGATAATCTTTCTATCAACGTCATCTAGACTAATCGATGGAGATTGATTCGAAGTTTCTGCAATCGCCAATTTTTCGTTCATGTTTGTTAACGCCCCGAATGTGAGACCGTGCTTTTGGGCGTNGTCTTCTTACAGATTGGGGAAATGCCAATGTCCATCAAGTGTGTCGCTCCCAAGAGTATTCTATGTCCTCGAGGGAGAGGGAGCTGGCTACCCCAAGCTGTTCGTACATTCTGTTGCGGTAAACCAATGGAGTGCCGGACTGATTCAACTTGAGGCTTTCAATTTCGCCTATGAATATGTAGTGTGTGCCGTGGCGTATTTCGTTCGTTATTGAGCAATCTAGATTGATTAGTGCTTCGGACATTACTGGTGCGCCAGTCGATGCAGTGTCCCAGTTTGCAATTTCAAATGGATCCTGAGCGGAGTCTTCCAACCGCCCACTGAAAGCGTCTGAAATATAACCCTGGTTGGAGCGTAGGATATTGATACACATCACACTATTATCCCGCATGATTTTGCATACTCCGCTCTCTTCGTTTACACAAACCAACAGAGATGGGGGTTTGGTAGATACCGAACACATGGCGCTGACCGTAAGACCAGCACGACCTGCGGGGCCGTCTGTTGAGACCACAGAAACTGTGGCTGCGGTGCGGCTCAAGGCTTCACGAAAATCGGCTTCATGGATGGAAATATTTTTCAATTGAAAATCAGGACAAATACCCCTCTGGAAAATTTAAACTAAAGGACGTGTGTTTCGTTTACAAAAAGGAGAAAACATAGAAACACTTAACTTTAGATTTATACATCGGCTGACCCCTTTAGCGCGGTCACATCAATCTCGATTTTGACGATTGGATCTAGAAAACTTGCCACGAATGTCGTAAGAGCGGGTCCGACTGGTTTGAGGTACCTTCCGACAATTGGCGCTACCAAGGCATCGTCTTCTAGATTAGCCATTATTATTCGGGCCCGGACTACATCTTTGAACGAAGAGCCAGCTTCTTTCAAAGCCCAGGAGATCGTGTTAAAGCATATTTCGGTTTGCTCTACGACGTCTTCAGGGGTTATGCCGGTGTCATGATTTTTCCCTGTTGTTCCTGAGACGAAGACCCAATCGTCTACTACCAGGGCGCGGGAGTACCCGACTAAATTTTCGTAGTCTGAGCCGGTGGATATTCTCTTTCTAGCCATGAGTGCTCCTATAATTTAGTAAACCGTTATATTATGTTAAGCCGTATCAATAAATTGGCGCCCAAAGTTTACAAGAATTCGTAGATTAAGTTACATTGTTGCATGTAATCCGCAAATATAGGTTTATTTTAACTCGAAAACGTAATTGAGGCGAAGGGCGGGGAATGGAAACTTAAGTAAGAACGTCGATATCTCAGCCGACAATTAGAATGGCATTTAACTGCTCTCTACTAGTGAGTCAATCATTCACCAATATCAGCACTACTGGGAGGTAATTGTGGAGTCCAAAGTAAAACAAACAACAGGCGACTGGGGCCTTGGAAAATTGAAAGAAGTACTCGCCGATGGANGCGAGCCCCATCTGATGACTGGAGAGCAATATAAAGAAAGCCTTCGGGATGGCCGACGCGTAATTGATTCAAATGGCGACATCATCAGTGACGTTCCAACGCACCCGCATNTAAAGAGATCGGTTGACCTCATTGCTGAGACATTCGATGCTCAGTTTGACGCTGCTACGCAGGAGATTACGACCTACAGGGAGTCTCCAAATTCACCACGCTACGCTACGGGATGGCAGATTCCAACCAAGAAAGAACATTTGTTAAAACGTCGAGAAACCTTAGAGTTAAGTACGATGAAAACCCTAGGAGTTTTTGGCAGACCCCCCGATTATGGATCGACTTGGGCCATGGGCTTTCTTTCTATTGCAGACAAAATTGAAGNAGACAATCCTNCCTATGCTNAAAATGTTCGTAACTTCATCGAACTGAGTCGTAACCACAATGTAATCAGTGCTGATGTTGGCATAGATGTTCAATCAGACCGCCGTATCCCGCGATCAGAAAAATCTTCGCGACTACATGTTGTTGAGCATCGATCTGACGGTCTTGTTTTATGTGGCGCAAAGGCATGCGCNAGCATCGGAGTAATGGCGCATTTCAGCACCGTAGCAACTGTTTTCATGCCAGATATGCAAGATGTCGACGCAATCTTTTGTGCGGTTCCAATGAATGCCGATGGCTTAACTTTNTTGCTTAGAGAGCCTACGGTGGATCCCAGTACTGAGGTCGAAGATCATCCGCTCGATTCCCGGGGGGAAGAGTTAGACAACCTCCTCATATTTGATCATGTTTTTGTACCTAATGAATTTATCTTTGGTTTTAACAACAAAGTGTTGTTACAACTTTATTCTGAATTCAGCGTGCTGGCATTTTGGCACATCTTGGGGCGCTTGGCTTATCGGGCTCAAATCTTCGCTGCNGTGGCACAGACGATTGTNGATATCTTAGGGACTGAANACGTGCAGTCTGTAAGGANCNCNGTTGCTGANATTATTGAATATGCCGCAATGTTGAAAGCNGCAGTGGTTGCGTCGGAAGCAGANNCTTATCTNAGAAANGNGGTGCTTATNCCNAGCAANGAATANCTNATTCCTGGNCGACTNTTGTCTACTGAATCCTATCCACGAGTACTCCATTTACTCCGTGATTTGAGCGGGCAAGGAATTGTCAGTCGATGGCCCAAAGGCGTATGGGAAAATCAAGAGATGGGAAAAATTTTGGAGGAATACCTCCCTGGAATTGGTGTGACCGCCCGTGAAAAAAATCGCTTCTTTAATTTTGTCTGGGATCTTTGCTGTAGCGGCCACTCGACCCGCGTTGCGATGTTCGAACACAACAACGCTACTCCACCATCTGTAATCCGGGAGGCTGTTTACCAACATTGGCACCAAAGAGAAGAAATGTGTGAGCTTGTTCGTGGATATGCGGGAATTAACCCCAATCGAGGGGAGAAATAGGGATTGTGGACAAAGTGGTCAAACCGGATTTGTTCCTTGGTTGGGCAAGGCACATCAGGGTAATTAAGGTAGAGAAGGGTAATTGTTATGCCTGTTATTGGGTTGGCGCGGCAAGTTATTGTTCTAGTTATGATTCACTTTATGATCATAATTTCTTTACTAGTATAAAAATGTGTATATTTCAGTTTACAATGATTTCGATAGCTAGACCAAAACCAATAGGTAGGATCGCCCGGAAATGGTGACTCTGACGAATAACCAGGTTATACGAATCTTACTAAGGTTAAGTTGGTTGCACAGATGTACGTTTCTAAATTTGTCAAATTTTTAAATGGAGGGTTGCATGAAAAACAAGTATGGGAAAATTCCGGCCGATTCCGGCCTCGTTCGCCTGCGCAACATGGGTATGTCGCGCCGGCAGTTTGGTAAGTCTATTTTGGGTTCCGCTGTAGCGGGGATGACAATTGGGTTGCCTTTGCGCGCTTCGGCTGCAACCGGTATTTCATATATGGGGTGGCAAGGGTACGACGACGCTGCCAAAGTCGGCGGATTTTTAGAAAGCAATGATATGTACCTTGATATTACCTACATGGAATCGCAGGAGATGCTTTATACCGCACACGGTAGTGGTGGCCGAGGTAATTTGGATCTCTCAACTCCTGTCGATTTTCATATGCCTTATATGGTAGCCGCCGGGTTGTGGGAACCTCTGGATATGAGTCTTATCCCCAACATCAGTGAAATGTTCCCCGATTTTATTGATATGCCGAACTTAAATATTGACGGGAAATCGTATGGAGTACCGTTTGCATGGGGATCATTGCCCCTCATGTATAACGCAGATGTAATAAAAGAAGCGCCGACCAGTTGGTGGGATCTGATGGACCCCAAGTACAAAGGAAAAGCAACGGTCACGGAAGATTCGACTGGCGTTTTGATGACTTTCGCGATGATGGCAACAGGCACCCGAACTCCCTGGAATCTCACCAAGGAAATGGCTGAGAAGACTCTTGAGTTGATGATCAAGTTCAAAAAGGAGCAAGCATTGACGATAGCCCCAGGGTACGGTGAACTAGTTGGCCTGCTTGCTAGTGGCGAAGTTGTCATTTGCCAAGGCTGGGAGCCGGTCAGCCAGTGGACTGGAGAAGACTCACCACCAATCAAGTGGGCTTACCCGAAAGAAGGTGTTGTGAATTTCGTGGATACTTATGCGATCTTCGCTGATGCGCCAAACATCGAGTTAGATCATAAAATCTTAAACCATGTTATTTCCGCAGAAGCACAAGCTGCAAATGCTGAGATGAACGCATGTGCCGTTACCAATAAGAACGCTGTGGGCCTTCTCACGGATACTACGCGTGCTTTTTATCCGTACGATGATGTCGCAGGCTGGTTTGAGAGAGCCGGCGGGCATTACAGTATGTTCCCAGAGGATCATGCAGAATACTTGTCCTATGACCAGCTGCTTGAATACTGGGAAGATTTTCTCAAGGCTTAATTTTGTAAAATAAATATCTGAAGTTTTAATCACTGGGCCGACCGGCAGGGTAAACAGCAGTTAATCCTGGCAGAGTCGGCCCAAATTTTTTGCAGTACAACAGTGAATAACAACACCGACCACCCCTTGGTCCAGTTGACCGGTGTGACCAAGCAATTTGGTCACACCGTTGCAGTTCATCCACTTGAACTCACGATCGGAGCTGGCGATTTTCTTGCCATCCTCGGGCCATCCGGCTGCGGAAAGACTACTTTATTGAACCTGATTGCGGGCTTTATGCTCCCTGATTCTGGGTCCATTGAGATAGATGGGCTCGATGTGACCCGACGCGGACCGGAAAGGCGACCGACGAATATGGTTTTTCAGGGATACGGTCTTTTCCCGCATATGAACGTAAGACAAAACGTGGCATATGGTTTAAGGCTACGGAAGATGCCGCGTGCGGAAATTGACCAGAGAGTGAAAGAAATCATTGAACTTGTTGACTTAAAGGGCTTTGAAGATCGGAATGTCAATCAACTATCTGGCGGTCAAATGCAGCGGGTGGCACTCTCGCGAGCTCTAATTATGCGGCCTAAAGTGTTATTGCTAGATGAGCCTCTTGCCGCATTAGATCTCAAACTGAGAAAGTCGATGCAGGAGGAGCTTCGACGAATACACCAGTCCATTGGTGGAACTTTCGTATTTGTGACTCATGATCAGGAAGAAGCGATGTCGCTTGCGAACCGGATTGCGATTATGCAGGAGGGCCAGTTAATCCAAGAGGGAACTGCGCGAGAAATCTACGACAGACCTAAAACTCGTTTTGTTTCAACGTTTATAGGAGAGGCCAATCTATTTTCTGGCTATCGTAAGGATGATGAGGTCGTGCTCGATGTCGGTTTACGATTTTCGAACGCCGGCCCGGATGGGCAAGTAGATAATGTAGTACGGCCTGAATCGATCACAATCTCTCATTCATCGGAATATATTCAAAATGACCTCATGGTATTAAGAGGTCAAATTGACGACATCATTTTTCTCGGACCTTATATCAATTGTCGAATTACAGCTGCTAAACGGATGGTTACTGTGCTTGTTTCTAGTTCCTCGCTTCCAGAAGGAATGGCATCAGGCAGCGACGTCTTTTTAACTTGGAAGTCGGAAGATAATACGGTGATCGATGGAAAATGAAAACCTATCGCGCAACAACGATATCCCTATTGATCCCGTCATTTAGCATTTTCAGCTTAATTTTTTTGGCTCCATTGTTATATTTTTTTGTTGTTAGTTTTTGGAGGAAAAAACGGTTTCAATTAATTCCTGACGCTACCATCAGTAACTATATTCAAGTATTTGAAGAGTACACTCGACCCCTTTGGTTCACATTCGGCGTTGCAACCATCATCGGTTTAGTGACCACAATTCTCGCGTTTACGTTTGCTTATGTTATTCGATTCAAATCCAGCCGATACAGTCTCCATTTGCTTTTCATTGTTTTAATTACGTTGTTTGGGGGTTACTTAACAAAAATCTATGTCTGGAAGACAATTCTTGGCCAGACAGGGATTCTAAACACCGCATTGATGATGTTAAACATTATAGATGAGCCCATCATGATGTTCCTATTTAACCCTATCGCAGTTGTGATCTCGCTCGCGCATTACATGTTGCCGTTAGCAGTATTGCCGATCTATGGTGCTCTTCGTTCGATTGACGACACATCTTTGCGAGGTGCGCTGGATCTTGGTGCTAGCCGTTTTCGAGTCTTTTGGGATATCGTATTGCCCCAGTGCCAGATGGGAATCATGGCAGCTTTCACATTGACATTTCTTTTTGCTGCCGGCGATTGGGTGACACCGAAGTTGGTGGGTGGGCCGTATACGTCGATGATTGGCACGTTCATCCAGTATCAGTATGGCAGTCGATTTAATCAGCCGCTTGGTTCCGCGTTGGCGTTTACTGTCATAGCCATCAGTTTGTTGATATTGGTCACTATCGCATTAGTNGGAAAACGCATTCTTAAGCCAAGATGAACCGATTATCGACTATTATTTGGCGTGCCGCCGGTGGTGCAGTCGTGGTGTTCATGGTCGGTCCTCTTTTTGTACTCGCGNTGTTTGCTTTTAGTGACAAAACTCTGTTGAGTTTTCCTATCACTGGTTTAACATTTGACTGGTGGATCAAAGTCTTTAATACCCCAGCTTTCTGGGCCGCGTTTAAAAAGAGCATCATTATTACCAGCGTAGTTGGTTTGGTATCGACCATTGTCGGAACAATGGCGGCTAATGCACTTGCGCAGATGCCGAAACGTGTTGCGGGATTGTCAATGGCGTTGGTGACGTTGCCCGTGATGTTACCGCCGTTGGTGCTCGCGGTTGCGCTCGCAAACTACTATGCCGCACTCGGGATCAAATTCGGGTTTTTCACGGTTATTGCAGGGCATCTTGTTTTCACACAACCGTTTGTTATTCTGATTGTTCATGCGCGCTTAGCAGGTTTTGACTATGCCATCGTGAATAGTGCGCGTGACCTCGGGGCATCGCCCTTTAAGGCATTTTTTACTGTAACGTTTCCGATTATTCGGCCGACCATCATAGGTGCTGCGTTGGTGGCGATGGCGCTGTCACTAGATGAATTCGTTGTTACTTATCTTACGATTGGAAGAGGTTCAACTCTTCCAATTTACATCTGGGGACTTATGCGGAGGGGGGTTAATCCCCAGATCAACGTGGCTTCACTTGTGTTGATCACACTGACGATAGGGGCCAGCCTTCTTGCGCTTAGGGCGACTCGCTATCGAGGCTGAATTACGCATCACCCCTGAAATACCTATACGCTCAGAAAATGTTTCGAGAGCGATTAATTTTAGAGAATAGGAGACAGAAATGACTCACGGAAAATTTACGATGATAGAAAATCCGGTACCTTGGCCAAATGGTGCCCGTTGCGCNGCTGCGTTTACGTGGGATATGGATGCCGANAGCATTTTGCATTTGGCCCATCCGGATGATGCTGATACTCGTGTCTCGACAATGACAGATTTGCGCTATGGTCCAGAAATTGCAGTACCTCGTATTTGCAGGATGTTTGAGAGCTACGACATCAAACTGTCATTTTTTGTGCCTGCNTGGTGTATAGAGGAGCACCCCGGAGCTGTAGATAGAATGATGGAGGGCGGGCACGAGATAGCGCATCATGGATTCATGCATGAGTTGCAAAATACCTTTACTAAGGAGCGTGAACGATATTGGTTTGAGCGATCGTTCGAAATTATTGAAAAGGTTACTGGNAAAAAACCTAGAGGACACAGAAGTCCTTGGGGTGCTTTTTCTAAAAATACCACTGAAATTCTTGCGGATTTTGGAATTCTCTATGACTCATCTATTCAGGGCGATGATGTTCCCTACGTAATCAAAGACAAAAATGATCGCGAGGTTATTGAATTGCCTGTCAAATTTACGATTGATGACTGGCCACAATACGTCCATAGCGTCGATCTCGACTATATGATGCCTATCAAGGCGCCTGATGAGGCGAAAAAAGTTTATATGTCCGAATTTGAAGCAGCGTGGAAATATAAAACATTCTGGCAAGTTGTCTGGCATCCGTTCGTGTCGGGACATGTTGCTCGTATAGATTCCATTGTGTCAATGGTCGAGGAAATGCAAGACAAAGGAGGTGTATGGTTTGCGACTCTAGAGGAAATCGCAGTGCATGTTCGGGAACTCATTNATAATGGTGAATATGCACCCCGTATCCAGACGATGCCAATTAAAGATGGAAGAATTTCTGATATCCCAGATCCTGCCGTGNCAGGATAGGATAGTCTTGTTTTCATTGATGACGTTTACTGATTAAACCAACTGCGGTTCTGATATGTGTTCTTTGTGTGGTAGCCTAATTAGTGATCAGCACTGGTCCGTGAGGGTGAAAGATGTTCCTTCTCGGAAGGCTGAAAGACGCATTCAGATTCAGTTTATTAACCAGATTCTCAAATATTACGGTGCGAGGATTCAACGACTAGGCAATTACGGATTTCTCTTAACGGGATCGAATCGCTCATCGCAATTAATTGAAGATCTCGCCAGACTTTGGGTGGAAGTAGAAAAAATATCGGGTGTTAAATGTGACCCCCTGAACCCGAAATTGATTGATATGATGTTGAGCGAGTGATGCAGAATTCATTGCGTTTCAGTGAACGAACTCGAATCCCAGTAATTATGATTACTGGTTTCCTCGGCAGCGGTAAAACGACCCTTCTTCAGAAACTTCTGAGCTCGCCTGAATTAAGAAACACTGCCGTGCTAATCAACGAGTTTGGCGAGATAGGGTTAGACCACCACCTTATAAAAAAGACAGAGGAGAATATTGTCACGCTTATTAACGGATGTGTTTGTTGCACTATTCGAGAGGATCTTAGCGTGGCTATCAAGGATTTGGTGAAGAGGCGAGAAAAACATCAAATACCTTATTTTGATCGGCTCGTAGTNGAGACGACTGGACTTGCTGACCCCACGCCTATTATTCATACGCTAACTACTGAACCAGGCGTGATGGAGTATTTTGAATTTACCACCGTAATTACAACTATCGATGCGGTTAATGGAATTTCGACTCTATCTAATTATCCGGAAGCAGAAAAACAAGCTGCATTGGCGGACTATATTGTAATCACAAAGGAAGACTTGGTTGATACACCTATTTTAGGTGCGGTTACAGCCCGCATTAAATTTCTTAATCCATCAGCGACGACGCTAGTCTTACCTTCAATGAAGATAGATCCGAAAGTATTCTTGGATTCGNTTGAGTANAANTNTTCGAATAATTTATCAAGCATACGTTCCTGGATAAACCACGAGGCATTTGAAAATACNGANGAAATTTCCGACACGACAGCAAATGGGCAACGTTTAGGGATGTCTCATACCAAGGGAATCACTTCCTTTTGCCTTACGTTCGATAAAAATATGAATTGGACGGCATTTGGGGTCTGGATGACGATGCTTTTGCATAGCCGTGGGCAGGATGTTTTGAGGGTGAAAGCGCTGATTANCGNTGACAATATGGAGGGTCCCGTGATTTTTCATGGCGTTCAGCATGTTGTCCATCCACCAATTCATCTCGACCATTGGCCTGATGAGGACAAAAGATCACGGATCGTATTTATTGTTCGAGGCATCTCTCAGGAGGAGGTAGAAACTTCTTTATTGGCGTTTAACTCTTCAGCTAAAACAATGAGATTAGAAAGGGGTTCACTTAGCCGTGCCGATATTTCTATCGGTTCTGGTCTCCAAATTGCGGGTAGACCTTTTCTTAGGAGGGGTGCTCCGTCGTGGATGAAGTAATTGCTTTGAGATCCCGAATGAGAAACCGATAGGCTAAATTGTTACGATAGGATGTTTTATCTCACTCGTGTTCTGAATGCGAAGACCGGTGACTGGGNCAAAGATGNGAGAACAGAGTTCTCTACNGCTTGTAGNAGGGCAGGNATTNAAGANTTTCATATCCATGACCTNCGCCATACCTTTGCNAGTTGGTTGGTGATGAATGGCACACCGCTCTTTGAAGTCAGNCAACTGCNCCGTNATGCCAGCATTCAGATGACGGAACGTTANGCNCATCTAGNACCTGATCATCTGNAAAATGCNATCGCCAATCCTGGATTTTCATCCCAATTTCATCTCACTGAAAATCTTCAACAGGCAGTGGTCTACCAGAATGGCGTAGTTACTTGAGTAAATGGTCGGGGTGAGAGGATTTGAACCTCCGGCCCCTGCCTCCCGAAGGCAGT
>PAVD01000068.1 GCA_002712985.1 Rhodospirillaceae bacterium
CACTCCACATAGGTCAATAAGTTGTTTGAATTGGCATTTAGCGTCGTCTCTCAGAAAACTAAGCACTTTAAGTAAGGTTGTAACACGACCCTCAATAGTAATTTCATCTTGANCTATACGGATATCGATAACATCCCCAGAAAGGATCGATATCAAATATTCTNGAAGNGCGANTAACGCTTNNTCATTNGTTTGAGAATNNTTGGTGCTCACCTAACAATCGTACCTGTACGACGAATTTTCTTCTGCAGTTGAAGGANCCCATACAACAAGGCCTCCGCGGTAGGAGGACAACCGGGAACGTATANGTCCACAGGAATAATTCTGTCACAACCTCGAACAACCGAATAAGAGTAGTGATAATACCCCCCTCCGTTGGCGCAACTCCCCATCGAAATGACGTACCGTGGCTCTGCCATCTGATCATAAACNTTTCTAAGGGCCGGCGCCATTTTGTTGGTTAAGGTNCCAGCAACAATCATTACGTCNGATTGGCGTGGACTGGGTCTAAAAACAGAACCAAATCTATCAAGGTCGTACCGNCTAGCCCCTGTGTGCATCATTTCTACAGCACAACAGGCTAGCCCAAACGTCATTGGCCANAANGAACCGCTTCTGGCCCAGNTTATTAAACTATTCAAATTAGTGGTAAGGTACCCCTTCTCNGCGACGGTTTTAACATCCCCTTCTCGAAGCGCTGCGTTATGCCGATTTACCTGAGGGCCACTTACATGGTTGGGGGCTTTNCCTAATCCCATTCTAATCCGCCTTTCCTCCACTCATATACGAAACCTATTGTAAGTAACCCTAAAAATATCATCATCGCAGAGAACCCAAATATTCCGATATTTTTAAGNGATACCGCCCAAGGAAAAAGAAAGGCGATCTCTAAATCAAATATAATAAAAAGTATTGCAACCAAGTAAAATCGGACATCGAACCGGTTTCGTGAATCTGTAAAAGGCTCAAAACCGCACTCGTAAGGAGACAATTTTTCAGAGTCAGGTGCNTGAGGAGCCGATAGATAGGAGGTGACAAGTAANACGCTGCATAAACCACCTGCAATGCCAAAAAAAATTANGACTGGTAGGTATGCCTCTAGTAAGGGCTGCATCACATCCCCTTAGGTATTTTACGGGATAGTTAGTCCCAATTCACAAAAAGACGGAACCACTGGGCTACCGCTTGCGCAACAATATATAGAGCAAAATCTATAAAGTGAAGCCAAGTACAAAGCCAAGATTGGCGGGAGTGACGAGACTTGAACTCGCGGCCTCCGGCGTGACAGGCCGGCGCTCTAACCAAACTGAGCTACACCCCCTAACAGGGCCTCTGCTTTACGCCAGACCCAATTAGCTGTCAATGTTAGCCGAAGNANNANTAGCTCGAAGATGTTCAAGNAGTATTGGTGGGCGATGACGGGATTGAACCGCCGACCCCCTCGGTGTAAACGAGGTGCTCTCCCAGCTGAGCTAATCGCCCTTGCCCGAATCTATCGGGTGTATACTCAAATATCCAAGGAATGGCCATCAAAACAGAAAATACCGGCGGCTACCAAGTGTCCGCCGGCATCTATCAACTCATTGACTTCTTGACGCTAGTTCAAAGCTTCTTTTAGTCCCTTACCTGCCTTAAATTTAGCTTGATTTGAGGCAGGAATAGTAATTGCTTCACCGGTCCGAGGGTTTCTTCCCTGGGTCTGTGCACGTCTAGAGACGCTAAAGGTACCAAATCCAACGAGTCGCACGTCTCCGCCGCCACGCAGTACGCCGGTGATTGCTGCTAACACAGAGTCAACCGCTTTAGTAGCCTCGGTTTTTGATAACCCTGATGAGTTCGCGACAGAGCTAATCAGATCATTTTTATTCACAGTAGGCCCCCCTGTTGATAATGCCTATTCCTTATGCGCAGGCGCCCGCTCCCCACGCCCCATTTACTTGGGATTCGCGACGTTCCGCCATGTTCAGACCAGGCTCTAAAGTTTCTATGTGAACAATTTAAACGTCGNCTAGTGACCCCGTCAACGCAAACGTCGCAACAAAATTCGCAATTTGAATAAAATAATTATCCTGGGTATTCCGTACGACCGATACCGAATGGCATTTAATGCGTGATAACAGGATCTTGGGAGCCCTCTTGTGCCTCTTTTCTAACATCATCGACTGTGTCAACATCTACCCATTCAATGGGGCTCAAAGGGGNAGTTAGAGCAAGATCCAGGACCTCATCTACTGTTGAGACGGGTACGAGTTCTAGTCCCTTTTTTACATTCTCAGGGATATCCGGAAGATCCTTTTTGTTGTCGATCGGAATTAACACTGTTTTTAATCCACCTCGCAAAGCCGCTAAAAGCTTCTCTTTCAAACCACCAATAGGCAGCACTCTGCCCCGTAGGCTAACTTCTCCAGTCATGGCCACTGATGATTTCACTGGGTTGCCAGTTAAAACAGAAACAATTGACGTGGTGATTGCGATACCCGCCGACGGGCCATCTTTAGGAACTGCGCCTTCTGGAACATGGACATGGACATCTCTTTTGCTAAATAATGGAGGTTTAATCCCGAAATCTACAGCGCGCGATCGTACATATGACCAGGACGCTTGGACGGATTCTTGCATTACCTCTCCCAACTTACCAGTTGGTATAATTTTTCCTTTACCCGGCATCGAAACCGTTTCTATCACAAGAAGATCCCCGCCAGTATCTGTGTAAGCAAGACCATTTGTTATCCCTACACTGTCACCATGGTCAATTTCTCCATGTCGGTAACGGCGGATCCCCGCATAAGTATCTAAATTTCTCCTAGTAATACGAATCGATTCGTACTTTTTTAATAGAATATCCTTAACCGCTTTTCGGCATAAATTTGCCAATTCCCGTTCAAAACTCCGAACGCCTGCCTCCCTAGTATAGTACCGAATAACGTCCCGCATTGCTGGTTCTGAAATTGCCCACTCCGGCTCCTTGAGACCGTGACGTTCCACAAGTTTTGGTATTAAATGCCTCCTTGCAATGGCAACCTTCTCATCCTCCGTATAACCGGACAATTGGATAACTTCCATACGATCTAGTAGTGCAGGCGGGATCCTAGTTGTGTTTGCAGTCGTAACAAACATCACCTCACTCAAATCATAGTCAATTTCTAGGTAATGATCGTTGAAGGCGAAATTTTGTTCAGGGTCCAGCACCTCCAGTAATGCTGAAGCGGGATCCCCACGAAAATCTGCTCCCATTTTATCCACTTCATCCAGTAAAAATAGTGGATTTGACGACTTAGCTTTCCGCATACCCTGCAATATTTTCCCTGGTAAAGATCCAATATAGGTACGCCGATGTCCCCTGATCTCTGCCTCATCGCGAACTCCCCCCAAACTCATTCGAATAAAATTGCGACCTGTTGCCCGGGCTATAGATTTTCCCAAAGACGTTTTACCGACACCAGGTGGCCCGACAAGGCAAAGGATTGGTCCCCGCATTTTTTTTGTTCTAAGTTGGACGGCTAAATATTCTACAATCCTTTCCTTAACCTTCTTAAGTCCATAATGATCTTCGTCCAATATTACTTGAGCCTCATCTAGTTTCTTCTTTATTCGAGTTCTTTTTTTCCAGGGAATTCCAAGCATCCAATCTAGATAATTCCGAACTACAGTTGCTTCCGCTGACATGGGACTCATATTTTTAAGTTTTTTTAATTCGGCTACAGCCTTTTCCCTTGCCTCTTTACTTAATTTAGTTTCAACAATTTTTTCTTCCAACTCAGAGAGTTCATCTTTTCCATCTTCACCGTCTCCGAGTTCTTTTTGGATAGCTTTCAACTGTTCATTCAGATAGTACTCTCGTTGGGTTTTCTCCATCTGACGTTTTACTCGAGATCGGATTTTTTTCTCAACTTGCATCACTCCAATCTCACCCTCAATCAAAGAACAGACTTTCTCAAACCGACTTTCTATGTTTACTGATTCAAGAAGCTCCTGTTTATTTGATACTTTCACAGCTAGGTGGGATGAGATCGTATCCACTAGCTTACCTGGATCTTCTATCTGATTTATCGAGACAAGAACCTCAGGGGGAATCTTCTTATTGAGTTTTACGTAGTTCTCAAATTGAGCCACGGCAGAACGGACAAGCGCATCTATTTCTGCGGTCTCCGTATCTGGTTCATGGAGTGACTCCGCTATCGCCTCGAAATATTCTTCGGTATCCGTAAAAGATACGATCGACGCCCTGTTCCCGCCCTCCACAAGTACTTTAACAGTACCATCCGGTAATTTTAGAAGTTGTAGAACCGTTCCAATGGTCCCTATCCGATATACATCGTCAATGGTAGGTTCATCTTGCCCCGCGTTTTTTTGGGCAACTAAAAAAATCTGTTTGTCGCTCTGCATTACCTCTTCGAGTGCGCGAACAGATTTTTCACGTCCGACAAAAAGAGGAACAATCATGCCTGGAAACACAACTATATCACGCAGTGGCAGTACTGGATAACGCGCTGGTTCTGTCATGTTACCTCACTATTGCTGACGANTAATCAGAGTAACCCTAACTCAGAGACTTAACAAATTTCCACCACCAAAACGGCAAGGCACCGACAAGCCCAGACGCTACTGTATGCAGAGTTTAAGTGGCCTTCCCCCAAGAGTATTTCAAGGCTTGGTGATTATCCCATCAAGATGCCGTAGACTCAATCTCNCCATCTCTTTCGGCATAAATCTGAAGCGGTTGCGCTCGACCATCAATCACTTCTTTATTGATGACCACTTCTTGCACCCCGTCCAGTCCCGGCAAATCAAACATAGTATTAAGAAGAGCACTTTCTAATATTGAACGAAGTCCTCTAGCTCCTGTTTTTCGATGAACAGCCTTTTTTGCAACGGCGACCAAAGCATCATCTGAAAAAGATAGTTGGACATCTTCCATATTAAATAAGCGGGCGTATTGTTTTACTAACGCGTTCTTTGGCTGAACCAGTATCTCTACCAGGGCGGCCTCATCCAAGTCCTCAAGCGTCGCAACCACCGGTAAACGNCCTACAAATTCNGGTATTAAGCCAAATTTAAGCANNTCCTCTGGTTCCACCTGCCGCAGAACTTCACCACTACGGCGTGCATCAGGCGGTTTCACATCTGCCCCAAAACCTATTGATGTGCCTTGGCCACGTTCAGAAATTATCTTTTCTAAACCAGAGAAAGCCCCGCCACACACAAAAAGAATATTGGTGGTGTCAACTTGGAGAAATTCTTGTTGCGGATGTTTCCGCCCGCCCTGAGGGGGTACACTAGCTACCGTGCCCTCCATAATTTTAAGTAACGCCTGCTGGACACCCTCCCCAGAGACATCTCGTGTAATTGAAGGATTGTCTGATTTTCTAGAAATTTTATCAATTTCGTCTATATAAACGATGCCTCTTTGCGCCCTNTCAACATTGTAGTCAGAAGNTTGAAGTAACTTAAGAATAATGTTTTCTACGTCTTCNCCAACGTACCCGGCTTCAGTTAAAGTTGTGGCATCCGCCATGGTGAAGGGGACGTCTAGTATGCGGGCAAGGGTCTGGGCAAGAAGTGTTTTGCCACAACCTGTGGGACCAACAAGTAGTATATTTGACTTCGCCAGCTCTACTTCATTATTTTTTGCACCATGCGCAATCCTTTTGTAGTGATTATGTACTGCCACTGACAGGACGCGCTTCGCGTGATCTTGTCCAATCACATAATCATCCAACACAGTGCAAATTTCTGTCGGCGTGGGAACCCCNTCTCGGGTCTTAACCAGATTGTTCTTGTGCTCTTCTCTGATGATCTCCATGCACAGTTCAACACATTCATCACAAATAAAGACTGTTGGCCCCGCAATCAGTTTCCTAACTTCGTGCTGACTTTTTCCGCAGAATGAACAGTAAAGAGTATTTTTGGAATCGCTGCCGGTTGATTTAGTCATCGTTTACCTTGCCCAGTTGGTCCTATCAATAATTTAGGAAACTGGCTCGAATGTCCATGTTAGACAGTTTTATTAATAACGCTCAAGTGGAGAACGTATGCAAAACAAAATACACTATCCTATCCAGAATATTTACTCCCCTTCTTGGACTTTTGGTCGGCTGGTCACAACCTCATCTATTAGACCAAAAGATTTAGCCTCTTCAGGAGCGAGAAATTTATCCCGTTCCATGGCACCTTCAATTTTCTTCAAAGGCTGTTTTGTATGCTGCGCATATATCTCATTCAGTCGCGCCCGAAGTGCCAGTATCTCTTTTGCATGAATTTCTATATCACTGGCCTGGCCCGAAAACCCGCCGGATGGTTGATGAATCATTATCCTAGCGTTGGGCACACAGAAACGGTGTCCTTCTGCCCCGGCCGCCAACAGCAGAGAGCCCATTGACGCCGCCTGCCCTATACAAAGCGTGGAAACTTTTGGACTTATATACTGCATAGTATCATACACCGCCAAACCAGAGGAAACTGTTCCCCCCGGTGAATTAATATAAAAAGAGATATCTTTGCTTGGATTCTCTGCCTCAAGAAATAGAAATTGCGCCGTAATCACGGAAGCAACGTGGTCGTCGACTGGGCCCGTAAGAAAAACTATGCGTTCCTTTAAAAGTCGAGAATAAATATCATAGGCTCGCTCGCCACGATTGGTTTGTTCCACAACCATGGGAACTAATGCATTCATATAGGTGCCGTCGCGATATCCCATTAACTTCCTCTATTAATGTATAATCTATGTCAACTTTCGGGAGCTTTCTTAGCCTTAGTTTTGCTCTTGCTCGATGTCGTGGACTTGCGACGCTTCGTCTCAGTTTTTGATTTCTTATTCTTTGCGGCCTTTTTCCNTGTCTTTTCCGGNGCGGGTAGTTTTTTCGGCTCTGTGACATCAGGATTTCGATACAATTCCTCGACGGTAGCGTTGGTTTCGGATATGTCCGACATCTCGATAATAAAATCGATTACCTTATCNTCAAAAATTGGGGCGTGCAGACCACTAATTGCGTCAGAGCTATTTNTAAAATAATCAAATACTTCCTGTTCTTTTCCGGGGAATCGACGGGCTTGTTCCATCACCGCTTGGTTAAGCTCTTCCTGGGGCACCGATATATTATTTTGCTGNCCTATTTCAGAAAGCAAAAGAGCCAGACGAACGCGTCGTACGGCTATTCCTCGGTACTCCTCCCGCGCCTCTTCTTCAGTCTGTTCTTCATCATCCCAGGTTCTACCAACCTGCTCCATATCTTTCTCAATTTGCAGCCATATACCTTCAAATTCTCTAGAAACCATCCCCTCCGGCACCTCAAAATCGTAACTTCCCGCGAACGAGTCCAGCATTTCCCGTTTCAGACGGGTCCTTGACTGAGATTTATATCCTCGTTCCAGTTCAGCCTTAGTGGCCTCCTTAAGGGCAGCCAAATTCTCAAGCCCCAACGTTGTCGCGAGGTTATCATCAATTTTAATCTCATCAGGCTCCAGGTGTCTTTTTACATCAACTTCAAAAACCGCTTTCTTTCCTCTTACTGCTTCATCAGGATAATTGTCGGGTAAATCTATCGGCACACTATGATGTTCTCCNGCCCTAGAACCGATCAGTGCGCCGTCAAACCCCGGGAGGAAGCTATCCGTACCAAGCCCAAGATTAAAGTCCTCTCCACGAGCATTTTCTAGCGGTTTGGTGTCGACAGTAGCGCTGAAATCAATAACCAGCACCTCACCTTTTTTAGACTTTCGCTTCCGTTTAACTTCTGAAAATCCCCGATTTCTCTCGGCTAGATTTGAAACGGCAGTTTCTACTTCTTCCTCTGCCACCTCGACAACCAGCCGATTAAATTTTAGATTTTTTAGATCGGGGGTTTCAATCAACGGAAGTGCTTCAACCTGCATCACGTATTCAAGATCTTTATCCTCGTCAAAGGACTTGATTTCTATCTTCGGCTGCAAAGCCGCTCGAACACCCTCATCTTTAAGCGCTTGTTGAGAGGTTTCTCCAACCACCAGCTCCAGAACTTCTCCCATTACGGACTTAACATAGCGCTGTCGCAAAATTGAAATCGGCACTTTACCCGGTCGGAATCCGTTGATATGTGCAGTGCGCTGCAGTTCCTTTAGACGACCACTAATCCTATCGCTAATTTCTGTAGCAGACACTGTAATCTGATATTCGTGATTAAGACCGTCAGCACTTGTTTCTGTAGTTTCCATAATTAATTACGCCTACACTTGCGACTCTGTAAAAACAAAAAACACTTTTTCCTTACTACTTTGCACATTAATAATGACTTCGTATAGAATATACACAAGTGCGATGAAGGTAATTTTTCTTATTTTATAACATAATAAATAAAATAATTAATAATTTTCTTTAATTTGTAATGCAAACTTTTCAAGAGCGTTCTATCATATAGACATCCTCCCGCAAGTTTCTTTTTACCTGACACCCAAACAAAAACATAAGTGCACATTCTTCAAATTTATTCTATTAACTCGGCAATTAGTTGGTGTTCGTCTCAACAAGAGATTCCCTTATTATAGGAGTTTAGCCTCCTTACTAAACTAACATGGGTTCGATAAATTGTGCGGGCGTGGCGGAACTGGTAGACGCGCTAGGTTTAGGTCCTAGTGACCGACAGGTNGTGGGGGTTCGAGTCCCTTCGCCCGCACCATACNCTCTTTAAAAACGCNCNNACGACTANAGATTTAGGTNCGAAGAAGCCAACCCTTGACGCAAGCATGCTCGAGCGGCTGCATCAAGAATAGCGTCAGTGTCGATTCCGTAGTGCCTATAAAGATCGTTGATATCACCAGATTGACCGAATTGTTCTACACCGAGTGGATAGATCCGGTGACCAGCAACCGCACCCAGCCATGACAACGTAGCTGGATGACCATCGATCACTGTTATTAAGGAAGCGGAAGGGGCCAAGTCCCTAAGCAAACGCTCAATCTCCGAGTTCGCACCGCTTACTTGACGCCTTCGCATTTTCTTTACGTCAAGCCAGTTAGCATGAAGTCGATCTGGGGATGTAATCGACAGAAGACCCAGATCTGGTATATCCCCTATAAGCTGTTGATATGCGGTGTCAGCTTCGGGAGCGACAGCTCCACAATACACGATGGCTAACTCCGCTCCTGGCTTAGGGGGCATTTTCCAGTAGNCACCCGATATTATACTTTCTTCAAAAACCTCAGTCGCCTCTCTTGTTGGTTGATCAATGGGTCTCGTCGATAAACGTAGGTACACCGAACCTCCTTCGGCCAATTGCATGTGCTCAAAGCTCCATCGCATAATCACTTCTAATTCGTCCACATATGCTGGCTCAAAATATGTGAGGCCAGGCTGACCCATACCAATCAAAGGAGTGCTAACAGATTGATGAGCACCCCCCTCTGGAGCCAATGTTATGCCGGATGGAGTAGCAACCAGNATAAAGCGTGCATCCTGGTAGCACGCATAATTCAGAGCATCTAAACCGCGAGCCACAAAAGGATCGTAAATCGTACCTANGGGCAAAAGCCGGACACCAAACCATTCACTGGACAATCCCAAAGCCGCCAACATGAGAAATAAATTGTTCTCGGCTATCCCCAGTTCGATNTGTTGCCCAGTCGGGGACATACCCCACTTTTGTGCCGATGCAACGTCCTCACTACGAAATACGTCTGGGCGCTCGCTGCGATCAAATATTTGGCGCCGATTAACCCATGCACCAAGATTAGTGGATACGGTAACATCTGGGGATGTAGTTACTATGCGACTTGCTAAAACGCTGTCGCCACGGCCAAGTTCACTCAATAAACGACCAAACGATTCCTGGGTAGAGGCTATTTTCGGGCTCGAACTGTTCAGTTTTTTGGGTACCGGTATTTTCTCAGACGTGAAACGTCGATGATTGTTGGCTGCAAATGGGACACTCTTGAGAAAACTACGAAGTTCTGGAACTGGCACCCCAAGACCCGAGAAATAATCCCATTCTTCGCCATCTGAAATTTGATTTGTGTCCTTGAACTGTTTCATTTGTTCAACATTCATTAGACCAGCATGATTGTCTTTGTGACCTGCTAAGGGCAGACCATAGCCCTTTATCGTGTATGCGATAAGACAGGTAGGAACGTCGCTACCTGCCGCTACCTCATANGCCTCGAGCACACTTTCCATATCGTGACCAGCTAGATTAGTCATTAAATCTTGAAGTCGGTCGTCGTCGTAGTCTTCCAAAAGTGACCGAACCCCCGAAACATCCCCCAAGTCACCGCGGAGCCGCTTGCGCCAGGCTGCGCCTCCTTTGAATGTTAGCGCTGAATACAACTGGTTCGGACAGGCATCGATCCAATCGATTAAAGCCTCCCCGCCCGAATGAGTTGCAGCTGATTGCAACATTTTTCCATACTTAATGGTTTGGACATTCCAATCCATCGACTTGAATATCCCATCAAGTCGANTAAACACCCGATCCGTAACAACACTGTCAAGACTTTGCCGATTATAGTCTATAATCCACCAAATATTTCGAACATCATGCTTCCAACCTTCAAAAAGCGCCTCAAAAACGTTCCCCTCATCCAGCTCGGCNTCCCCGAAAAGTGCGATCATTCGAGATTCCTGGTGCTGTTCCGCATCAAAACTGTGCAGTTTTACGTAGTCCTGAGCCAAGGACGCAAAAAGCGTTAACGCACCTCCTAGCCCAACAGAACCTGTAGATATATCAACATCGGCCTCGTCTTTAGTGCGCGAGGGATATGACTGCGCACCCCCAACCCCTCGAAATCGAGCCATATTATCTTTGTTTTGCCGACCCAGTAGATATTGAATGGCATGAAACACTGGGCTTGCATGCGGCTTGACCGCTACCCGATCCAAAGGCCTGAGGACATGGAAATATAATGCGGTCATTAACGTTGCAACCGAGGCACAGGACGCTTGATGACCACCAACTTTTAGGCCGTCTCTTCGGGGACGTATGTGATTTGCCTCATGGATCATCCAGGACGAGAGCCAAAGAATCTTTTTTTCGAGCTCTCTGAGGATTTCCAATCTACTTATTTTTTCGGATGGGATGACGTTAGATTTTTTCCCTTTTCCCGCACCTCGGACTTCGCCAGACGCAGTCTCCGTCATAGTTCGCACTTCTTGCTGGACTCCCAGTATGGAAATAGTTATTCCGCTTTAAAGAAGGATTAGGGAAACCATATCAAAATTACTGGCAAAGATTATTGCTAATGTACTAGAAGTTCGGTTAGTTTTAGCTATAAATCGTTAAATTCAAAGAGAATTACGCAATAACATGCCTAATTTGAAACTAGATGACATTGATCGGCGTATTCTTTTAGAACTACAGAGCAATGCGCGGATCTCCAACGTCGAGCTTTCCAAGCTGGTTGGACTTTCAACATCGCCATGCCTAAGGCGCGTGAAAGCCCTGGAGGCACACGGAGTAATCGAGGGCTATGTGTCGCTATTAAATCAGAGCGCCGTTGGTTACCCTGTAAGCGTCTTCGTCAATGTTACCCTAGAACGCCAAGTCGAACCCTCTTTGGAGCATTTTGAGGCCGCGATTAAAGAGCGACCTGAGGTCGTGGAATGTTATTTAATGACAGGCGACGCCGATTATCTTTTACGTGTTGTCACTAAAGACCTTGAGAGTTACGAACGTTTTCTGGTTGATCATCTTACTAGGATACCCGGGGTAAGCAGCATCAAATCGAGTTTTTCTCTCAAACAAGTATCCTTCCGGACAGCCTTGCCATTATGACAACCTAAATTACTAAACTATATTTTTTTCAACGCCGTTAGTTTCCTTTGGTTTTGATCTCCGCAAGTTTTTTGGTTTGCAATTTCCCGGACTCCCCTCCTAGCAAAGCCAGTAAGATTTGGTCTTGCTCCAAGTAGGCCGTATTAGGTGACTGAAAGTGACGGTTGACAGACTCTTTAACCATCTGCTGAGAGAGACGTGGTTTAGATTTAATTTCTAATGCCATACCCAACGCAGTCTGCATGGGATCATCAGAAATTTCATCACACAAACCCCATTGCAACGCTTTTTCAGGCCCTATTTTACGACTCAAGGCACCAATTAATTTGGTGCGCGAGGGCCCAACTAGGTCGCCAATTCGTGGCAAAGTGTTCCAGCTATAAGTTAATCCTAGTTCAACCTCGGGAGCATAGAAGTATGCAGTTGGCCCCATTACTCTAAAGTCACAGGAAACCGCAAGTGATGTCCCACCCCCTATTGCCGGACCGTTAACCACAGCTATTGTCAGTGACCTTATGCGTTCCCAAGAATCGCACAAATCCGCACCAAGTCGCACCATTCTTCGCGCCTCTTCTATTGGAGCCTTTGTTACTAAATCTATTTCGCTTATGTCATTTCCCGCACTGAATACTGCACCTTCACCCGTGAGAAGAACGCATGCCAAACTGTTTCTCCCATCCAGTTCCTCAGCAACATCTCTAAGTTCGTTCTTCATCAAATTCGACATAGCATTGCGCTTTTCCGGGCGGTTCAACAACACGGTGACAATATCGTCCTGCTCGATCAGCTTTAGTGTTTCGTAACT
>PAVD01000069.1 GCA_002712985.1 Rhodospirillaceae bacterium
ATTGAACTCTAGACCAGTAAATGAAAACATTCCTATAGTTAACACCACATCATGCAGGAGTGCCGCCACAGCCCCTAAGCTAAACTGCCACTCAAATCGGAACCAAATATACACCATCATTGCCAATAGCGCAGAAACCACCGCTTTTATCCCAGCGGAGATCAACTCACTTCCTACCTTAGGCCCTACAAATTCTGTCCTTCGGTAATCGAGATTTGAACCAAAATCTTCCCCTAAGCGAGACTTTAGGGCTGACACAGCTTCTAGTTGAGCCTTCTCTCCCCCCTCTTGGCGCTCCACACGGATTAATATGTCGTCCGGTGCGCCAAACTCCTGTAGAGCAACCTCCCCAAGTCCAAGAGTAGCTAGACTATCACGCATAGCAGAAATATTAGCGCTAGCAGGTATTTTTACTTCTATTAAAATTCCGCCCCGAAAGTCTATGCCATAATTCAAACCACGGAGAAAGAAAACAGCCAACGACAATGCTATAAGACCCAGCGAACAGATAAACGCCAATCGGCGCCACCGCATAAACGGAAGATCAAGATTATCAGGTATAAAACGGAATCTTTTCATAGCGTTTAGATAGGTAACGTTTGTGGTCGGACACGTTGTAGCCACAATACTATCAACATACGGGTAAACATTATCGCTGTGAACATTGACGTAACAATTCCAATGGCTAGCGTAACTGCAAAACCGCGGACTGGCCCAGATCCAAACTGAAACAATAAAATTGCCGCTATCAAAGTTGTGATATTTGCATCGATAATGGTTCGAAAAGCCAATCGGAATCCAACATCAACAGAGGAAAACACTGATCTCCCGTTGCGCACTTCCTCTCGAATCCTTTCGAATATTAATACATTGGCGTCCACGGCCATCCCTATCGTCAGCACTATTCCCGCTATTCCAGGCAATGTCAGTGTCGCCTGCAGCACAGAAAGCAAACTTACAATTAAAGCCATATTGACCAGGAGGGCTACTACTGCCGCAACACCGAACAATCCGTAGGACATAATTATATAGGACACCACTAGTGCCAAACCAACTATTGAAGCTATCTTCCCCGCCGCAATTGAATCTGCACCTAAACTCGGGCCAACGGTCCGCTCCTCCAGAATCGTGAGGGGTGCAGGAAGTGCCCCAGCACGCAACAGGAGGGCAAGGTCTTGCGCTGATTGAACAGTAAAACTGCCGGATATAATACCGTTTCCTCCTGGTATTGGCTCCCTAATCACTGGTGCACTGATCACCTCTCCATCAAGTACAATNGCAAAACGTTTNCCTACATTNTCNGCNGTAAGNGCACCCATNTTCCGNCCACCNACTGTATCAAACCGAAAGGAAACAACTGGCTGATTGTCCTGAAATGTGGGTTGAGCATCGAGTAAATTATCGCCGCTAACNGAAATGCGCTTNCGGATTACAATGGGNGTGGAATCCTGCTGATTAATAGATCGATCTCGCACGTACAGAAGTTCNGAACCCGGGGGGACACGCCCTCGTAAAGCATCTTCTACAGGAGTGGCTTCATCAACCATCCTAAAATTCATTTTAGCAGTTTTACCCAATAATCGCTTGATCCGCTCTGGGTCGTCAACACCCGGCAACTGAACCAAAATACGATCTTCCCCCTGTCGTTGGATGGAGGGTTCCCGCGTTCCTGTTTCATCTATTCGCCGCCGGACGATTTCAATCGATTGACTCAGAACNGCAACCTGCCGTTCGCGCAGACTTGATTCGCTAAGAATAACAGAAACATCGCCGGCCTCACTCACTTCTATTTCTATACCNGGCTCTATCTCAGATAATAGGTCATGAACAACCTCACCCTCGTCTAAATCCCGCAACTTCAGGGTGACCTCCTCGCCACTGCGGCCAAGCCCCGTATAGCCGATGCCTGCGCCTCGGAGTACTACACGAGCCTCATCTACGAGCATCTCAAGTTGTTCTGTNAGAACCGTCGCAAAGTCCACCTCAAGCAACAAATGCGAACCACCTTGTAGGTCGAGACCAAGGTTTATTTGTTTATGTGGTAGCCACGTCGGTAAANCTCCNGCGGAGCTACGCGATAAGAAATTTGGGACCGCATAAACAATTCCTAGGAGACTGATAACCAGCACAAGGATAATTTTCCANCGCTCAAAAACTAGCATCGTGGTCTCTTACTTTCGGTAATTAATTGCTAATTATTTCTTAATTTTCCCAGAACCTGGCTCACCTTGCGCGTCATTGCCGGCACCTCTTGGAACCGGTTTAGACGACAATTCACTGATTGTGTGCCGAGCTGCCTTTACCCTCACTCCATCNGCAATTTCAAGGACCACGGCATCATCCTCGACTTTTGCAACAGTGGCATAGAGACCACCACCNGTAATTACCTTATCGCCCCGCTGCAGGTTAGCCACCATATTGCGATGCCCCTTCATCTTTTTTTGTTGGGGTCGAATCAACAAAAAATAGAACACTACAAAAATCAGTAATAAAGGTAAAATTTGTACAAAAAAGTCGCTACCGCCAGCAGCATCAGTTCCTTGTGCATAGGCACGGGCAATAAAAATGTTCATCAGACCCCCAAAACTAACAATGGAAGGTACGGACTATACTGATCGCCCTACGGTTTGCAATCCGACAAACCGCACACTACCCCAACTATTTGACCAGAAGCAGGTGTATGTTAGGTTCGGGCTTCCCTACGTATTTGCCACCTTTTGCCATGAAAAATGACCCGACCCTCTCTCAATATCTTCTCCGGATAGCCCAAGCCGTCGAACAACTTACACCAGGAGTGCCACCCGACCTGGACATAAAAGAAGGTACGGCATTTGTATGGCAAGCTGATTTATTGCAACTGAAGCCTGCCAATAAGGTGAATTGCGTCGAATTAATCTTACTAAAGGGGATAAACCAGGCCAGAGAAACCCTACTTGAAAACACTTGTCGTTTTGCAAAGGGTTTTCCCGCCAATAATGCTCTGCTTTGGGGGGCACGTGGCATGGGGAAAAGCTCGCTTGTAAAGGCAGTGCATAATGAAATAAATCAACGGGAACCGTCCTCGCTGGTCCTTGTGGAAATACACAGAGAAGATATCCATTCGTTGCCGCCTTTACTTGATCGTTTGCGTGAACAGTCAAAACGTTTCCTACTATTCTGTGATGACCTTTCGTTCGATGCCGGCGACAGCGATTACAAATCACTGAAAGCTGTGCTGGAAGGGGGGATCGAAGGGCGGCCGAACAACGTTATTTTCTATGCCACTTCAAATCGCCGTCACATGCTTCCCAGGGACATCATTGAAAATGATCAGTCCAGCGCAATCAACCCTTCTGACGCAGTAGATGAAAAGATATCGTTGTCAGACAGATTTGGCCTTTGGCTCGGATTTCATGCATGCGACCAACCGACATATCTAGCAATGATTGATGGGTATGCAGAGCACTATCGGCTAAATGTAGACTCCCACATCTTAAAATCCGAGGCCATTGAATGGTCCGTCACTCGTGGAGCACGGTCGGGAAGAGTTGCTTGGCAATACATTCAAGATCTCGCCGGACGGCTTAAGCGAAAACTGGACGACTAATAGCCAATGCTATTGCCAACTGAGATGCTTGGAAGGGTCAATAGCCTCATCTCCCCGACGCAACTCAAAGTGGGTCTGTGGTTTATTAACGTTTCCACTTTTCCCAACTTTTGCGATGATTTCGCCGCGAGTAACAATTGCTCCTCGAGCGACCAGAAGTTCACTGTTGTGAGCATATGCCGTTACCCAACCCCCTTCATGGCGAACCAACAACATATTCCCGTATCCCCTTAATTCATTCCCCGCATAAGCCACAACTCCATTTTCTGCCGCACGAACCGGACTTCCAACAGGCGCTGAAATATTAACCCCATCGTTTCTCAAATTTCCTGGTTTCACTCCAAACTTGGAGACTAGCGTCCCTTTAACAGGCCATAAGAACTTCGTTCCTGCTCGGGCTGGAGGTGGTTCCAATTTTTTAGGTGTCTTTTCCGTCAGGGCGGGTGGTGAAACTATGTAATTACTAGCAACTTCATCAGCGCCACTGAGCGTCGACTCATCCCTTTGCTCTTCCAAGTTAGTCGCGACATTCGCCGAGCATCCCCGAGACCCTATTGGCGTCGGAATTCGTATCTTTTGTCCCACCCGGATCAAATACGGCGCTATCATCGTATTTAGTTTGACCAGAGCCTTTAGATCGACGCCGTAGCAGCGCGCGATCCGGTATGCCGTATCACCTTTTCTCACTACATAAATGGATTTCGAAACATCATCTGAAGAGGAGATGTTTCCGTTTCCCTTCAGATTATCATTCAAAATTGTTGGCGGCGTCGAATAAATCCGCAAAGGCGGTGGTCGCCAGCAGCTCGCCAGAAAAATAACTGCNAACGTTGGGATAAGTACGCAACTTATAAGTCTCTTCCCGGCCATAAACATGGTAATGTTAACCTACTCTTCCTTCGTTTCCGCAACTCCCCCTTTTACTAAGGGGACGAAACGAACGTCAGCCAAGAAATTCTTAATTATCTTTTCTCCTTCTCGTTGCAAGCGATACAACGTCTGTTCACTATCAGCACTCCCGATCGGAATCACCATAACACCGCCATCACCAAGTTGCTCAAGCAATCTTGGCGGTGGCTCCACAGCAGCAGCGGTAACCAAAATCCGTTGAAAAGGAGCCTGAGCTGGCCATCCCGAATAACCATCACCTATTTTTGTGCTGACGTTGTGGATCGTTAATTGATGAAATTTTTTGGCAGCTTCAATACTTAAAGTCCGGTGGCGCTCTACAGTGTATATCCGCCTACATAAACGGGCCAATATTGCTGTCTGATATCCGGAACCAGTACCAATCTCTAGCGCCTTCATACGCGCTCCCAGATCTAGGGCCTTAGTCATGATTGCAATGACACTTGGCTGACTAATCGTTTGTCCACAATCGATTGGCAATGAGACGTTTTCATAGGCATGATTCTTAAACAGTTCATCAACGAAAATCTCTCTGGGAACAGATTCAAACGCAGAAAGAATTCGGGAATCCGTCACACCTTCCTGACGAAGAAGTAGCAACAATTTTGCTTTATTCATAAGACTGTTCATCTTACTCAAACATCATCGTTAAACAAATCTCCCAATTTCTTATGAGCAGAGAGATGAGTTAGATTTATATTCAACGGAGTCAACGAAATGCGACCATCAGCCATGGCCGACACATCAGATCCACCGATATTGCGCTTAGTGGCGCGTTGGGAATTTATCCAAACATAAGGCTTCCCACGTGGATCTACCCCATAGTCAAGCACAGATCCTGGCCCTCCTCTTCCTTGAAAAGTGACAGAGACGCCTTTTACATTCTCTTCAGAAACATTAGGGAAGTTTATATTGATTAACACGTCCGGCGCCCAACCTTCCTTTACCAATCGGCGTATCAAATTTGGAGCATGGTGCTCAGCCGTAGCCCACTTTGTATCGTCACGACGAGTGTGATACTGGCTAAGAGCTATTGATGGGATGCCGTGGAGGGTGCCCTCTACTGCGCCCGCTACAGTCCCCGAATATGTCACATCATCACCAAGATTGCCCCCACAATTTATGCCTGTTAAGACCAAGTCAGGCTTGGGAGGGGGGATCAAATGTCGAACCCCTAATAAGATACAGTCGGTAGGAGTTCCTTCTACTGCAAATTTGCGCTGCTCGAGACCCCGGTATCTAACGGGATTCATCAAGGACAAGGAATGTGAAGCACCGCTTTGATCTCTTTCTGGAGCAACGACCCATACATCGTCGCTAAACGACCGTGCCACACGTTCCAAACATTTTAAACCATCAGCTTCAATGCCGTCATCGTTCGATAAAAGAATACGCATCCAACAAATTGACCTTTTACCTATTCTACTTTGATCAATTCAACATCCGGCATGTAAGGTCTCAGCGCCTCAGGAATGTTGATACTACCATCAGAGTTTTGATAGTTCTCCATAACAGCAACTAGCGCCCTACCCACAGCCAAACCGGATCCATTGAGAGTATGTACAAAACGTAGATCTTTGGTCCCCAGCATTCGAAAGCGAGTCTTCATACGACGCGCCTGAAAATCGCCACAATTAGAACAGCTAGAGATTTCTCGATAACGTCCCTCGCTAGGAATCCATACTTCAAGATCATATGTCTTCTGGGCAGAGAAACCCATGTCTCCCGCCGAAAGCAGTGTCACACGATACGGCAAATCCAACTCCTCGAGGATAGTACCCGCGCAATTAGTCATTCGTTCGAGCTCACCTTCAGATTCGCTGGGCTTGGTAATTGAAACCATTTCAACCTTAGAGAATTGGTGCACTCGGATCATACCCCGTGTGTCCTTGCCAGCCGCTCCAGCTTCCGAACGAAAGCAAGGAGTATGAGCCGCTACTCTGAAGGGCAAGTCTTCCTCACTGAGCACTTCTCCAGACACTAGATTAGTCAAGGGAACCTCGGCAGTTGGAATAAGCCAACGATCATCCACTGTTCGGAACAAATCATCAGCAAATTTAGGCAGTTGTCCTGTGCCAATCAAAGCATTCTCACGAACCATATATGGAGGACTTACTTCCAGATAACCGTGTCTCTCGGAATGCAAATCAAGCATAAAAGCGGCTAATGCCCGTTCCAGACGGGCAAGGCTGCCCCTTAAAATTACAAATCTCGAACCGGACATTCGGGACGCTGTGCTAAAATCCATTTGTCCGAGTGTTTCACCCAGTTCAAAATGTGCTTTGGCAGGAAAATTATATTTCCTTGGCACTCCCACACGTCTGACTTCTACGTTTTCCTTCTCATCCAAGCCATCTGGGACTTCAGCTAGAGGTAGATTTGGTAATTGTAAAAGAGACGCTTCTATGTCGTTATCGATAATACGAAGTTTTTCCTCGCGAGCCTGCAACTCCTGTTTTAGGCCGCCTACTTTTTCCAATAGTCCGTCAATTGGCTCATCGTTGGCCTTTGCTCTACCAATCTGTTTTGACGTTTGATTCCGTTGTTCTTGTAGGCGTTGAGTATCGGAAATTAACTGCCGGCGTTGACCATCTAACCCTATAATCTCACCCGCTTTCGGAGCAACGCCTCTTCGGGCTAGCCCCTGATCAAACTTATCAGGATTTTCACGAACCCATTTTATGTCAAACATTTAGATCTCATATCTCATTGACTAATCAATGATGACTGTTCAGCTACACCGTTAACGAGGCTCGTTGAAGTCTGTTTCATCAAAGTCATCATCACTTCTGTCTGCTCCGCTNTTTTCCTGACCAGCGTTCTTTTCCCCGAGAATCTCATCCACTTTTTCTTCCTCTTCACGTTCCTTTTGTGCTCGTTTCTTCTCTGCAAAACGTGCTAACACGATTGATATCTCGTACAAAATCAAAATAGGCAACCCAAGCCCTACCTGGCTAATGATATCGGGTGGCGTAAGAATTGCAGCCGCGATGAACGCGATAACTATAGAATATTTCCGGTTCCGTGCTAGCCCCTTAGAGGTTACCAGACCGGCCCTTGCCAACAAGGTAAGTGCGACAGGTAACTGAAATGAAATGCCAAACGCAAACATTAGCTTCAGCACCAAAGACAAGTACTCATTGACCTTTGCTTCTAACTCGATAGCTAAACCGCCATCGAAACCAGCGGTCTGAAATCCCATAAAGAACTTCCACGCAAGTGGGAATATAAAGGAATAAACTAAGGTCGCCCCCATTACGAATAAAACTGGTGAAGCGACCAAGAATGGCCAAAAGGCCCCTCTTTCATTCTTGTAAAGCCCTGGAGCAATAAACATCCAAAGTTGGGTTGCCATAACCGGAAACGACAGAAAAACAGCAGCCCAGAAAGCGAGTTTCAAGTATGTAAAAAATGCCTCGTGCAGCGCGGTATAAATCATGCGCGGATTTTCAACGCCTAAATCCGCATATATCTGAGCCAACGGGCGTACTAGAAATGCGTATATGTCTTCCGCAACGATATAGCTGGCGATAAAACAGACAAACAAAGCAATCACCGAGTACATAAGGCGATTGCGAAATTCGATCAAATGCTCGATAAGCGGTGCTTTCCCGCCTAACTCGTTTTCGTCCGGTTCTTGAAGATTTGACACTGGTAGATGTTAGGTTTCGGTCTGATGCGCAGGCGGTTTTGATTCAGTTTGATCTACTTTTTCATCTACTGTATCAACCCTCTCTCGATCTCTTTCTCGGGCCTCAACCACCTGTGCCACCCCAGTCGGAAGATTAGGTGTCGGAGTCACAGCATCCTCCTTATCTCTAGTTTCCTCTTGCTCAGAATTATCCGAACTAGCAATTGTTTCGGTTTCATCCGTCTTTGTGTAGTGTTCCCCGAAACGAGCAAAGTGTTTGCCAGCCGTCGCAGTCGACGTATTCTCTCTGGCATCAGCACTTTCAGACGGCCCATTTGAATCGGGATCATCCCCCTTTTCAGCCAGTCGCTCCGTGGCATCTAGCGCAGAATCCAAATCCATATTTGTTACTGACTGAATTTGATTTTTAACTTCTTCAAGCTCCGCTTCTTTAACAGCTTCATCTACACTCCCACGAAATTCACGAGCCAACCCACGGATCTTTCCACCATAGTGCCCCAACGTGCGGAGAGCCTTTGGCAGGTCCTTTGGCCCGATCACAAACAGAGCAACAGCGGCAATGATTGCCATCTCGCTCCAGCCGAGGTCTAACACTGCCGTTCCTCTTTTATTTCTATACGCGAACAGCCGACAGAATATGAAACGACTCTAACTCTTGGCCGGCTCATCTTGTTTCGTAGCGGTGGAAGCTTGAGTTGTCTCCGTTACCGCCTCTGTGGACTCCGATACTGTACTACTCGGTGTTTCCGGGACTTCCTTGGTTGCTTCTACCTCTGGCTCTTCTTTTAATCCAGCCTTAAAGCTTTTCACGCCTTTCGCCACGTCACCCATGACACGAGGCAATTTCCCGGCACCAAACAATATCAGTACTATTGCCAGGATAAGAACAATCTGCCAAACCCCAATATTACCCATAACATGCTCTCCCAACAGTGCAAAGTCGCGCACTTTTAAGTTACCATACCCCAATCAGGGATCGTACTGACTACTAGAGGTATATTAATCCACTAGTATTTAGCCGTACCTGACCGGAAATACAAATACCATTGCAAGGTCAAGGTTGACCATGACCTTACTCCCAACCTTTGGTAATTCTCGTGCAGGCACGTTTACCTGTAACTCTACCCCATTTTCCTCAACCTCAAATATTATTTTAGAGACGGCCCCCAAGTCCCGTATTTCTAATATTTTTATTAGAACACTGGTATCCGCTATTTCGTTTTGAAAATATAGGGCTTCGGGGCGGATAAGAACTACCATTTTTTCTCCATCCTGTCTCGCCGCGGCTGGCACAAGACCCAGAGGAGTTTTTACCATTCCATGGTCAACGACACCCCTAAATTCCAGAACCTCTCCCAAAAAACGGGCACAAAATGGACTTCCTGGGTGCCGATAGAGTTCGGATGGACGGCCAGTCTGTACGATTGTTCCGCCATCCATCAGCGCTATATGGTCAGCCATCATCATCGCTTCCACTGGATCATGCGTAACCATCAACGTGGTTAACAATGAATCCTTGAGTATGCGCATTGTATCCTCTCGCACGTTGGCGCGGAGTGCTACATCCAGACCAGAGAACGGCTCATCCAACAACATAACACCGGGACGTGCCGCAAGCGCACGGGCTAACGCCACCCTCTGCTGCTCTCCACCCGATAACATATGCGGGTAGGAGTCCTTAAACGCAACCATNTCCACCTGTTGTANTACCATTTTTGCCGTAGAACCTCGTGAATTGACAGCCTGTCTACCAATTCCGAACAAAACATTCTCTAGAACAGTAAGATGTGGGAATAATGCGTGATCTTGAAACATAAGCCCAATATCTCGTTTTTCTGGTAACAATGTNCTCGTTTCCGATGCAACAAGACGNCCCTTTATCTTTATTGAACCCCCTTGCAGGTCTTCAAGACCAGCGGCCAGTCTTAGCACGGTAGTCTTGCCGCACCCGGAGGGACCCAGTAAACACGTTAGTGAGCCGGTCGGAACGACTAAATTAAAATTTTTAATTATTTGTGCTTTTCCATACGAATGGTTGATCCCACTTAGCTCCAGTCCCGANGCAATAATATTCATTTGGACCCACCGAGACCTTCGGCAGCCTGCCCCACACGTCCAATGGATCTACTGAGAACGATAACCGGTATCAGCCCCACCAATACTATGACAAGGGAGGCACTCGCTGATTCCCGGAGCAACTCATCAGATGCGAGTTCGTAGGCACGAACAGCCAATGTATCAAAATTGAATGGCCGCAAAATCAGTGTTGCTGGTAACTCCTTCATTACATCAACAAATACTAGTAAGCCTCCCGTTAGAAGCCCACTAAACAATAAAGGTATATGAATTTGACGCAGACGTTCGATAGGTCCACACCCTAAAACCTGCGCGGCATCGTCCAAGCGAGGACTAATTTTGTCTAACGCAGATTCCGCCGCCCCTAACGCCACAGCCATAAATCGAACGAGATAAGCAAAAACCAATACCATCACTCCACCCGTGAATACCAGGCCAGTTGAAAAACCAAACCATTCCCGAGCCAACTCATCCATAGAGTTATCCAACCACCCGAAAGGCAATAATACTCCCACGGCTATTACAGACCCAGGCACCGCATATCCTAAACCAGAAAAGCGAACACACAATTTTCCAAATCTGCCCCCTCCAATTCTCAAAGAATAACGGAGCACTAAGGCCATGAATACAGCCAGTACCGCAGTGAATGCTGCTAGTGAAATGCTATGCCAGGNGTATTCGACAAATCTGTAGTCAATGACATCGGACCAAGTACTCAATGTCCAAGAAAAGAGTTGTGCGCTCGGCACTATAAATCCAAAGGTTAAAGGTATGAGGCAAACCGCGCATCCTATAACTCCAGATAGTCCCCGGAGCTCCACTCTACGAGATACTCTCTCACGCCCGGTAACCTGATAATAGCGGGCTTTCCCCCGGGACCATTGCTCCACCAGTAATGCTGTAAAGACGAATAATAGGAGCACTGCGGAAAGCTGTGCGGCTGCTTGGGGCGCACCAAGGGAAAACCAAGTCCGATATATCCCCGTCGTAAATGTATCAACCCCAAGATATTGAACAGCGCCAAAGTCACTTAACGCCTCCATTATCATTAAGGAAATTCCAGCAATCATTGCCGGCCGAATCAATGGTAAAGATACCCGGAAAAAAGTTTGCCATCCTCCCAGTCCTAAAACACGACTAACTTCCATCATGTTCCTGGATTGTCCAATAAATGCAGCCCTTCCCAACAAATAAACATACGGATAAAGGACGAAAGCCATTACGAATATAGCCCCCGGAAGAGAACGAATTTCAGGAAACCAATAATCACCACGAGACCAACCGAAGCTTTCCCGCAAAGTGCTTTGAATTGGCCCAGCATAATCGAGCAACCCGCCGTAACAAAACGCAATTGCGTATGTGGGNACAGAGAGCGGTAACAAAAGTGCCCATTCGAAAAATGATCGTCCTGGGAATTGACAAGTTGCACACAACCAGGCTGTCGCACCCCCAACGATGAACCCTATCAGCCCGACCCCAAGTGCGAGGGAAGCTGTATTAATTACGTAACGAGAAAGCACAGTGTCAAAAAGATGCCGCCATACGTCTCCCAGTGGGAAAAACAGATGGGCTAGAACAACTAACGCTGGCACTGATACCAAGACGGCAAAAAAGAATGAAAAGACCGGCCAGAAACTAAAGNGCAGCGACCNCCTAATCGATGACATTTCGTTATATGAAATTACCTTCACNANCCCAGCACCATATCACCCAAAAACCGCTATNGTTAACCTCCGTTTAGACTAGACAACACATCTTAGCAAAGCAGTGCCTGAAGATTTGGTTATAGGTTAGACCATAACCTCTTTGACGGAGCGCTACCGAGGTTACCAATGGTCTTTCGCAAATCTAATTATCTCCAGCCGGCTCGATCAGCTAATCTGATCGCATCTCCGTTATACTTTCCCAACAGTCCAAGACTTAAGTGATCGGCCTTAAAAGAGCCCCATTTAGAAACAATCCCGGAATTTTGAACATTTACACTAACAGGGAACTCATGATTGAGTTCCGCAAACAAACGCTGCCCCTCAGGGCCCGCCAGAAATTCAAGAAGCAAAATCGCCTCCGAGCGGTTTCTAGCATGAGCTACTAAACCCGCTCCGGACACATTAACATGGGCTCCACGATTTTCCTGGTTGGGAAAGAAAAGAGCCGTTTTGTTTATTATGTCCAGATCGCTCGGATCGTTAGAAGCCATCAATCGTCCATAATAATAAGAATTTACTATCGCTACATCAGCCTCGCCTGCCGCGACTGCACGGATTTGATCGGTATCTCCACCCTTTGGCGAACGAGCAAAATTCTCTACGAGACCCTTTGCCCACAGCTCAGCACCCTCTATCCCATGGGCAACAATCAGCGAGGCTATTAGTGACTGATTATACACATTACTGGAGGAACGAACGGAGACCCTATCGCGCCAATTCATAGAAGCCAAATCCTCATACGTCGAGAGTTCATCTGTTGACACTCGATCAACGGAGTAAACGAGAACGCGGGCCCGAAGACTCAATCCGAACCAGTGTCCCGCCTTATCGCGGTAGTTTGTTGGTATCTGCGAATCAAGGATATTTGATACCACTGGTTGCAATAGGCCTGCTTCCGCAGCCCGATACAGATTTGCTGCATCAGACGTAATCAAAATATCGGCTGGGGAATTGCGGCCTTCGACCAACAAACGTTCACGCAACTGCCCAGCNTTGCCACTCACCAAGTTAACAATAATTCCAGTCTTCTCTGTAAACTTGTCTAATACAGGCCTAATTAGCGCCTCTTTTCGGCCCGAATAAATATTTACCTCGGCGGCCACGCAGACCATTGAGCCTGTGACTAATGATAAAGACAATAAAACTACGGCCCAACCCTGAATAAAAACGAGCTGAAAAACGTTGTCTCGGAAATCTNTATATTTTGTGGCCATATGTTATGCGATTAATTCTTATTCGCAATAAGTTCTAGNCGTATTATTGGCTTGTTTCAACTTAATAATCTAATAAACGCCGTTACCACTCTATTACCCCTAAACTAGCCCGGTCTGTTATGATTGGCCCTATCCACCAGATCCGTATGATCTTTAGCCAGTCCTCTGTGGCACAGCCGTCAGNCCTCGTCATCTCCAAGAACAAGTTCTGGTTGTTCTTCATCANGCTCATCNTCATCGCCATCCTCAACACGTTCCGCAATGAATAGTGGCGGAGTTGCTACATCCAAGAGTCCGGCCGCCCTCAACTCATCCAAACCGGGCAAATCATCCACCACTGAGAGTCCAAAATGAGTCAGGAATCCGTCTGTTGTCACCCAGGTGACCGGNCTTCCGGGCGTGCGCCGCCTACCCTTGGGTGCAATCCAATTTGCCTCGAATAAAATATCCAATGTCCCCTTACTTACCGTTACCCCCCGAATTTGTTCAATCTCTAACCGAGTTACAGGCTGGTGATATGCGACTATCGCCAGCGTCTCCATTGCCGCCCGCGATAATTTTCGCTCGACCTCTATTTCATGTCGCAAAACTGGCGCTAAATCCGGAGCGGTTTGAAATGTCCACCCTCCCGCTACATTCACCAAATTTACGCCACGTTCCGAATATTCTTCAGAAAGACGAACAAGTAGTNCACCAAGTTCGTCCACTTCAGGCATGTGTTCCATTATCAGCTTTTCTGACACTGGCGTTTTTGAAGAAAACAGTAAGGCTTCAATAATACGAAGTTGTTGGCTATTGTCTTTCATTATTCAATATCCACTTTTCGGGAGCGGAGATATATGGGACCAAAAGTATCCAACTGGCGTACTTCGATTTTTCCCTCTCGCGCCAACTCAAGCGAGGCAGCAAAAGTCGATGCCAACGCCGAACGCGCTATCAATCCATCTGTCAGACCCTCTGGCAAAAAACTCTGCAAACCCATCCAATCTAGTTCTTGCCCAACCATTATGGAAAGCCGCCTCAGCGCCATCTCAACGCTGTAAACGTGGCTAGGCTCAATGGTCATGCGGCTGGGTTGGCGCCGCCGTTGTTGTTCGGCATAGGACCGCACTAGGTCATGAAGCGAAGGCCTATAGATTGGCTGACGAATTAAGGATATGCCCTCAGAGACACCTCTAGAAAATACGTCCCTACCAAGTAAGTCTCGCTGAAAAAGTTTCCGAGCCGCGTCGCGCATCGCCTCCAAACGCCGTAGCTGAAGCGCCAATGTTTCTGCCAAAAACTCCGGATCTGGCTCTGACTGATCATCCTCTCTATTCGGCAACAAAAGTCGGGACTTTAAATATGCAAGCCACGCAGCCATCACTAAATAATCGGATGCCAACTCCAGACGCAGTTGACGGGCCGTTTCAATATAGGCGAGGTACTGGTCGGCCAACTCCAGAACGGAAATTCTAGTTAGGTCAACTTTCTGGTCCCGCGCAAGGGACAGCAACAGGTCAATTGGCCCTTCGAAACCGTCCAAATCTAGGACCAGTTGCCGGGGTTCCTTCAAAACTGATGCAAACTGATCACTACCACCAGTTCCCGTCACGTCTGACATCTTAACCCAGNCCCGAAACAAATTTTACCATATTGAACAATATCTCCACTGGCACCCCGATCAACCAAACAAAAAGATTCAAGTCGATCCCTACCTGTTCAGAGATTAACGGCAAGACAAAAATCAATCCAATTAAAATTAATAGACCATGACGTTCCAAACGTGCCAACCTTCCCGACCAGGGGTATGGCAATAACCCTACAGCTACTCGACCCCCATCCAACGGGGGAAGCGGAATAAGATTGAACACCATCAGAACCAGATTGATTAAGATTGAATTTATCAGATTTTGTATTAACCAGGGCTCTATGGTCTTAGGGGAAAGTAGTGCTAAGTGAATCAAAAAGGCAGAAACCAACGCCAAAGCCAGGTTCATTCCTGGGCCTGCAAGTGCCACCAAGACCATATCGCGGCGCGGCCTCCTCAGATTCATAAAATTTACTGGAACCGGCTTAGCAAATCCAAAAAGAAACGGAGCTCGAACCAGGATGAGGAGACCAGGGATCAATATAGTACCAACTGGATCTATGTGCTTTAGCGGATTGAAGCTTACCCGACCTTGTTTTTTTGCGGTCGGATCACCAAGTCGCCAGGCTACATATCCATGTGCCGCTTCGTGCATGGTTATCGCAATCAAAACAGGACATAACCAAGTTGAAATTAAATAAATGATATCGCGCATGAACTTCAGATTTTTTTCATGAATCTACTATGCCATTAGTCTAACCAGCTCTTTCCGAGCCACTTCTAAATCCATTCTTGCAAATTGTTTTGTTGAAAACTCCACAGCTCTCTCTGCCCTTCTCCAGCTAGAATCTGCCATTGTTTTTATACCCCCTGCCAGCTCTTTCATCTCAGATAATATACTGCTGCAGTGCAAAATTATGTCACACCCAGCAGAGAGAGAAGCCTGAGCCCTCTCTAGAAGAGAACCTTGAAGCGCCGACATGCAGATGTCATCCGTTATCAATAGCCCATCAAAACCAATATCACCTCTAATTACGTCAGACACTATAACTGGCGAAAGTGTGGCCGGACGCATAGGATCAATGTCCGAAAACACAACGTGTGCCGTCATGCCCAACGGCATGTGCCTCAACGCCCGAAAGGGAACAAAATCAGTTCGTTCGAGCTCGTTTCTTTTGCTCTGGATCGATGGTAAGGAAATGTGACTGTCTACGGTAGCTCTACCGTGACCCGGAATATGCTTGATTACTGGTAAAATGCCCCCCGCCAATAGTCCATCACAGGCGGCACGCCCATACTTTGCCACTCGCTCAGGCGCAGACCCGTAGGCTCGGTCACCTATTACCTCGTGTGCCCCGGCCACAGCCAAATCAAGAACTGGCATGCAATCAATTGTAATGAATAATTCAGAAAGTTCGTGAGCCAAAATTCTACTATTGATGAAGATCGCTCGACATGTTTTCTCAACATCATCACCTGTCCGCGAAACCAATTGCCTAGCTGCGAGAAATATGCGCCAATATGGTGGACGCAAACGAGCAACACGGCCGCCCTCCTGGTCAATCAATATGGGTAGGTCCACGTTACCGGTCAGCCCCCGTAAGTCGTTGATCAGGCATCGCACCTGAGTGGGACTGGAAATATTACGTTCAAATAAAATGAAGCCAAACGGATTGGACTCAGTAAAAAACTCCCGCTCTTCAGGAAGCAGGTGATATCCTTCGCAACCAAAGATCAACGGACGGGGTCTNGTTTTAAGGTTGGACAATCAGGCAATCCAAATCATGTGTACCCAGCGCTTTACACAGAGCTGCGGCAGCATCTCTATCAGGCAGTGGTCCTGCCTGAAGCCGGTAAAAAGTCCCTCCNCCATTTATCAAATTCGCCTGAACAATCGTCGGCGAAAGACCACTTAATAGACGGGGGGCGCGCACGTACAATTTCTCCCAAGCAACTTCAGCGGCATCAAGACTACGAAACGAGGCCAGTTGGACAACGTGAAAAGANCTGTTCACTGGCCTAAATTTCTCAAACTGTTTTTCCTCTTCAGGGTCCTTGGGAACACTCAAACTCGTATTTCTAACTACTCTGTCAGCACTTCCTTTACTTGAATTATCAGAATCGTTGATCACTGCCTCCACTTTAGTTGTTACGTCATCAACCGACTGATTAGCCGCGTCGGCTGATACTCCGATCTGCGCCTCACCGGTTTCTACTAGGTAGGATGGAACCATTGGCTCATCCGGGCGCGAGAGTAACTTCTCCTCACGATGGACAGCGTCGCCATTCTCAAATGTATCGAACACCGTCTTATCTTGATGAGGCACCTGTAATCCTCCAGGTNTTTCGGGTCGAATTCGTACAGGTCCCGAAGCTGCTTTTACCACTGGCAAATCATGATGGTCTGAAACATCTATGTCTAGATTCGATGCNCGCCAAACCACTAGCGTGAAGGCACCAACGACCGCAAGAAACATTCCGGGTGCAATACACATTTTTAATGTTGGATTTATAGCCATCAACGCATTTCGTATTGTGGAGTTATTCCCAGTAAAGTTTCGAGTCCTCCGGAAATAATAATACGCACNGCACTTATCAGTCCTAGTCGAGCTCGGGTAAGGCTGGGATCAGTCTCCACTATGAAGCGAGAATCGAGGTTGTTATTGCCTTTATTCCAAAGTGCGTGAAAAGCAGATGCGAGATCATTCAAATAAACTACAATCCGNTGGGGTTCATAAGCTACCGCTGCAGCCTCCACCTGCCGAGGCCAGTCGGCGATAAGCTTAATTAACGCCAGTTCNTCTGGCTGCACAAGTCGCTCTATGTCCGTAGCATTAGCTAGTTTGCACAAGTTTGGATTACTTTCGACTCGACGGTTGACCGAACAAATGCGGGCATGTGCATATTGCACATAAAACATTGGATTGTCCCTGGACTGTTCCGCTGCCNTAGCAAAATCAAAGTCAAGAGGCGCATCATTCTTACGGGTCAACATGATAAACCGCACGACACCTTGCCCAAGCCCGGTACCAACTTTTTTATCCATCACCTCTATCAATTCGCTGACCGTAANAAAACTACCGCTACGCTTAGACATTTTAATGGGGTCTCCCCCATCAAATAATCGAACCATTTGACATAGTCGAACCTCTAGCTTTGCCACATCNTCTGTCAGCGCCGAAACGGCAGCCTTCACCCGACTTACATAGCCACCGTGATCCGCACCCCAAATATTGACCATCTTATCGTAGCCACGACAAAACTTGTCAAAATGGTAGGCTATGTCGGACGCGAAATAGGTCCATGTTCCATCTGACTTCTGCAACGGGCGATCCACCTCGTCTCCAAAAAGTGTCGCTCGAAATAAGATTTGGTCTCTTTCCTCCCAATCCTGCCTCTTTCCTTTCGGCGGTTTCAGTCGCCCCTCGTAAATTAAACCTTTCGACTTCAAGTTACTGACAGCAGCGTTTACTTTTCCGTCGGAGACAAGTTTAGATTCAGAAACCTCATTGTCGAACGTTGTTCCGAGTAGTCTGAGATCCGAACGTATAAGGTCCTTCATAGCTTCAATTGAAATCTCNCGAACAATCGGCAACCAATCCCTTCTTGGAACATCCCTCCACTTTTCCCCATGCCGTTCTACTAGATCTCCAGCAAGATCGATGAGATATTCTCCACCGTATTCAACTTCAGCACCATTGTCGTCACCTGGTTCAGCCGGATCCGTTGCATCAAGTTTTTGGAGGTACCTCGTGTAAACCGAAGCGGCCAATTTATCGACCTGGGCGCCGGCATCGTTCCAGTAATACTCGCGAGCTACATTGAAACCGGAAAAACTTAGAAGTCGGGCCAAAACATCTCCATATACCGCTCCCCTCGCGTGTCCAACATGCAGCGGACCAGTTGGGTTCGCTGAAACAAATTCAACTAAGATACTGTTGCCTCGTCCTATTTGGCTCCGGCCAAAGTTTGTCCCTGAATTCAATACGTCCCTAAGTAAATTGTGCCAAAAGCCCAAACCGAAGAAAACGTTTAGGAAACCTGGACCAGCAATATCGACGGAAATCACTCCGTTTATCTTCATAAGCCGAGGAGCTAAACTACCAGCAAACTCTCTAGGGTTTCCTTTAGCCTGTTTTGCAAGGACCAAGGCCGCGTTGGTGGAGAGATCTCCATGCTTTGCCTCTCGTGGCGGCTCAACAGATATCCCGCTTATTTCCACGTCGGAAGGGATAACTCCCTGACGCTGTAAATCTTCAATTATACAATTAAGTTTTTCTCTAAAAGAATTAAAAATATTCATTAAATCTGTACTTTTACGTCAAACATCTTGGCGTATTCTTCTAGGGCGTATCTATCGGTCATACCAGCCACATAGTCGGCTACGAGACGTGCGGTTGATGGGGAATCTGCCCCTTCACAACGCTCAGACCACTCCGTTGGCAAGCAATTTGGCTCGTGAAGAAACAAGTCAAACAAATCGCTAACAACCCTCCGTGCTTTGCTAGCCATTCGAACTACCCGATAGTGCCGGTACATATTATCAAACAGAAATTTTTGCAAAATTAGATTGTGCTCCTGCATGGATTCAGAAAAAGACACGACCGGCATATCTTGATCCCTCACCTCCTGGGCACTTTTTGGTTTCAACTTGGTTACACGTCTTTGTGTTTCACTGACAAGGTCAGAGACCATCCGATTAATTACTCGACGAATAGTTTCATGCCCCTGTCGTGCCGGGGGAGCCTCCGGATACAACAAACGTACCTCCGATATCATTGATCCTACCAATGGCACATCACAAAGATCGTTTAGACCAATAAATCCGGCACGAAGGGCATCATCTATGTCGTGATTGCTATACGCAATATCGTCGGCCAAAGCCGCAACCTGCGCCTCGGGCCCGGGGAATGTCACAAGTTCTAAATCATGATTATCGTTGTAAAGCTGGACTGGACCGTTTGCCGTAGATACGGGACCATTGTGTTTTACAATTCCTTCCAATGTTTCCCAAGTTAAATTCAGCCCATCAAATTTTCCATAGCGACGTTCTAAAAAGGTCACGATACGCAGAGTATGGGCGTTGTGGTCAAATCCGCCAAAAGCTCTCATCGCCTCGTTTAACGCATCCCCTCCAGCGTGTCCGAACGGTGTGTGTCCAAGATCGTGAGCCAGTGCCAATGTTTCCGAAAGATCCTCGTTCAGCCCAAGTTCGCGGCTGATGGATCGGGCGATTTGTGCCACTTCCAGGCTATGTGTCAATCGTGAGCGATAGTGATCTCCTTCGTGGTGAACGAATACTTGCGTCTTATGCTCTAACCGACGGAAAGCTGCGGAGTGAATTATCCGGTCTCGGTCACGTTGGAACGCGGAACGAGTTAGGCTCTCTTCTTCCGTATAGAGGCGGCCGCGGCTTTCATCAGGTCGCGAAGCATATGGTGCCGGAAGGACAGAACCAGTCATGATTAGAAACTAGCGACCACCGGTAGTAGTATCAACACTCCTTTTTACACGCTCCCAATTGACATTGGACTAACAAACGCTAGATATTGTATAAAGGAATTCATGTATTTCTTGATTTATCTAATATGGCAGAAATTCAGAAAATGAGTGCTGACGACTGGGGTCTATCCCTAACTAATAGTGCGGCAACGCGAATCCGTCATCTTGTTGCCACGCAAGACGACGCTGTTGGCCTTCGTCTGGCGATCTCTGGTGGCGGTTGCTCCGGTTTTCAATATGGCTTTTCACTTGACTCAAAAACTAGACCCGATGACCTAGTTATTGAGAGAGATGGCGCTTCCATGTTGATTGACGGTATGTCTGTAGCTCTCATAAAAGATTCTCAAATTGATTGGCAAGAAGATATTGCTGGATCGATGTTTGTGGTAAAAAATCCCAATGCGACAGCAATGTGCGGTTGCGGAACTTCTTTCTCTGTAGGATGACAGAAAAGATACACATATAACGTTTTAGGCCCGCCCTTGGCGGGCTTTTGACTATTAGCAGAGCTTTTCTTAAGCAGGAATTTCATGAAAATAGCAACCTGGAATGTAAACTCTGTACGTGCGCGCTTAGCCAACGTCGTCCGTTGGATTGAAGAATTTTCCCCGGATGTTTTGCTGCTGCAAGAAATTAAGACTATAGCCGAAACATTTCCCAACTCGCAATTTGAGGAGCTTGGCTATACCTGCACCGTAGTGGGACAAAAATCATACAACGGCGTCGCAATTCTTTCTAAATATCCTATGGAAGATATCAAAGACCGGCTTCCTGGAGACGACACCGACGAGCAAGCTCGCTATATTGAAGCTTGGATAGATTCGGGAAGCAGTGGGATACGAGTTGCCTCGATTTACCTGCCGAACGGAAATCCCACAGATTCTCCCAAATTTCCATACAAGCTGGACTGGATGGATAGGTTAGATTCTCACGCCGAATCATTGCTAAAATATGAAGAACCAGTCGTTTTGGGTGGNGATTACAACGTGATACCATCAGATAACGATGTTTATGACCCAAAAGGCTGGGCCGAGGATGCTTTATGCCGTCCAGAAACTCGCTCGCGTTTTCGTGCAATTCTGTATTTGGGCTACACGGACGCGTTTCGCGCCGTTCACAACGATGCAGGCCATTACACCTTCTGGGACTACCAAGGAAGAGCTTTTGAAGCTGATAAAGGGCTCCGGATTGATCATCTGCTGCTATCACCACAAGCCGCCGATCGGCTCAAATCATGCGATATTGACCCATTACCTCGCGGACGCCAGAAGGCATCTGACCACACACCGATCTGGTGTGAATTGACTGACTGAGGCCAGAAAAATCACGTTTGTAAAATTGGTCCGCCCGGAGCCAACCGAATCCCCGGCCTAACATTTTCAAAGGGCAAATCAAGATTATTAGCGGGGTTAGGTCCAGGGGCTGCCGCAACTATAATCTCTCCCGCTAGCTCCGTGAAATCTGCGCGAAAATGGACAGAGCTTTTCAATACTAGGATGGAACGTGACGNAGGCTCGATACCTAGGTGACGAAAAATTGACTGGTCAGCTAATTGCATTTTTTTTGACGACACCAGAATTTCCACACCACTAATCCTGAGCACCGCCATTTTNCCAAGCTCCATATTCGCACCTCGGAACATGGGACCGGTCGCGGTAAATGATCCATCACCNAGGGTTTGAACCCCAAACTGACCAATCAACGGTGCTTCTCCTCTCCACCGAGAGCCAGCACCAAGTGATGCCTCAATTGTGTTCCCTTCTCCTGCTACATGCGCGAGCTTGGCAGTCTCAGGGTCATAAATAAGACCAATAACCGCCGACTCTGCACCAACATCAATTAACGCACGCAGCATCCCCAAAGTATCCGAGTTGCCACCTGCACCGGGGTTGTCCTGGGTATCTGCAATAACCACGGGCTGCAGTTTACTGTTCTGGGCATAGCTTACCGCCTCCACGGGGCTATAGATCTTCCCACCAAATTTGGGTTCCGCAGAATGCACCAATGCGGCTAGGCTCTCTGCAGCCCGATCCACACTTTCCTGATCCTCACCATACGACAATATTGCTGGCCCAACCTCGTGAATATCGGCGGGCGGGAACCCCGCCGCAAATGACAAAGACCACACGCTAGCCTGACTATCCTCAAGATCACGCAAACTTTGATAAAGACCTTGGCACGGTTCCGATAAACTGCACTGCCACACCAAAGGGATTAGAAAATCAAGTTTTTGAATCGACTGCGCTGGCTTCCCCGAAGTAGCAACCTGCTCGAGTAGACGTAATGCTCGTTCTCCCGTTTCAGCCATATCAACATGTGGATAGGTCCGATAAGCAACCAGTGCATCCGACTCAGATAACATTCTCTTAGTGACATTGGCATGCAAGTCGAGGCTGGCAACTAATGGAATTTTAGGGCCGATAAGACTNCGTACCCGAGCTAAAAGCTCTCCCTCGCCATCTTGATGATGCTCGGCAACCATTGCTCCGTGAAGATCAAGATAAACGGCGTCAACCGGTAACGTATTTGCCAAGCGATTCAACAAGGCACCCGCGACCCTCTCATAGGCATCAGCAGTCACATAAGAACTAGGGGTAGCCGAACACCATAATAAAGGTATGGGCTCGTATCCCTCGACCATACTAGCCGTTGTAAAACCCGAAATTCCAAGGTTCATACCTTCAATGGTATCAAATAGTTGTTCCCCTTCAGTTAGTGCAGGCCAACCATCAGCTTGAACGAAATCCTGGTATTCCGCCTTTTCCGGAGCAAAGGTGTTAGTCTCGTGGTGAAATCCTCCAACGGCTATTTTCATGCAACCCTCTAACAATCTTATTTTCTTTCATAAATAACTGAACTCTACCTGTTGTCATAACACTAGTAAGAGAGAGAAAGTCTGAACTAGTTACAGTTCTATTTTAGTACCACCTTGACGCGTTCACCAACTGTTAGATCCTGTTTCAAGGAAAGACCATTCAACGTTCGAAACCGTTCCAGCTTAAAACTAGCAACTGCCATTCGCTTACTTATTGTCTCCGGGGTATCCTCGGCAACTACGCGATGAAAACCAAGTCGCAGAGGAGTGGTGCTTCTTGCTTCTATTTCATTTAAACGACGAAAAGTTAACGCTGTATGCTCAATCGTTCTGCGCTCCTCTTTCGATAAACGCCTTGGTGTCACGAAAATGAAGCGGTAGACAGTCCTACTATCGAAACCGATCGCTACCAAACGAATTGTCACATCACCGCGGCCACCACTCGGATGAAGCACCGCCGTCGCTGATGGCATGCCACCAATCGTCAAGATCTCTACATCTGACAAACCTTTCCCACGGGCCCAATCNTCTCGGAGATAACGCTCTATAGATCGCTTGGTTCGTTCAGCAAAATCAAATTGCAGTGTAGATCCATTCGGCCCCTTAGCGACGACACTTCTTTGGCCATTTAGGATATTGAATCCCTTTGGCACCATGAATTCAAAACGCAGAATGGGATGGACAAAACGTTGATCTTGGATAAAACCTTGGCTTTCGTCATCACCGAAGAGAAGACCATCTATCTTGGTGAAATATACATCGCGCCCTACGATGGGGCGTTGNACTTTCCCGTCAGACGCCAATTGGATAGCACGCTTTACTCTCTCGGACGTCCGAGGATGAGTTGCAAAAAAATCGAATCCTTCGTTCGGAGATACTCCTTGGATCTTCGCTTCCAAATGCGAGTGCGCTTGCAACTTTCGTAAGAAACTTGACATAGCGTGTGGATCAAACCCCGCACGCATTAGATATCGGACACCCCGCTGATCCGCCTCAAACTCATCCTCCCGTGAATGCGATTGCAGTACGGCAAACGCACCAAGTTGCCCTACCTTGCTAACGATTTCGTTTCCCGTCACTATCCCGAGAACAGTCAGACCAAGATTTGCCAAAATACTGTTGCCAGCCCGGTTCGCGCTGTGGCGCGCGGTCACATGCCCAACTTCATGGGCAATAACTCCCGCAAGCTCCGCCTCACTTCCAGCCAAAGCAAGAAGACCACGAGTTACGTATACATAGCCGCCAGGGAGGGCAAAGGCATTGACGACCGGAGAATTGAGTACGGTGAAGGTAAACCGAGCTTTAGGTGTCTCTGAGGTTTGTAGCAAAAACTGGCCGATGGAGTTCACATACGCCACTATCTTAGGGTCTGCATACTCTCCTCCAAATTCCGCTAGAATTTTCGGATGCTCTTCCTGACCAATTCGTGCCTCATCGGAAGGCGACATGAATAGATCAAATAGGTCACTCGCACAGACACTATGAAGAGGAGTCCAATAGAAAAAGACCGCTACGAACACAAAGAAACAGCGCAACGACACACCTTTACCCCTTCGTTTAAAGTTTCGTCACCTTGGTTCTTCCCAATCTCCTTCGCGAACTATTCCACATGCCAGTGTCTGTTTGGTCTCGTTTGAGCGCAGAATCAGAGCATGCCCTCTCATCTCTATCACGGTCAACTTGTGTGAATCAGCCGTAAGGGTTGGGGGTTTTATTCCGTGAATTCCAGTNAGATCNCCATTTTCGGATACCATTTCNGGCAGTAGATCACCAATCCTCTGCCCTGGAGCNTCCCCATACGGATNGTACACGTCCCCAGGGCCAGTGCACTCTGGCGAATCGTACAAGAGCACTTCGTAGCTACCCTCAGGAACACCGGAAAGCTTAAAGTCCAAGGTTACAAGTGTTAAAAACCAACTATCGACTGCCCAAATGGCGCCAAGAGGCGTTCCAACGTGACCCTGGTCCGTACGCTGCATGTCGATGTAGACTGAGTCTGCGTTCGCATCACTCAGATTGCAAAAAAGAACCACCGTCCAACACAACGTTACGTTTCCCAACCACTTCACAGATTTTCTCCATATACCATCTTAGTGTCCAACAAAATTAGATTTTCGTTTTTCTCGAAATGCATTAATAGCCTCTTGGTGGTCCAACGTTCTATTGCTCATCATTTCGTATGATAATCCGACATCCATGATGGAATGTGCCAATTGTTTCAACCCAATGTTGATCGTTGTCTTTGTCCATCGAATTGCTTGACGAGGCCCCCTCGACAAGCGCAGAACAAATTGGGCGACTGTATCATCGAGTTTTTCCGGTGTGACCGCGTAGTTGATTAAACCAATTTGTGCAGCGTCCGAGGCAATCAATGGGTCTCCCGTCATTAGGTATTCCTTCGCCTTCGCATAACCGATCAACTGAGGCCAGATTACGGCGCCCCCGTCACCTGCTACCAAACCAACGCGTACATGGGGATCCGCGAACTTCGCCTCCGTCGCGGCAAAAATGACATCGCAAAAAAGGGCCAACGTCGCCCCGAGACCAATTGCTGGCCCGTTTACCTTTGCCACAATTGGTTTTTCGCAGTCTAGCAAGGAGAAAACAATCTGCTTTCCTTCAACGGCCGTCCGTTCAAAAGATAATGGATTATCAATTCCGTCTTGCAACCATTCTATATCACCACCAGCACAAAATGCGCGCCCAGAACCGGTGATTACGATAATATCCGAGTCCTTATCCCGTGCGGCGTCACTGAAAACACGAGAAAGTTCCTCATGCATAACCTCATCGACAGCGTTCAAATGATCTGGTCGATTGAGCGTTAAGGTCAATACCCTATTATTATGATCTATTAAGATTGTCCGATAATCAGACTGGTCCACCGCTGCCTCCATAAAATAGCCGTGGCTCGCTTAGGAAGCTCCTAACCGGGCCACGGCTTCTAAAAGTTTTTGTCTAGATGCTTCTATTTCTCCCGAGCGCTCTTTTTGTTCCTCAACAACGTGACTTGGTGCCCGCGCAATAAAATTCTCGTTAGACAATTTGTTATTAATTTTTTCAAGTTCAACAGTCCATTTTGCAATCTCTTTTTGCAAGCGCTCTTTCTCATCAGACACATTGATAACGTCTCCTACCGCCAGAAACAGTAGGGATTCATCCAGCACTATCTGGACCATGCCCTTTCCTGATCCAGAAATCCTTTCAACCTTGGATAACCGGGCAAGCTGGCTTATGGAGTCATAATGCGTTTCTAAACGAGCAATAGTCGTATCACTGGTAGTGTTGTAGAGAAGAGCGATTTTAGCTGAGGCTGGCACATTCATGGTTACCCGCACCGATCGGATTTCGGTTACCAGTTTCACCACCCAATCGAGTTCTTCTTTAGCTGTTTCATCCACCAGAAAATCTGTAACATTTGGCCAACTGTTACTGGCCAGAAGATCGTCTTGAGAATTACTGAGAGACCGAAAAAGCGCCTCGGTAACAAATGGAGCTACTGGATGTAAAATGGTAAGTGACTGCATCAATACCCACCCAAAAACCTGTCGGGTTTCTTCCTTGGGCAGACCTTCCTCACCATACAAAACCGGCTTTATGAGCTCGATGTACCAATCACAAAACATTCCCCAAATAAACCGATATAGTTCGTCCGCTACATTGTTGAATCGATANGATTCGATTGCTGTAGACACGGCATTGACAGTTTCCACTGTCCTCCCAACAATCCACCTATTAACGGACAGCGTGCAATCGTCAGGAACATAACTGCTGTTAAAATAACATCCATTTATCTCCCCGAAGCGAGATGCATTCCAGAGCTTCGTTACAAAATTTCGATAACCAGCCACCCGCTGCTCGGACAGTTTTATATCGCGACCCTGCGCCGCCATCGCCGCAAGGGTAAAACGGAGCGCATCAGTACCATATTCGTCCATTAATGTTACGGGATCGATGATATTTCCTTTCGACTTAGACATCTTTTGCCCTTTTTCNTCTCGAACAAGNGCATGGATGTATATCTCACGAAACGGGACGTCCTTCATGAAATAAAGGCCCATCATCATCATTCGTGCCACCCAAAAAAATATAATATCAAAGCCGGTAACAAGCACATCCCCTGGATAATAACGATCCACATTCGTTTTTGTGTCTGGCCATCCCAGGGTCGAAAACGGCCACAAAGCCGACGAAAACCAGGTATCAAGAACGTCCTCATCCTGGGCCAGTTCAACTGCAGATCCATATTTTTCTGCCGCCATCCTTGCCGCTTCAACCTCATCGATTGCAACAAAAATCTCTCCGTCGGGTGCATACCAAGCAGGGATCCTATGACCCCACCACAACTGCCGAGAAATACACCAGGGCTGGATATTTCGCATCCACTCAAAGTAAGTGTTCTCCCAGTTCCTGGGAATAAACCGTGTCCGCCCATCTTCGACCGCCTTGATTGCCGCGGCAGCCAGAGTTTTCGCATCCACATACCACTGGTCAGTAAGTCGGGGCTCAATCACGGTGTTGGAGCGATCCCCATAGGGGACCACATGCGGGTGCTCTTCGATACTGTCTACAAGTCCGAGCGACTGAAGATCTGCAACAACTTNGTCNCGAGCATCGAACCGGTCCAATCCNCTGTACTTAAGCGGGACGTTGTCATTGGTAACACCGCGTTCNTCTAGAACGTTGATAGCTTCTAATTCGTGCCGACGACCTACCTCGAAATCGTTAAAGTCATGTGCAGGGGTAATTTTGACTGCACCGGTTCCTTTGTCAGGATCAGAGTATTCATCAGCTACAATAGGGATTCGTCTGCCCACCAGCGGGAGAATCACAAGCTTCCCCACTAAATGGCCATATCTCTCGTCGTCTGGGTTAACTGCTACAGCCGTGTCACCAAACATCGTTTCCGGACGTGTGGTAGCAACGGTTATATGGGTCCCGTTTGAATCCTCCAGCGGATATCTAAGGTTCCACAAATTTCCGGTCACTTCGCGCTGCTCAACCTCTAGGTCTGAAATCGCCGTCACCAACTGACAATCCCAATTCACTAGCCGCTTATCCCGGTAAATCAAACCATTTCGATAAAGATCTACAAAAACTGATCGGACCGCTTGGTTCAGTCCCTCGTCGAGGGTAAATCGTTCTCGTTTCCAATCTGCGGAGGCTCCAAGGCGTCGCAATTGCCGTACGATGGCCCCACCTGATTCAGCCTTCCATTGCCAAACTCGTCGAATGAAGGCATCGCGTCCAAGTGTATGACGATCTGTCCCTTCGTCTAAAACCTTCCGCTCCACAACCATCTGCGTCGCTATACCAGCGTGGTCAGTGCCAGGTTGCCACAGAGCATCACGACCGCACATTCGGAAATACCGAGTCAAAATATCTTGAAGGGTCATATTGAGAGCATGACCCATATGCAGGTTGCCCGTGACATTGGGTGGAGGCATCATCACCGTCCAAGGCATAGCATCCTTCCCTGCCGAGAATAGACCTGCCGATTCCCACAGTTGGTAGATATTTTCTTCGATATTTTGCGGTTGATACGACTTTTCTAGCATCGAGGAATTTTCCTAGCAGGTGCCACTATAATCGAGGGGAGCGCACCATCCCAAGCAAAGCACGTAACCACCTGCTATATCACTAAACCAAAACAGCAATTGCAAAAATGACCGTGT
>PAVD01000070.1 GCA_002712985.1 Rhodospirillaceae bacterium
AGATGCTAGACGTGGTGTTCTCCTACAGACCTCTATGTACGGTAATACTTTGCGGCCTTACTTACTTGAGTCCAAAATCCGTTAGTAAGGCCGCTTTTTTCTTCATAACGAATTACAACCAGTGCGTTGGAATGACCCATGATAGAAGAGATACCAGAGATTCTCCGCCCATAGAAAGGGGCGGGTCAGCTTACTAAGCGATTGGCAATTAATACTTATAGAGATACGCTAATCTCCGTGTCAGAGCAGCTAACTTTAGCGAGTGGACCGAGCACGGAAAATCCATCTCAACGACCAACCCCATGGAGAGCACCTTTGGCACGGTTTGCCTCAGGACCGCTAAGCCAAGGGTTGCCTGGCTCTCCATGGCCTTCAAGCTGGTGTTGAGGGCAGGGCGAAAATGGCGCATAGCGCAAGGCCGCGTTAGCCCGTTGAAGAGGCGCGTTGGTGTGCTGGCCGGTATGGTCGGTCGACTACTTTGCCTTCTGGGGTTTCACGACTTCAAGGTCATCGACGCGACCATTGGGTTCGGTCTGGCAGGCGGTACCTCCACGGTCCAATGCCAACGTTGTGAGCGGGTCATTACGCATTCCAACTAAACGCATATATGCTGCAGGATGAGCGCCGCACGAGACTGACCTCTATTTAGGGATACTGTGGTCTCCGCATCGGCTNACCTTTACCAGAAAGCATTCTTCGGCCCGATGGCACANGCNACGATTCCGGCACCGCTTTTGAATTTGAAGATGCCATGAACGCGTATAAAAAAATGGAGCACCGGAGATGCTACTCTACCGCAAACTTGGTGCACCTTCGATTTCCCTCGATCAGCGAGATCAAGTGATGGAGCGGCTCAAGCAGATGGAGCTTCTCGAACAATACATAAACAAGTGGTTTATTGGGGAAGACGGTTCTTAGGTTGGGCATTTCATAATTTTCAAACTGAGGAGGACTTTGGGAATATCCTTGAAACCCATCTTCGAAAGCTGGTTCAGAAAAAACTTAAGAGTGAAGATTGAGCAAAGGATAAGCCCTGCTGTTCATGGCCAAAGATGCTCTATGGTTTTGTTGCTTCAATAACCATATTTGAAGCATTCTGGTGCGCTATTTTTATTTCTGCAAAACCACTCTCTTTGAGAATTTCGAACAGCTTTGCGGGGCCTGCCTGAGCCCCGAGAGCAAGTCCAATTTCCTGCGACTTTGAGGCTGGTATACAGGCCATCGTTGAAAAGCAGTAATACATTTGTCCTATTGTATTAAAGTTGTCCTCAGGATTATCTGATGCAGAGGGCTCTATAAGCATAATGGTTCCGCCGCCGCGTAGTTTTTTGTTGGCATATTTGGCGGCGCCTACGGGATCACCTAAATCGTGTAGACAATCAAAAAACCCGATGACGTCAAATTCACCCTGGTAGGATTTTGCCGATGCCGTAACAAACTCTACGTTTTTTAATTGCGATTTCTTAGCAAGTTTCTTTGCCTCATTGATGGATGGTTGATGAATGTCGAACCCTACGACTTTGCTTGCTGGGAACGCCTCCGCGATCATTAAAGTTGAAATTCCGTGGCCGCAACCAACATCAGCAAAAGAAGCCCCGTTGGTAAGTTTCTCATTTAACCCGTGTACGTTAGGTATCCATTTCTCAACTAGATTTACGGCATAAGATGGCTTAAAAAATTTTGCCGTCCCTTGAAAGACACATGGGTGAAAACGGCCCCAATCTACACCTGTGCCTGAGGTGAAGACGGATTTTATTTTCTCTGTGTTGTAAATTGTGCCCGCTAGAAGATTATAAGCACCTATCATCAGAGCCGGTCCATCGTTTTCAACGAAGACTGCAGCTTGTTCAGCAGATAACGAAAATTTGTCGTCCTCAGATGTAAATGTTACGTAGCCGGCGGCAGATAAAGCGAGCAACCATTCTCGCCCATATCGACCATCAATCCCGGCGGATTTGCTGAACTCCTCTGCACTTGCTGGGCCCGTTTTGTAAAGGTGGATAAACAAACCTAACTCATCGCCAATCTGCATCAGCGGGATCAGCGCTGATGCAGCAACGTTTTCCATTATCTTCCATTGGAGCTGGCGCAATTTTTTAAAATCAGCGGCTTCAATATCCATTTTAACAATCCCTATGACTGCAATTGGTTCAAGTTTATTGTCATTATAACGAGGTTATTTTTCTTTGAGCTTTATGCTATCTACGGTCAAACCATCCTTGGATACAACCTATTCAAAGTGGGATCACGTATTAAACCTCGTTGTCCTCCATTTGTTTTTTTAGTTTTTCCTTCTTATTTTGCATCGCTGCCCCCATTTGTTTTGGGTCCATTACTTCACAGCTATACATTATGCTCCTGGCTCCATCGACTAGACCTTCGAGCTGTAAAGTGTCTCTCCACAAGGTGTGCTCAAACCAAAATACAACAGAAACGGTCGTTTGATATTCCGATTTTTGCAACTTACTAATTCTTAGGGGTGTGTCGATGGTTACCCAAGGCCCCAACACAGTACCACTGTCAAAGATCAAATAATATGGACGAGAAAAATACATATCACTACGTCTGCATACCAATCCCGTTCCATCTAGTTCTCCTTTTTTTTCTTCAGCGTATACCGGAACTGTGAAGCAGATGATAAGAAGTATCGAAAGTAGGATTTTCATAGTACGGTCCACGTGTTAATTCTTGCTGTCTTTCATTTCTTCGTTCAATTGTTCGATTTGTATCTGGTACCTAGCTTCCAGCTCTTTNAGTGCTAGTATTTTACATTTGGCATCACTAAGTTCCNTGGATCGGTAATGCCGTTTTAGCCGTAATGTCTTTTTATCCAAAGTGTATCGGATAGAACGGATTGCAGACGTTTTCCAACGGACAGTGTCAGGTGTGGAAGAATACTTCACTGTATTGTCTCTTTGAATTCGTCGTGGTAGTTCCCGGGTTACCAGAGGCGTGTACACATGCAAGTTATCAAAAATCCAATAGCTTACGGTAACTGGTAATTTCCCATGAAGGCATTCCAACGCCTTTCCATCTAGTTCTCCTTTGTTTTCATCAGCAAAAACAGAGGCAGTGACGACAGTGATGAGAAGTATGCACACGAGAGCTTTCACGGCTTACTCCCTTATTAATTCTGGCATGCACTGATTTCCTTTATTGCCTTCACAATTCTGGTGGTAGCAAACGAAAGTTCACTCCCACTAATTTCAGCATGGGCTTCCGATATGCCTGCTATTTTAATGATGGTTGGTAAACTTACAGATGCTGCTATTAACGCTAATCCACCGAACACGGCCAGTGGCATTGTTATCTTGGACATCGGCACTCCTTCCCTCTACGCGTGTTTTTGGTAGGCTATAGCGGAGTATACCTCAAATGTCGGAGGACTGACTGCCGACTCATGAAATTATTGGTTTACTTGTGGTCTTGTTTATTGAAATCGTTGGATGGCTTTGTTGACTTCCAGTCCAATGATGAACGCCGGCGGATAACTTGATCCTGCTCTTTCTTAATCAACGCACATGTGTCTTATATGACAACGGGTCTGCGGTTAATAGTGTTCGGCAGCGCCTCCGTTTACCGTACACCTGTGTTTTTCTGATATATTTTTTNGTCCTCTCGTTTGGACCAGAGACTAGGCCCCGCATCGATTGGTAACGTCATATGAAGATTTATCACTACACTAAGGACAGTCAGTTAGAGAAAATTCTTGGTGCCGGGTTCATTGAAATGTGCTCCTCTCTCGCTCCTATACCTGATCTTGTTTGGATGACATCAGAAAAATTCATTCCTAACCTATGCCGGCCTCAGGACCACACCCTGAGTCCAGCCCGTTTTTTGGATGTAGCGTATTACCGGTTTGAGTTTGATTCTTCGGATCCCGGTATAAAAGCTTGGTCCCGATATCAACGAACAATCAAGGGTGGCCGGAAGGCCGTCACAAGCTTAAATCAGAGGGCTACAGATTTAAAAGATAACCCCAAAAGGTGGTTCGTCTCAGAAACACCGCTTCCAATCGGATACTATGGGGGCGCTATGGCGGACCCAGAATTCAATTTTTTCATGGACGGTCAGTCGGTTAATTATTTTGCACCGTAAACTGAAGGGGATCCGGCCCCTTACGTCTCACCATAAGGGTCGTTTATGGTGACTTATACGTTTTTGTGGTAGCTGCCTGGAAAACTATACGTAGGTGACGTCCCTTCAAGTATCGTTTACTGTTACATGATGGTTGTCAAAAGTGGTGGGTGGAACGGACATGTCGGACAATTTGACCAATAGTATAGGTAGACTACAAGGCGTCGAAATATTTGATGAGGGGAAACGGCGCCCCCGGAGACGGGTACCCGGAAAAACCATCAAGGAGGCCGCTAGGGAGACTGCTGTATTCGCGGAGACGGATGTTTTGGTAGTCGGTGGAGGTCCCGCAGGGACAGCTGCAGCGATCTCGGCTCGACGTGTCGGCGCAGACGTAATGCTGATTGAACGCTACAACCATCTTGGAGGTTTATCGACCGGTGGATTGGTCATCTGGATCGATCGTATGACGGATTGGCAGGGGCAGCAGGTAATTTGCGGTATTGCGCATGAGCTCATGGATCGACTTCCGAAGGAAGCCCTTCTTGGACCATCGCAGGCGGATTGGGGATCGCAGGATACGGCTACCGCGGAATATTGGACGCAGCGCTCGGCCGCCTACCATGGAATTGTAACCTGGTCACCGACTGTCGATCCAGAGGCGCTGAAAAGTATTTCGCTCCAGATGGTAGAGGAACAGAAAGTTGATCTGGTGTTGCACNCTTGGGCAACTGAGCCAATCGTGGAAGACGGTGTCATGCGTGGTGCAATTTTTGAAAGCAAGCTGGGAAGACGGGCCATTCTTGCGAAGGTGGTGGTCGACACTACGGGGGACGCCGATCTTTTGGCCCGTTCCGACGTGTCATTAGAAACCAATGTCGATGAAGGGGATATTCATCACTGTGTGAACACCGCGTTCCTGCTTGGTGGGGTAGAGATGGAACGGTGGCTTGCTTTTCGTGCTGAGGACCCGAAGGGTTTCAAAAGCTTTATGGCACGTGGCCGAGATATGGTGGGATCGTTCGAAAAGGCATGCGTGGGTTGGCGCGACGACGTGGCATTGTTCATGGGGCCTAGATTGTCTGGTTACTCTGCGGTCGATGTAGACGATCTGACAGAGGTTGAAATACGTTCCCGAAGACTGACACTGGCCCACCTTGAATTTTATCGTCGACATGCGCCAGGTTTTGAAAATGCATTTTTGATGCTGGGCGCGCCGCAGATTGGAGTTCGTCATAGTCGCAGACTGGAGGGTCTTGCGAAGGTAACTCGCGGGCAGTGGGATGAAGGAAAGGTGTGGGATGAAGAGATAGGGGTATCCACTTCATTGGCCCCAAAATTCCCTAATATTTCAATTCCTTACGGATCGTTACTACCAAAAGACATTAATGGTGTTCTCGGGGCAGGTCGGCATATTTCGTGTGACACGAGTTCTCACTCGTTCTTGCGCGAAGTCCCGCAGTGCTGGCTGAGTGGGCAGGCTGCTGGCATCGCTGCTGCTTTGTCGGTAAACGCTGGACTGGAACCGAAAAGTCTGAATGTCCGACTGGTGCAGCGGGAGTTATTGAGGCAAGGGGCGTACCTCTCTCCAACGGTGGAGGCTGCTGCCGGCTTGGCATCTGCGGCGGAGTGAAATATGCCNGAACGGGTAACGATTGTAAGTCGGAGAATCCGTGACTCAGACCGGGCAAAGGTAGCCAGCTAACAAATGCATCCCATTGATGGGGCCGGAGTCCTTGGAACCAGAGATATTTTACAGAAAGGCCATGCCTATTTGTCGTATGCCCGCGGACAAGCATAAAAATGAGGGGAAGAGAAACCGATGATCGATTGTAGAAGAGTAGGTGTTGCTGCGCTTGTTGCGTTAACATTCACAGTTGGTTCGGCACTTGGGGCGGAGTGGGAAAGAACGTCGGGCGTGTTTGCTCAAATCGAGACGATTTCCACGACCGACGGAGTGAAAGTGTTGGCTTATACGAACTATGCGACGTCAGCCAGCGATACTGAGGGTGACTATGTATTTACTTGCGCTGGTGGGGGAGAAATAACGGACGCGGGTACGACGTTGAAGCTCGCATGCGAGTATGTCGATGCGGACGGAGACAGGTTTTATGAGACGGTGGAACGTACCGCTGGGGACGGTTTTGCCAAGGGAACCGGGCGTTTGACTAGCGCCGGTGGAACTGGAAAGCATGCAAATCGGAAATACGAGTGTATTTATCGCTTCAATTATATGCCAAAACTTGAGGGATTGTCGGATATTCCGTTGACGGTTCGGACTACGTGTCGGGGAGATCTACCTTCGTAACTGTTGTACAAAAGTGAAGATGGGAGAAGTTAGTAATGGATGGCGGCAGTCTGCACAATGTAAGCCTTGACGATAAATACCAGTTGGAAAGCGGTCGGGTTTTTATTTCCGGAACCCAGGCACTGGTGCGGTTGCCGATCATGCAACAGCAGCGGGATCGGGCCAACGGTTTGAAAACCGCTGGTTTTATTTCTGGCTACCGCGGCTCTCCCATNGGTGGNTACGACAACGCTCTGTGGGCCGCGAAANCATATCTGGAAGAGCATGACATACTTTTCCAACCCGGCTTAAACGAAGATCTCGCAGCCACGGCAATTTGGGGTACCCAGCAATTGGATTTCGTTCCGGGTCCCAAGGTCGATGGAGTATTTTCTATTTGGTATGGAAAGGGACCAGGGGTCGACCGGTCCGGAGATCCATTGAAGCATATTAATTATAACGGGACCCACCGGAATGGTGGTGTCTTGGTGGTCTTCGGGGACGATCACTCGGGGAAATCATCATCGATCGGTCATCAGTCGGATCCGGCGTTGGCNGCGAACTCGATCCCGGTNTTGTTTCCGGCCACCGTCCAGGAATATCTGGACTATGGATTGCATGGGATCGCATTGTCCCGCTTTGCGGCGGTTGTTGTCGGTTTTAAATGNGTCAATGAAACGGTTACCGCCACTGCGACTGTAACGATCGATCCGGATCGTGTTCCGACACATCTNCCACAGAACATGCCTTTGCCAGAGGGCGGTATACACATACGGCCCGAATATGATCCACTCGGGCAAGACGAGCGGATGGTTCGCTACAAGCTACCTCGTGTCCTCGCATACGCGCGTCAACATCGAATCGATCGGGTTGCATTCGGTTCAACGAGACCGACACGTCTTGGTATCGTGACTTCGGGGAAGGCGTATTTGGACTGCGTCGCGGCGTTGCGTCAACTTGGTATTGATGAGGAGCGGGCTCGTTCTCTGGGGATTGGGCTCTACAAAGTTGGGATGGTGTGGCCGTTGGAACCGGAAGGGTTAAAAGCCTTCGCCAGTGAATGCGATGAGTTGCTGTTCGTCGAAGAGAAGAGACCGGTAGTGGAGGACCAGGCCAAAACGATCCTGTATGCAGAAGAAAAGCGTCCGCGAATTGTAGGTAAGTTCGATAACGATGGTGCTCCTTTGCTACCGTCGGATCTACCGTTGGAAGCAGTGTTGGTTGCAAACGCCATCGCGAAACGGTTGGAAACATCGGGAGGAACGGATGCGGAGTTGGAGGGACAACACGCGCTCGTGCGGAATCGCATCAATCGAAATTTACCTAACCTCGATCNAGGTATTGCTCGGTCTCCATACTTTTGTTCTGGNTGTCCGCATAATACCTCCACCAAAGTTCCGGTTGGATCGTTTGCGCTTGGCGGGATCGGTTGTCATGGCATGGCGGTACTTATGGACCGTGATACCAGCTCCATTAGCCAAATGGGCGGTGAGGGTGTGACTTGGGCAGGACTGGCACCGTTTACGGAAACGAAACACATCTACCAAAATTTGGGAGACGGTACGTATACCCATTCCGGGTCATTAGCAATTCGGGCAGCAGTGCTATCCGGTGCAAACCTCACCTATAAAATTTTGTACAACGATGCGGTTGCTATGACAGGTGGCCAACCCGTCGAAGGAAATATATCGGTTGGTCAAATGGCGAGACAGGTGCTCAGCGAAGGGGTTACCCGTGTGGTCGTGGTATCCGATCGGCCAGAGAATTTTCGTGGCAATCGGGATATTCCAACTGAGGTGACGGTGCATGATCGATCTGAATTAGATGCCGTCCAAAAGGATCTACGTGATCTGGAGGGCACGACGGTACTGATTTATGAGCAGACGTGCGCGGCTGAGAAACGTCGTAGAAGGAAACGTGATGAATTTCCCAACCCGAAGAAACGGGCATTCATCAACTCTATTGTGTGTGAAGGATGTGGTGATTGTTCTGTAAAGGCTAATTGTGTTTCCATACATCCGTTGGAGACGGAGTTTGGACGGAAACGTGTAATCGATCAGTCGAGTTGCAACAAGGACTACTCGTGTGTCGAAGGTTTCTGCCCATCGTTTGTTACGGTCCATGGTGGTGATGTGAGACGCGCAGGAATTGCGGAAGTTCCAGCAGGTTTATTCGATAGCCTGCAGGCACCTGTCCTCCCTGACATGAGCAATGATTGGAGCGTGTTGATTGCAGGTGTCGGTGGTACCGGTGTGGTGACAATCGGGGCCGTTCTTGGGATGGCGGCTCACCTCGAAGGAAAGGGATCCGCTGTATTCGATATGACTGGTGTCAGCCAAAAGAATGGAGCGGTGTATAGTCATCTGAAAATCATTGCTGATCCTGACACCATGTCTTCTGCCGATGTTGGACTCGGGGAAGCGGATCTACTCTTGGCTTGTGATTTAGTGGCGTCGGTCGCACCTGTCGCGGTAAGGACCGTCGAGCCAGGGAGAACTAGGGTTGTGGTCAACGAGACGATGACCCCGACGCCGCAGTTCCAGACAACGCCAAACATGAATCTCGACGGCGGTTTGTTGCTGCGGGGATTGGCGGAACATGCGGGTTCCGGGCAGGTAAATGCCATTCCCGCGACAAAATATGCATTGGAGCTTACGGGAGATACGATCGGCGCCAACAGCTTCATGGTCGGATATGCCCTGCAGATGGGTGTGCTGCCTCTGTCTGTTGCTGCTGTCGAACGTGCCATTGAACTGAATGGCGTTGCGGTTCCTTTCAATCTCCATGCGTTTCGGTTGGGGCGGCTTGCCGCACAAGACCCCGCAGTCATCGATTCGTTACTACCTACGGGTGCGGAGGTTCTGTCGGAGGGAATCGAGAGCCGGATTCAACAACGAACGGCTTTTTTGACTAAGTATCAGGATGCAAAATATGCCACTCGATATCTAGAACTGGTGAATCTTGCTCGTAATGCGGAAGGTAAACTGGATGGGGTAGGTGATATGTTTTCAAATGCAGTCGTTCGTCACGCATTTAAACTAATGGCCTACAAGGATGAATATGAAGTTGCTAGATTATTTTCAGATGGAGAATTTGAAGAGAAGGTAGCAAAGGCCTTTGAAGGAGATTATCGCCTCCGTTTTCATTTGGCCCCGCCTTTGTTTGCGCGAAAGGATCCAAAAACGGGCTTGCCAAGAAAGAGCGAATTCGGTTCCTGGATGTTGAGTGTGTTCAAGCTATTGGCCCGTCTGAAAGGGTTGCGGGGATCTCGTTTTGATATATTTGGTTGGACGGCCGAGAGAAAAACGGAACGCCGACTTCGAGATCAGTATGTTTCAGATATCGAGAACCTATGTGCGGAACTGGCCGTGGAAAATTATTCGTTCGCCGTTGAATTGGCAGAGGTTCCCGAACAGATACGTGGTTTTGGACATGTAAAGCTCGAGGCCATCGAGGATTCTGAAAAAGGTCGCCTCGCCATTCTCAAAAAAATGAAAGACATCAAACGGCAAGCTCGGGCCGCTTNATGTCTTATCTTTTGTTTTGAGAAAATTTCGCTAGGTAGTGGGATCGGGTGAGACTCGAACAATCAACTTTCCAAAATTACTGCCCTTGAGCAAACCAATCAGCGCTTGTGGTGCAGTCTCCAATCCGTCCACAAAGTCTTCCCGATAGTGAATTTTCCCCTCTTTTATCCAGTTCGCTGTATTGGTGAGAAATTCATCTTGTTGGTTATCATAATCCCGGACGATAAACCCACGTAACGTTAGTCGATGTGTCAGCACCTTAAACATAAGCTCTGGAACATGATCGGGAGCGCCGGGAAGGCTTGTCGCATTGTAGCGGGATATCAAACCACAAACCGGAATTCTTGAAAACATGTTGAGAAGTGGAAATACGGCCTCCCATACAACTCCGCCCACGTTTTCAAAATACACATCAATGCCGTCACTACACGCATCAGCTAACTGTTGCGCAACGTCGCTGGCGCGATGATTGATGCAAGCATTGAAGCCGAGTTCCTCCATTGCATAAGTACACTTTTCCTGGGATCCGGCCAGGCCCACCACTTTACACCCTTTGATCTTGGCAATCTGTCCAACAACTGATCCGACTGCGCCGGATGCAGCGGCAACGACCACGGTTTCTCCCTGTTGCGGTTTTCCAATGTTCAAAAGGCCGGTGTATGCTGTCATGCCGGGCATGCCAAGGACGCCGATCGCCGTGGAAATGGGAGCCAGAGCGGGGTCTACCTTGCGTAGTTGTGTACCGGGAACAGCCGCATAGTCCTGCCACCCTGTTCGCGACACTACAATATCACCCTCCGAAAACTGGTCATCTTTGGAGGCAATCACGCGGCTTACAGTCCCACCTTCCATCAGGCCTCCAATGGGTACCGGTTCCGCGTAGCTTCTTGTAGCGTTCATTCGGCCGCGCATATAAGGATCCAGAGATAGATATATCGTTCTGCATAGAACATCACCCTTGGCCGGGGTCGGGATGTCNGTTTCAATCAAGTTGAAGTCAGANCCTTTTGGTTCTCCATTTGGCCGAGCGGCAAGAAGGACTTGCCGGTTTCGTTCCGCATTCATCGAGCTTATTTCCTTTTCTAATTTGCTTCCGTTTTGTGCGTCTGGCTATGTAGTCAGACGGTTAGGGAAGTCTATACAATTTTTTGTTTGCTTCTCAACTTTCCNCGACAGGCAGCTTCCGTTAAAAAGAGTTCTTATAGCTATGGTTTCGGTAGAGTGTATCAACTTTAGCGATACCAATAAGGCGAAGAAAACAATCCTGCGTTCTTTCCGTAACTATAGCTAAATTAAGGAGTACTGAAAGACCGTCATAGAAGGTTTAAGACCGGGAGGGAAGATATGAAAATAGCTGATGTAAAGACCTATGTGGTGGGGAATCCTCCACCCCATCGTGGGGGACCATACTTTGTTTTCGTGAAGTTAATCAGCGATGACGGGATAGAAGGGATCGGAGAGGCATACGGCGTTCCCTTTCATCCAAAAGTGGTTACCAAAATGATCGAGGATGTTGCAGAACGCCACGTTGTGGGAATAGATCCGTTCCAAATTGAACGCTTATGGCGCATCGTCTATTCGCGTGCGTATGCACAGCATCCCGATTTTGCCCTAATGGGGGTTCTTAGCGCCGTTGAGACTGCATGCTGGGATATCGTTGGCAAAAGCCTGAACCAGCCGATATATAATTTGTTGGGTGGACGGGTTCACGAAAAGCTTCGGTCGTACACCTATATCTACCCCGCTCCCGATGATTTTCCTTCATCGGCAGGGGAAGAGATGGACCCGATTGAAATCGGGGACATATTCGGCGACGCCGAACGCGCGCCGAAGCGGGCTGCCGAATATGTTTCTCAAGGATTTACAGCGGTTAAGTTTGATCCCATTATGCCCATGTCGGCTTTCGACCCGCGCCAGTTGTCCCTTGCCGCCCTTTCCAATGCAGAGCTTGTGGTAAAGAACATTCGGGAAGCCGTAGGGGATCGTTGTGACTTGTTGATAGGGACCCATGGCCAGCCCAACGCCTCAGCTGCTATTCGTTTGGCTGAGCGATTGGAAAAATTCTATCCGTTGTGGCTGGAGGAACCGGTGCCTCCGGAGAATGTCGACGAGATGGCAAGGGTTGCTCGTTCTACTAAGATCCCAGTGGCTACTGGGGAACGATTATCCTCGAAATACGAATTCGCGACGTTGTTTGCGAAACAGGCTGCCTCTATCATTCAGCCAGCCTTGGGAAGGGTGGGTGGAATCCTGGAGGCCAAAAAGATAGCGGGGATGGCGGAGGCGCATTATGTGCAAATTGCCCCNCATCTGTACTGTGGTCCCGTGGAAGCCGCTGCCAATATCCAAATAGCGACGTGCAGTCCTAATTTTTTGATCCAAGAAAGTATCGAACGCTTTGACGGTTTTCATGCGGAAATCTTAAAGAAGCCGTTAGAATGGCAGGATGGGTACATCATCCCACCCACTGCACCTGGGTTAGGGGTGGAGTTGGATGAGGAAGTGGCTGCTGCAAATCCATACGATGGCGAAGCAATTTTTCCCGAGATGGAAGAACGGTACATCTTTTAAGATGGATAATTTTGGAGCGATTGAACGGTANTTTCCAAATTAGACATGGGAGCGAAAATTTGGCTCTAAATCATTATTGATATGCCACTGCGGGAATGTGGCGATATGGGTTTAGCGGGTTCGGTAAAACTCAGTTGGTGAAAGAAACTAGCCGCGGCCGGAGCCACTCAAGAACGATAGGTCTTGTTCGAAAAATATTAGCTGTTACCTGTGCCCTGGGGACGGCGAGAAGCGTCCCAATTAGGCTACTTGTTAATGTGGCAACGGCTATCCGGTTACCTCGCGCATGATTGCTGCCGCCTTATCCAGCATTGGGAGAACCGTGTCTTCTTTTTCCGATGGCATCCGAAATACCGATCGCGTAATTCCATTGTCCGCAAGTCGTTTGTTCCCATCGACGTCATTTGGTGCGCCGTAGACACTAAGGCCCAGGCTATCCGGTTCCCGTCCTGCTTCCGCTGCCATCTGACGGAATTGCGATTTAATGTCAACAACGTCAGCATCTCTACCGCCGACTGGCATCCATTCGTCTCCCAACGCAATGGCTCGCTTCGCCCCATGAGGGAAGCCGCCTCCAACGACAATTGGCGGATGAGGTTTCTGAACCGGTTTCGGCCAGGTCATCATCTCGTCGAAATCCACGAACTCTCCGTGGTACTCTGCCTTGTCGTTCGTCCAAATAGTTTTCATTGCCTCTATGCGTTCGTTCATCAAACGACCGCGTGTTTTGGGATCCGTTCCGTGGTCTGCCATTTCTTCTAAATTCCAACCAGCACCAACGCCGAAGATAAACCGTCCCCCGGAAATTTGGTCCAGTGTTGCCACTTCTTTGGCGGTTTGAAGAGGGTCACGTTGAATGACTAAGCAAATTCCAGTCGCAAGTTTTATAGTCTTTGTCACGGAAGCAGCGGCGGCCAGAGCAATGAAGGGATCCATGACGTCGTAATATGGCTTTGGTAAATCTCCGCCTCCCGGGAAGGGTGTTTTTCGTGAGGTTGGGATATGAGTGTGCTCCGGAATCCACATGGACTCGAAACCACGCTCCTCTGCTGCGACTGCCAAGTCAGGTGCAGACATTGAATAGTCAGTAACAAACATCATTACGCCGAAATGCATAGTTCTATCTCCCTTCACAGATGACCGGGGCTTCCATAGTTTATATAAGACCTTCAGTATTTGACTAATTCTTTCTTTTCAAGTCGGATGTCGCATCGTGAGCTTTAAAGGCAGGAGTTATCCATGAAAATCATGGTAGTTGGGGCCGGAGCAATGGGTGGTTCATTTGCCGGTTTGCTCGCCGTCGCGGGGCATGAGTTGCGGATAATTGATACAGATAGTGCGCATGTCGAGGCTATCAACCGAGATGGCTTGTTGGTTGAAGGTGTCCTTGGTGTTCACCGAGTTCAAGTCCCCGCCACAACGGATTCTGAAGATGGAGAAGTCGCCGACGCTGTGATTATGTTCTGCGATACCAACAATACAAAAGAGGCATCCAGAACTGTGGCCAAGTTAACTGGGAATCATGGTGTTGCCATCACATTTCAAAATGGTATCGGCAATGTTGAGGCTTTGGTCGATGCCGTTGGACCTGCACGCACTTTGGCTGGGTCTAGTATGTGCAGTGCAGCCAATTTAGGACCCGGGCACGTGTCTTTGACGCATATGGGCAAGACTTCCCTCGGAGAATTGGATGGAACTGCGACACCCCGCACCGAAAAATTAGCAAAGGCCTTATCGGATGCCGGGTTTAAAGTGGAGGTGTCCGACCAGATCATGGGCCAAGTCTGGCAGAAATTTTTGGTGAACTGTGCAGTGAACGCCATCGCAGCCACGACCGGCTTGCGGAGCGGTGAGATACCTCGTGTCTCTGAGTTGGCGGGATTTCAGGATGAGGTAATCAAGGAAGGGTTGCAGGTGATAAATGGTAAAGGAATTCGCTTACCCAATCCCGATGTAATGTCAGAATTGAAAAGAAATCTACCGAAAAGATTCAATAGGCCCTCTATGCTGCAGCACGTGGATTCTGGTAGGAAGACCGAAATTGANGCGATCAATGGTGCGTTGATAAGGGAAGCAAATGAACTTGGTATTGCAACTCCATACAATCAATCGCTAGTAGCTTTGCTGAAAGGTAGAGAGCAGTCCCAAATAAGGCNAATNAACGAGCCAAATTTTGATTACGCCGCTTGGGAAGCAAGAATAGTGGACGGGAAAGAACAGTAGGAAAACAGATAGAATGTTAAAAATCTGGGGTCGACGTAATTCCAACAATGTCCAGAAGGTACTGTGGTTGTGTGAGGAAATAGGTCTTGATTATGAACAAGAGGACGCAGGCGCCGAATTTGGCCGAACNCGTGATCCCGATATGTTGGCAAGAAATCCTAATGCGGTTGTACCCACGATAGAGGATGATGGATTTACCCTTTGGGAAAGCAACGTAATTTTACGGTATTTGGCTTCNAAGTATGCTGCAGAGGAAATATATCCGTCAGGGGTCGAGTTGCGTGCCAATGTAGAGAGGTGGATGGATTGGCAGCAGACTACATTACTTCCCCCTCTTACTACGATTTTCTGGGGGAGGGTTCGGACACCGGACAAAATATCGCCCGATGCAGTTGAAAGCGCCATCCGGATGGCAGAACCCATATGGAGCATTTTGGACCATCGATTAGATGGCCAGAAATGGATCATGGGAAATAGCTTCACATTGGCAGAAATAGCATTGGGCGCTCTCGCTTGGCGCTGGTTCACATTGGTGAACCCGGGAGAGCTGGCCGGCGAACATAAAAATGTTGAAAGTTGGTTTCGGCGACTCCGTGCTCGTCCTGCATATGAAAAACACGTTACATCTATCCCTATGACATAACACATAGTATGTGGGCATGGCGGTGAATTGACTGGGGCAAGGAATGATGCATGAAGATTCAAGACCTATCAGGGTATGGGGAATCGGTTCGGGCCGATGTATGAGAGTGCACTGGGTCGCGCAAGAACTTGGGCTGGATTATGAAGTCATGCCAGTTCTTTCTCGTTCGGGCGAAACGGCTACCGATTCCTTTACCGAGCTAAATCCAAAACAAAAGATACCCGTCTTGCAGCATGGTTCCGTTACCCTGTCGGAAAGCGCGGCAATTATTACGTATTTGTCTGAGGTGTTTCCGTCTCCCTCAGTTTTTTACGTGCCGACCGATCCGGTAAACAGGGGTATGATGAATCAGTGGTGTTTTTTTATTTGTATGGAACTTGATGCGCACACTTTGTATTTGATCCGACGGCACGAGGGACTCAAGGATATTTATGGAGAGGCACCCACCGCAGTATCTTCTGCGGAGNAATATTTTTCTTGGCAAATGGGTGCGGTGGTCAAACGACTGGAAACAGTTGATCAATATTTATTTGGGGACAAGATTTCGGTCGCCGATATCCTACTATCTTCTTGTATCGGGTGGGCTGTTCACTATCATATTCAAGTGCCAGAGGATGTTCATGAGTATCAAGCGCGTATTACTGATCGACCGGCGTATCAGGCTGCGTTTGAGGTAAACTATCCAAATGGTCTCCCGGTTGATGGCAGGAGTGGGTCCAAGGCNATTTCTTAAGACACTGAAGCAAGGATTATGTGATGAGCGGACCTTTGACGGGATATCGTGTGGTTGATTTGACCACAATGGTTTCTGGGCCTGTGGCTACAATGATGTTGGCGGATCAAGGTGCGGACGTCATTAAAGTAGAGCCACCGGGCGGGGAGTACATGCGCAAAACCGGAGTCAAACACAAAGGNATGCCTTCTGGTTTCTTGTCCTGCAACCGGAACAAACGATCTTTGTCAGTTGATTTGAAACGACCAGGAGGACTTGAAGTCGTAAAGAAGCTTGTCGCGACAGCCGATGTGCTTGTTCAAAACTTTCGGCCCGGTGCTATCGAGCGCATGGGTCTGGGGGAGGATGTGGTGCGCTCTCTCCAACCCAAGATAATCTTTGTTTCCATCAGTGGCTTTGGGGAAGCCGGGCCATATTCTAAACAGAGAGTATATGATCCTATTATACAGGCTGTTTCCGGTCTCGCAGATATTCAACGAGATCGGGAGACGGGGCAGCCCCGGATGGTACGAACCATTATTCCAGATAAGACTACTTCCGTGACAGCTGCTCAGGCAATTACGGCTGCGCTCTTGCATCGGGAGCGTACCGGCGAAGGTCAACACATACGACTTTCCATGTTAGACACGATGATCGCATTTCTCTGGCCTGAGGGGATGTCTGGGCTAAATTTTGTTGGGAACGAGACGGACCCGGCTCGGGCCCAAATGGGNTTGGATTTAGTTTTTGAGACACGGGATGGCCATATCACNGCTGCGGCTGTCGCTGACACAGAGTGGGCCGGACTTTGTAGAGCTCTGAATCGCGAGGAGTTGATCGCAGATCCACGATATAAGACACCGGCAGACCGTTCCCGAAATCAAACTGAACGCCGAAAAATGATTACCGATGAGCTAGCAAAATGGGAGAGTGAGGAGATTTTGCAGCGATTAAAGAGAGAGGATGTTCCGTGCGCCCCTATACTCGATCGCTGGTCTATCCTGGAGGATGAGCAAGTCCTAGAAAATAAGGTAATTGAGATCCACGACCATCCAACGTTGGGTCAGGTGCGGCAACCTAGACCGGCTGTACGGTTTGATAGAACTCCCGCAAGTGTCAGGACTTTAGCGCCTTATCTTGGTGCCAATAATTCAGAGATTCTCTCTGAGGCGGGTTACTCTGACGATGAGGTAGAGCGGCTCGAAAGTGAGGGTATTCTGTATGCCCAGGAAGTCTGATCTATGACATTGTCCCTATCGTTGCCTGAGTATTTGGTAACCGCTACCAATACGGGGCATGGGTCGGACAACAAAATTCACGATGACGAGGTTGCAAAGAGATTTGGTTTTATAGGTGCCTTAGTCCCTGGAGTGGATGTCTACGCCTATATGGTGCATGCACCCGTTTCCCACTGGGGGATAGAGTGGCTAGAACATGGCTACATGCACTTACGCCTGAATAAACCGGTCTACGAAGGCGATAAAACTTTCGTAAACGGTTTGTTAAAGAATGATGATACGATGTTTGTAACTGCGGGTACTGGAAGAGGTTTGTGCAGTGAGGGGTCGGCTTTGTTGAGGCCAGATTGTGACCCATCACGGATAGTTCTCAAGAGGGCGGTGCTCCCGAATCCAGTAGAAAGACCTTCCGCCGATAAGAAGACNCTCCGTGTTGGTACAACATTGGGCTCGCGGGATGAATGCGCCCCAGAAAAAGAATATTCTGCGTATCTGTCGTCTGTCCATGAGCACTTGCCCATTTATGGCGATGAAAAGGTTGTGCATCCTGGTTACCTTCTCCGCAGAGCCAATTTAATTTTGCGCGAAAACGTTTTACTTGGTCCCTGGATACATGTGGAGAGTTGGGTTTGGAATCTGCGTACGCTAAGCACCGATGAGTCTCTTACAACACGAGCGGTAGTAACCGACAATTTCGAACGCAAGGGGCACTCGTTCGTCGATCTTGATATCTCCTTGCTTGCGGGGGATACCGATCCAGTCGCAAGAATTAAACACCGTTCCATTTATTTACCACGTCAACTCCGGGATGACGCCTAAGGATGGGNATTGCCTTANGGNTGTGGACCCCAAGGCGATGCCAATAGCAACTTGTTTTCTTGCTTTTGTATGAGGGGTCTGAATTTGGCTGCAAAGGCCATGAAACCGTCGTCTGCATATATTTTAGCCCAAAACGCACGTCGGTCGGCATCATCCTCGAACTTCCAGAGATGAACAATTTGGTTTAAGGCGCCGATGTCGCCCGTAAAATATCCAATTAGGTGGTCCTGGTACGGTTCCAGTGCGGGCCATCCGAGTTCGGTATACAATTTTACTGCTTCGTTAATTTTTCCTACTGACAACGTATAGGTGCGTAGTTCGTATATCGACAATGAAACCTCCGTATCATGAATTTGTTATTTTTCTGTTGCATTTTTAGGTGTGCCACATTTGTGCGTTTAAATAAATGATGGATTTCACTTAAGACTGTTTTTTTATATTTTTTACCGACTCATTTTGATGCGATACTTCTAATTTCACTTTTTAGGATTGGTGTTTGGGCATGGAAAAATTGACCAAAATCTCTCAGTCGGTTGGTGGATTGCTAAAGGCGCGTGGTGAGACGATAGCGGTGGCGGAGTCCTCGGCCGGCGGTCTAATTTCGGCAGCTTTATTGTCGGTAGCGGGTGCATCTAGTTATTTCATTGGTGGTGGCGTTATTTATACTTTGGCTGCAAGAAGTGCTTTACTTCCCAATCCAGGCGATGCGTTGGAGGGTGTTCGTTCAGCTTCCGAGCCCTACGCCCTATGGTTGGCCCGTGCGATAAAGGAACATCTAGGTGCTACTTGGGGNCTTGCGGAAACGGGTGCCTCGGGGCCATCCGGGAATCGATACGGCGACNATCCGGGACATTCGTGTCTTGCGGTGTCTGGTCTCGGAGAACAGGTAAGAACTATGGAAACGGGTATCGAAGATCGCCAAGCTAACATGTGGAAATTTTCTGAGGGTGCATTGTATTTTCTGGAAGAGACCATGACGGATCAATAAGCGTAAGCCGTGGGCCGGGGTTGGTAGATTGCTTCATATCTATTTACTCGCGTAGTATTCTATTTTATGGCCACACGGGGATCCGGAGGGAATATGTCGGAATCAGAGGTTGGACACGATAGAACGGGAGGTCGCACGGTCAGGCCCATTTATTTTGTCGCTTTTACTGTTGCAATCCTCTTGGTTATGATTTTTCCCATTTACGGTTTGGGTAACCGGGTAGAACCATATGTCTTTGGTCTCCCATTTTCGATGGTTTGGGTGATTTTCTGGATCATTGTAGAATTTTTTGGGGTGATCGCTTTCTTCCTGTATGAGCACGGTGGGGGGGAACGTTAGATGGAACCCTGGATTGTTGCTATCATAGCAATGAGCGCGTATCTCGCTTTTGCGTTTGCTCTAGGACTACTTGCTGGACGAGGTCGGTCTTTTTTCTCCGTGTCAGAGTATGCGGTGGCTGACAGAGGACTAGGNTTNTTCGTTATGTGGTTCCTCATGGGAGGAACTATTTTCTCTGCCTTCGCGTTTCTTGGTGGGCCGGGCTGGGCCTATTCGAAGGGAGCTGCCTCCTTTTATATTTTGGCGTATGCGGCTCTAGGACTGCTACCTTGGTACGTGATCGGTCCGAAGGTGGCTCGGCTGGGTGCTCAGCGTAATTATTTTACCATGGGCGATTTACTTGGAGANCGGTACCAATCTCGAACCCTGGTCGTGATCGTAGGTATCGTTTCTGTATTGGCATTTATTCAGTACTTAACCATTCAAATCAAGGGTATGGCATATGTTTTTAATGTATTGACAGAGGGACATATACCGATCTGGCTGGGGGCACTCATCGCATACGGAATAGTAGTGGTGTATGTGATTACGAGCGGTGTTCGCGGCGCGGCTTGGAGTGATGTCTTGCAGGCAATTCTCATGCTAGTCGTTGCTTGGGCCTTAGCAATTTACTTGGTGGGGCACCTACACGGGGGGGTGGGGCCGATGTTTGAGTCTGTGGCGAGAGAGAAGCCACAAGATTTTTTGATCATTGGTGGTGCTGGGTCAGCGATGTCGGCGTCCGCTTATTCTAGTGCCATCGTGGTTTCGATGATTGGTTTTATGATGTGGCCACACCTATTCACAAAATCCTACACGACGAGCGAGAAGAGAATAAAGCTCACGGTGATGGCCTACCCGTTGTTTGCCCTGTTTCTAATTCCTGTTCTTTTTATCGGATTTTCGGCCATTGGAGTTGTGCCGCCCGAGGTATTGGACAGTTCCGACCAAGTTCTCCCCTATTTAATTACCCATGAACTAGGTAATNCCGGGCTTATCTACGGCCTTATTGGTGCGGGTGCCTTAGCGGCAGCAATGTCGTCCGCGGATGCGATCACGCACGGCGCTTCTGTATCAGTCGGTCGCGATGTCGTAGTACCGTTGAAGCCTGGCCTACCGGATCGCATGCAACTTTTGATCATGCGAGCGGCTGTCGTTCTGGTAGGAGCCGGTGCTTATTACTTGGCCATTTTTGGTGCACAAGGACTGATTCAGCTTTTACTTGGGGCATATGGGGCCATCGTGCAGTTTGCTCCCTCTGTATACGGGGCATTATATTGGCGCCGCGGGACACGACTTGGGGCCATATCCGGCCTGGTAGTCGGTGTTTTGGTCAATTTCTACTTCCAACTCATCGCGGACGGTAAACCCTTTGATCTTCACGCTGGCCTGCTTGGTTTGGCGGCGAACATCATTGTATTTGTACTTTTAAGTGTTTTGGTTCCGTCTGAGGAGAAAGATGTTACTCGGAACGGTGAGTTTATCGACGCATAGAGGGGACTTAGAAGGCATCGGGAGATATCGCGGCGAGGGCCATCAAACCTAATCCCGCCATACCGAATAGTCCTGCAAAAATTTGATTCATCGCGGGCTTCTCTTGTGCTTGTACCAGATGAGAAAAACGGATGAATATGGTCGCTATCCCGTATTGAATNATCATGAGACCGAGAAGGTACGCAGCGATGGGACCTTGTTCCGCACCAAGTATGCCTTCTCCATATGCGTATCCGTGCAGGGTCCCACAGACTAGAAAAACCGGAACTATCACAGGGAACGATATTTTCTTCACGTAAAGCAACAGGGTGGCAAGTAAAACCAGCGTTCCCGCTAGTGCCACCTCCGGCATTTGGAATTCAAAAAAATTCATTTGAATACCAATCCCCCCGATGGCACCAAAGAGAAACGGAAGTGGCAGAAGATATGATTTTCTAGTTACGCCACATAGAATCCCTATGCCACAGATAAAGGCAAAATGGGTCATGTCAATGACCGGGTGCCCAAGGCCGGAGACAAGGCCCTGGAAAAATGTAACAGGNATATCNCCATCCATTACGTGGTGAGCAAAAGACGTTTTGCTATAGAGAAGCGTGCCAGTAAAAATGNATAAAGGCGCTAGAGACAGTTTCATTTTTTCCTCATCCGTTACGAGCTATCTGTGACTAATAGGTGGGGACAGTGGAATCAAACTCTTCCATTTCGAGTTTGCGAAAGAGAGATACCATTGACCGTTGGAATTCGGATTCTACAACGGCAAGATGCCTAAAGTGGGTTGGGATTTGAATCTGCAGCGCTTCCGCCAAAGTGTCCCCTCGTTTTACTGCATTCGTTGCAGACTGGTTTAAAAAGGTCAGATAACTTCTGAGTTCATCAAAAGCTTCCTTGTCGGTCACAATTGGTCCATGACCTGGAATGAGGTTCGTCCATTTCATATCAAGTAGAGTTGTAAGGTGACGTAACCATACTGGAATAGTTGCGTGTGGCACGCTAGCGGCTCGACCATAAAAAACTAGGTCACCAGTAAAAAGCGTCCCAGTTTTGTTGTCGTGTACCACGAGATCTCCCGGGGTGTGACCCTTGTTAAACGCAAATATCGTGATCAATCGGTTCCCAATATCAATCGTGCGTTCACTTCCGATAGTGTGTGTTGGTTTGTCAATTTTTGTACCGGTAACCCAATTTGCGCCAATTAATGTTTCTAGGAAGCCAAGGAGCGTGGGTCCCTCCAATTCTAGAAGTGCTTTGCCATTCTTGTGCATATAAATGTTGGCATTATTCTTTTTGAATTGCTGAATTCCAAAGGAATGGTCGGGGTGGTGATGAGTGACGACGGCGTGGCGAATAGGAAGGCTGGTTATGCTTCGGATGGCAGAGATCATCTCTGCGGCGTAAACTTTCGTCGGTCCCGTATCAACCACCAANACCGAGTCACTTCCTATAATGAATCCGGTGTTNACGATATTGCCGCCATTCTCCCAGGTTNACGGTTCCTGTTTTCCCCAAAAAACAAATACGCCATCAGCAACCTTGTCTGGCGCCAGGGAATATCGTCCGTATCCAGCGTCGGCAGTATCTAAAAAAAGTAGTATGGACCAGGAAATTATGGCCGATGCTACCAGCGCATATCTGATCATTTCATTATGGTTTGTTCTTCAGCTTCGAAACGGAGTCCTTTGCTATCTTGGGCAGTTACTCGAATATTTTGTTGGAGTTCGGGAACGTCGATCGTGACGATCGGATCGGTCGACATTGCCGCTTGTGTGTCAAACTCCACTAACAAGCCAGTTTGATCGTGTATACTAATTCTATCGATGTAATAGGCTGGGACGGATTCGCCCTCTTCGTCCAACACAAATCCGGTATCCATGGGGTGAATAATACGAAACTTTAGCCTGTCATTCTTATAAACGCCATCGCGCGCGTACCGCTTTAGGGCAATCTCTCCGAGTTTTGCGTTTCCTCCAGCACCAATGGCACCTGGTGTCGAGCATCCTCCCGGGGAGGAGACAAGGGCCAGTCGTGAACCTACGTGCCAGACGCCATCACTTGTTAATGCTGCTGCCCGCACGGCAGTTGATGTTTCTAGTCGTATCTTGAAGCTCACAGAATGGATGGGGCGATGGAGGTACAAACGAGCCACTTGTTGAATTGGGTTGTCTTCTGCAAGCACGACAAGTTCTTTTATTTGTCCTAAGTTCCTCGAGAGCATGACAGTCAGAGGAACATCATGGCTGTTTTCNATTTTTTGAGGCAGTAATAGTGAGATGTTTGAATCAAAGATAACNGGTGCGTTTCCCAGATAGGCGTCGCNTAGACTGGGCCAACTCTTTGAACCTAAGGGGTCGACGGTTGGCGCTGCCATCGCAGTGGAGGGGCCGAATAACGAAATAGCAAAAACAATACTACCAAGTAAAGCAAGCATCGCAGTTGGATTATGATGTTTGTTCATGACGTCTCACGGATGAATGGATGCTGGATAGGGATGCAATGAGGCGAAAAAGTCCTTAATCTTCTACAATTATGAAAAATAAAGCAACACCGCCTCCGACACTCTCGTAGTCAGTGGAAACATGATATTCGGGCAGCATTTGAGATTTTGCTTGGGTGGTTACGTCGTGAATTGTTTCTTGATTAAACATTAAGGACATGGGTGGGGGCATTGCCAGAGTCACATGAATACGGGACGGCTTTTCGTCGGTGGTTTCAAACTCTGGAACAACGTACAAATATGCTCCTGTTCCATAACGTACCACCATTCGCTCAACGCCCTGTGAGTTCATGGCCGTTGTCGCTCTTCCGGCAGCTACCATTTTGTGGATGCTGTCGTTCCAACGATCCTTATCCATGGAAAAAATAGAGGCGGCATGGTCTTTACTTAAAATGGTATCGTTGGAATAGACGTTGTCGAGNAAAATCAATGATGACAACATCGAGAGCAATATCAGTAGGACAGTTCGCCTGCAGCGAAGACTAAACTTGGGTATGGTCATTCGTTGCAACACCTTATGTTGAGTTCTTGAATCGGCAAGAAGGCGGGTATGGGTCGACGGTGAACAGGATCATAGTCGAGGATGCTAGGTATCATATTCAGCTAAGCATGAAAACGAGTTGGCGGGACAGTACATATGCGTATATATCGGTATTTATTTTAATATGAATCTATAAGAAATGTCGACTTTGCAACATACCCGGGGGATTAGGTTTACCTATGTTTAGTTGCATTTCCTGTCGAAGTAGGATTTTGGGAGAAGAGCATGCCGGTAAATGAGGAGTGGCTGGGGCAAGTAACCGAAGAGATAATAGAGCCCGATATACCCATTATCGATCCCCACCACCATTTATGGGATCGACCAGACGGNCGTTACATGGTGGACGATCTGGAAAAAGACTTGAACAGCGGGCATAACGTTGTGTCCACTGTTTTTGTTGAGTGCAGTTCTATGTACCGACAGGACGGACCGGAGAAACTGCGACCGGTCGGGGAGACTGAGTTCGTAAATTCAGTAGCAGAGGAATGCAAAGAGAGGAACTCGGGNAATCTGCCTCGAATATGTGAAGGTATAGTGNGTCATGCGGATTTATCTCTTGGCGATAACGTNGACGAGGTTCTCGAAGCNCATCTTGCCGTGGCACCGGATCGGTTGCGAGGCATACGACATTCGGTCAGTTGGGATGAAAGTAAAGATATTCGGGATTCCAACACTCACCCNCCAAAGAGCCTATTAGCTGATGATAGTTTTCGGAAGGGGGTAAAGCGCTTGGCTGTTTATGGCTTGTCGTTTGAGGCCTGGTTGTATCATACGCAAATACCGGAGTTGACGGAACTTGCGAAGGCCTGTCCTGAAGTGACAATCGTGTTTGATCATTTTGGAGGGCCGCTTGGCATTGGACCTTATAAAGAGAGGAGGTCTGAAATATACAGGCAGTGGCAGGTAGATGTATCTGCACTTGCTAAATGCCCAAATGTTTTTGCGAAGCTTGGGGGCTTAAATATGGCGATCAATGGTTTTGGTTGGCATAAACGCCTGAGTCCTCCCACTTCAGAAGAGCTGGCCGCTAACCGGCATTATTATCTTCATACGATCGAGANNTTCTCTCCAGAGAGATGNATGTTNGAGAGTAACTTCCCGGTTGATAANGTTTCTTGTTCNTATNCAGTGCTGTGGAACTCCTTCAAACGTATGGTGGGACATTTGACTCGAAAACAAAAAGCGTCTTTGTTCCATGAAACCGCATCGCGNGTATACCGGTTAAAGTCTGCGGTGTGACCATCATAGAGTAAATTTTTTCCTTTACGGCCTAATGGAAAAGCTTGTCGGTCCTATCAGCTCTGGCATGGTTGGCTGGATCCAATCTATCCAATCACAGAGTCGACTTCGTGTGTCAGCCGGATCAATGATTTCATGTCTGCAACTGCTTTCTCACAAGCTTCGTCACGACGACTTGAGACGTAAACTATGGTCCATATGCCTTGCAAAGAAGAGGCGCCATCAATCTCTATATTACCCTTATCAGTCGCGATTACAGGTCGAACCAACTCTCCATAATTAACTGTACTTTCACTGAAATAGTTTGGGTTGGCATAAAAAAATAGCGTGCCAA
>PAVD01000071.1 GCA_002712985.1 Rhodospirillaceae bacterium
CGACGCCGAGGAGCGACGCCGAGCAGGAGCGACGCCGAGGAGCGACGCCGAGCAGGAGCGACGCCGAGGAGAGAGAGAGAGAGAGAGAGAGAGAGACGGTGTCTGTTGCATTTCTTTCTTCTCTCTTCCTTCTCTCTTCCTTCTTCCTCTCTCTTTCTGCGCACACTCTGCCGTGGATTAAACTCTCTGGCCAGGGACTCGGGATTCAACCCTCAGACAATTACGAGATGCTCGTAGCATTGGGGAAGGACCAATTTGTGATAAAGAAAACTAGAATTGATTCCTTGTATGGGCTTGTGAATCTTATGGATGCTGCGTTAGCTGCTGCACCAAGAATACAGATCCCAGCCCTTGTACTCTACGGAGCAAAAGACGAAATAATACCTAAATCTGCGACAGGCAGAATGCTTTCTAGCCTCACAAATTCTCCTCGCATCATTATTTATCCGGATGGTTATCACATGTTACTTAGGGATCTGGGTGGCTCGGTGGTTCTGGCAGATATATCCGCCTGGATCATGGATCCCAACATGACTTTGCCATCCAATCTCTCTACGGATTGGAAGTCATTTTTTACAGAGTAATGGATTTTTAGCGATCTCACTGCTCCGCGGCGTCAACGTCCGAACTCTGTATCATTCTCCAAGCAATGCCCAACGCAAACAACAGCAGCAAAGCCCCAATAATGTATGGTGCATGCCTACCAAGCAAACTAAAGACCACCCCTGCAAACGCTGGCCCAAGTATTCGTGCAAGACTCGCACCGGACTGGGCTACTCCAAGAACGGCGCCTTGTGAGTCTGAAGAGGCACGACGAGAAATCAAACTATTGAGGGCGGGATTGCACAATCCAAACCCACCCGCAAGGAGTGCTGTTGCCACCAATAACAGTGGCATGCCACTTGCAACCGGCATTAAAGCGAAACCGGCTACTAGTCCACACAAACCCATAATGATCACGCGCCCCTCCCCCCAACGTCGGGTGGCAGGCCCAATGACTCCCCCTTGCACCACAGCGGCGACTACTCCGACGTACGCAAATAAGTAACCCACTTCCCTAGGGCCCCAGAGAAACTGACGTTCGGCCCACAAAGCAATCGTTGCCTCCAGGCCCGCGAATACAAACATCACAAGTAGGAAGAGACAAATTAAATGCTTCATATCTGCTCGGCGTACAGCGAGATAAATAGGCGCAAACCAACCTCTGCCCCCACTGTTTACGGAACCCACTTTCCGTGACTCTTGCAGCAGAATAACAACTAGAAATGCTGCTATACTAGAAAGGCTGGCTGCAAAGAGTGGGGCTGCCTGAAAATTAATGCTTCCTGACGCAGAACCGCTCAGAATCCCACCTATCATCGGCCCAAAAATAAACCCAAGGCCGAACGCAGCACCNAANAATCCCATNCCNCGNGCCCNATTTTCAGGTGTNGTNATATCNGCAATATANGCCTGNGCAGCNGCAATATTGCCAGCAAANAGTCCCGCCAGNGCTCGTGCCGCGAANAGCATNACTANACTACTCGCATAGGCCATAAAGACGTANGCCACACAAGTCCCTACTAGACTTATCAGTATNACTCTTCNTCTACCGTACCGGTCGCTAATTGATCCAATGAATGGCGCNGCAACAAACTGCATAAGAGAATAGGTCGCCATTAGCAATGTGACGATACCCGGGGATGCGCCAAAGTGCTCCGCGTAAAAGGGCAATATTGGGATAATTATTCCGAAACCTAGAAGGTCGATGAATACAATAAGAAGCAGGGCAGGCATCGCGGGGCTTAGGGTCCCATGTTTTGATAAACTAAACAGACCAGTAATTGCAGGGGTTACGACTCATGTCGTTGATGCATACGCAGAACCCCTGATATCGTCCGGAGTGCGAGTTGTACCCTATGCGGATTGCGTTTCCAACCGGGATATGACCGAGGGATAGGTGGTGCCGCCTGTGTGACTCGAACACACGACCCCCGCATTCATACCAACTACAATTTTCACTGCCATCACATAATGTGATGTTTGTGGTCTGGACTTTCTCTTCACCATAGCCCAGAAGGGCCTTAGGCGGGTCGTGTAAAGTCTCTACACTCATCCCTAAAGGGACTAGCACGGGATTGCCAACAGCGGACCTGTTTAGGTTTCCCCGTTTTAGCGACCTTTTCACTCCCTGGTTTCCCAGGAAGGACGCATAGACAGACAAAGTCTATACGAATGCGATGCTCTGCCAACTGAGCTAAGGCGGCACAAGGAAAACATAGGGCTAGTAACGGTGTTTGCGCAACTACGATGGAACAAAAAATGCAATTTATTTCCTTCCCATATTAAACTCTTTCACGACCTGACTACGAACAGTTGTATATTGGTGGTCATTGATGAGTTTGAACTGGAAAAGATAAAAATCGGGCGTAATAAGTGAGGCGCTTCCGCTTGGAGCTGCAGATTGATAGTCATTAGCAAAGGAACTTTTATCTACGGTATTCGGCCCAGCCAATTACTGATATCTGTTGCTACCCTAATGATGATAGCGATGGCTGCCTGCACCCCTTTGTTTGAGGAATCATTGTGGAACCGAAATCAAGAGACCAGGAAGCTACTGGAAATGGTCAAAACTGGGGATGCGGGTGCACAAACGGCGCTTGGACAGAGATATGAACTTGGCAACGGCGTCAAGAAAAGCCAAACGCGGGCCAAGGTATGGTATCAACGAGCGGTTGCGCAAGGTGACCCGTTGGCCATGTTCCTATTGGGAAACATGTTGGAGACAGGAGCTCGAGGTGCACCTGATTATCAACGTGCTGCCAACCTATATATCCTAGCAGCGAATCAAGGCCACGCTGCCGCACAAGCAAGCCTTGCCCGTCTGTACGAAGAAGGCCTAGGAGTTCCACAAAATTACACGACAGCCACGATATGGTATACGCGTGCCGCCAAACAGTGGGAATTAAACGACGGATACCCACTTGGAGTTGCATACGCAACCGGAATAGACAGTGAAGCGATAAGCTCTGATGCCATTCGATGGTTTCAGAGAGCAGCTGGGTTAGGCGTAGCCGAGGCACAGTTTGATCTTGCCCGAGCTTATGAGTTGGGCAACGGAGTTCCGCACGATAGAGAAAAAGCACTCACCTGGTATGAAGTAGCTGCCGATCAAGGCCATGATCGATCTGCCGTTGCTTTGGTTCGGCTGCGCGGTCAACCCATCCCGTTGCGGGACACTTCCAAGAATATTTCGGTTTTAACTTCTGAAAAGGTGATCAAAGTTGATGATGAAGGTGCTGTTAATGCGGTTATTGACACCCATGAGTCGCCTCTACGTTCTGCGAACAACCGTGAGGACAAGATGATGCAACACAAATTTATGGCACATCTTGCGTCGTACCGGAAAATGAAAAACGCTGAGATCGGATGGACCCGACTCGTCGCCAGATATGCTCCTGTCCTCAACAACATGCCGATGGACCTATCTCAAATTACCATACCAACCAAGGGGATCTTCTATCGTATAGAAGTAGGTCCGTTCCCAACTTGGGAGCAGGCAGATTCACTGTGTACGGCTCTGATCAAACGCGAAGCCTACTGCCGCGCAGTTGAGAAAACTCGGTAACGGATTCTAGGGCCATATGTACTACAGTGTTGTTGGAATATTCCAAGGAGGTGCCAAGGGAGCCCCTTTCCGAGCTAGAGAGCGCACCCGGCTTCTGCTCCCACGGACCCCAGACGCTTGATGATTTTGAGATGTTCTGCGCTGCCCCTTGCAATTGAGAGATTTAGTGAACAATGATGGCTTTCTGCATCAATTGTAATTGCCCCATTCGCACCACTAAAACTGAGGCCTGGAAGAGTCTCGAGAGCTGNGGTTCCAGAGACTTCTCCGGCTTTAGTCCAAGCCTCCCCCAGAGCAACTACAGCACTAGCATGATTGTGAGCATAATAAGTCACAGGAAAAGTTGCGCTTCGAGACTTCTGCACCCGTCCCACAAAATCTCTCACTTCAGGCGTTTCATCTGACATCACAAAAGATGAACATGTGATCACCCGCTCTCGTTCAATCGTAGCAAGCACCTCGTGATGCATCTCGTTAAATCCGATCCACGCAAATGTGAGACGCTCCAGTAGCCCCATTCTATTTGCTTGCTGTATGAAAAGGGGACCATTCGTACGGGGAATACAAAACAGCACAACCTCAGCGTCGGTATGGGAAATCCATTTTAGTATCGGCTCNAAGTCGGTCTCTCCGACGTCTGTTAACGCCTGCCCCAACACNTGTCCTCCATGATCTNCGATTCGAAATCTGGATTGTCGGAACATAGAATTTTGCCAGCTGGGGTAGGAGCCAACCAAAAAATAGTTTCGACCAGTACCNCCGTCTACATGTGCAACCAGTGGAGCTACNTCTTGAGCTGGAGTCGGACCTAAAGTGAATAGGTTTGGATGGCAAAAACGTCCTTCGTGGTTAGTAGCGTTGACTAGTGGAATTCCGAGTTCAGCCAAGTGACGGGAGGCAAATTTCCGACTCGCTGCAATGAATGGACCAATCATCGCAACCACTTGCTCGGTATCTACAAGTTCCAGACAGTGTTGTGCAAGATTATTTGGATGGGCTTCAGAATCCCTATATACCGCCTCCACACGACGTCCTAGCACCCCACCCGTTGCATTTAGCTGGGCTATTCCTGCCTCAACACCGGCCCACATTTGAGCAGAAATACCCTCTGCATCTCCGGTCAGAGGCAGCAACACACCTATCCTCACGGCACCACCCTGGGCAAGAGACGGGCGCATTCCGCCCAATACGGCGCACGCAGCGCTACCAGCAACACCTTTCAACAAACGTCGACGACTGCACGTCCTCGAATATAACGATCTGTCGTACACCATTTTCTATCTTTTCGTTATCTTACTAGGGGATTGNGGCACCTCTGAGGCAATTTCTCCGCCATGCTCTTCACGCATTTCCACCTCTTCGATCCTCGTGGTCTGACGAACCACCTTTTCTGCAGAAATACGAATTTGACGAACATCATCTGAGGCAAGTTCGAAGTGCCGCTGCAATTTTTGGACTCGTTCATCCAATCTCCCTACGTCGCTTGCAAGCCTCCCCACTTCAGCCTGTATGAGACCTGCTTGTTCCCGCATTCTTGTATCCTTAAGCACCGCCCTCACCGTGTTTAATGTGGCCATTAGAGTGGTGGGAGAAACAATCCAGACACGGCTGCGAAACGCTTCCTCGATTACATTTCGATAATTTGCATGCAACTCGGCATAAATAGCTTCAGACGGCAAAAACATCAGGGCAGAATCCGCAGTCTCGCCGGGAATGATATAACGCATAGAAATGTCTTTTACATGCTGAAGAACGTGGTTNCTGAAAAGTCTCCCCGCTCGGATACGGGAAACTGAATCAGTGGCTGCTCGAAGAGTTTGATAGCCTTCAAGTGGAAATTTAGAATCGATCGCGATAGACCCAGGAGGATTTGGAAGGGTCAACAGGCAATCAACAATTCTACCATTACCAAGTTTACACTGAAAAGAATAGGCGCTGGGCGGCAACGCCGAAACTATGAGGTCATGTAGCTGAATTTCTCCAAACGCACCACGCGCCTGTTTATTCGATAAAATTTCCTGCAAATCCACCATTTGACCAGACAACTGGGCAATATTTTTCTGGGCCGCGTCTATTACCGCCAGTCGCTCTTTGAGCCCCTGTAAGGCAGTCCTATTCTCCTTACTCTCTGTCCGTAAATTTTGGCTCACCTGAGAGGTGACTTCAGTAAGTCGCGTATCAAGTGCATTGCGAAGTTGTTCCTGTCGCACAGCGGCTTCCTCGGCCATTTGCCCTATCCTTCCGGTTAGTTCTGCCTGCCTACCCAGCAGTGTCTGGGCCTGCTCTCCTGTGGAGCGCAGTCGAACAAGCACGATGACAGCCACCACCGTAATTGCNGTAAAACTGAGTGCTAACGTTCCAACAAGCAATGAGGAAGCTTCCATAGAACTAATCTATCATGACTGGGATGGACTTCCCCTAGAATGGAACTTGACGATCACAACACTCCAGCCTAACAGTTTCATGTTCTAACCCTCTCAAGGACGTTAGTATACTCATACCGCACCATGGCCATTTTGCCGATCATAATTGCCCCTGACCCGCGTCTAAAATTCACAGCGTCCCCTGTGCGCACTGTAGATAAAGAAACTCGTACCTTATTGGATGATATGCTTGAGACCATGTATGCCGCTCCCGGGATAGGGCTCGCTGCCCCTCAGGTGGGAATCTCCAAAAGGGTGCTAGTCATTGACCTAGCTATAAAAGATACTCCACCCTCACCATTAAGAATAGTCAACCCAGAACTTGTCTGGTCGTCAGCCGACTCTTCATCAAATGAAGAGGGTTGCCTTTCGCTACCAGAACAGTTTGCGGAAGTGGAGCGCCCAGAAAACGTCCGAGTCCGTTACCTTGACGAACACAACGTGTCTCAGGAAGTGGAGGCATCAGGAATGCTTTCGGCCTGTCTTCAACATGAAATGGACCATTTAGATGGACGTTTATTTGTAGACCATCTATCTCGCCTAAAGCGCAACATGATTATACACAAACTGACCAAAATCAAATTAGCCCGATGACGACCGACTCCAAGGCTCGAGAAGAAACTGCTAAACTAAGTGACTATTATTAGCGCAAAAGCTTCACCTATGCAGTGCCCAGCCATAATGCCGCAGATATCGACGACGACAGAAACGATGATTCCAAATTTTTGAAACGAATACTGAATATCAACACAACACGCAATCGTAATGAAACCGCTTAATTTCGTTTTCATGGGAACACCGGTTTTTGCCGTACCGGCTTTAAAAGCACTTATTGAGGCTGGTCACAAACCCCTGTGCATCTACACTCAACCACCTCGTCCGGCAGGTCGCGGGCAAGATCTTCAATCTAGCTCAATCTATAAAACAGCGGTAGAACAGAATCTTAGATGTAGAACACCCTCTACCCTAAAGGACGTTCAAGAAACCAATTTTATAAGATCCTTATCACCAGACGTCGCTGTGGTTGCAGCTTATGGCTTGATGTTACCTAAGGCTGTCGTTGAGATGCCACAATTTGGTTGCATCAATATTCATGCTTCTCTTCTACCCCGTTGGCGCGGCGCCGCCCCTATCCAACGTGCTATTATGGCGGGAGACGAGACAACTGGAATTACTATCATGCGTATGGATGAAGGTTTAGATACAGGACCCATTCTTGCACAACAGGAAATATCAATTAATTCTGACAATGCAGGAGAATTGCATGATCGCCTCTCAACGCTGGGTGCCGAAACACTAACTACAACACTCGAAAAACTGACGGTGGGTGAAATCAAAGAAAGACACCAATCAGAAAGTGATTCCTCTTATGCCACCCGCCTAACAAGTGACGACGAACACCTAGACTGGGATCGCACGGCGCAACAATTGGGATGGCAGNTACGTGCATTGAGNCCTCNTCCCAATGCCCATTTCATATTTAAGGATGAACGTTGGAAAGTACTTTCTGCCTCAACTAGCTCAACACCCACAACAGCAAAACCNGGACAGGTTATCGATAATCAGCTAACGATTTCCTGTGCAGTCGGAGTACTAAAACCCGACAGAGTTCAACGACCAGGCCGAAAAGCAATGACGGCAGCGGAAGCACTGCGAGGCACNCCTATTCCCGCCGGGACACTCCTGAGGTAATCCGAGAATGTATCGTTACAAGCTCACTATNGAATATGAAGGAACTGATTATGTCGGCTGGCAGCAACAAGACAATGGATCCTCCGTGCAAGGTGCACTGCAAGCTGCCATCCTAAACTTTACCGGAACAGAAATAGTTTGCATCGGAGCAGGGAGAACAGACGCTGGCGTGCATGCACTAGGTCAGGTGGCACATATTGATTTGCCACGTCTGTATCCGACTGCAACCGTTCGCGACGCTTTNAACTCGCACCTGCACCCAGCCCCCATCGGCATCCTCAATGTTGAGCGAGTCGCCNAAACTTTTCATGCGCGGTTTTCAGCCACCAAACGAAGTTATCGCTACGTCATCGTAAATCGGCGCACACCTCTAACCATCGAACGTGGACGAGCGTGGCTNGTCAATCAACCCCTCGACGAAGTAGCGATGTCAGCAGCATGCAATCACCTTGTAGGCAACCACGATTTTACGAGCTTTCGTGCCGCCGAATGTCAGGCTAAATCTGCCATCAAAACGCTAGATAGACTCTGTTCCATACGCACTGGGGATCAACTAACGGTAACGGCACGAGCTCGTTCCTTTCTTCATCGGCAGGTCCGGAATATCGTGGGAACGTTGGTTATGGCAGGACAAGGGAAAATTCTCCCGGATTATGTGCCCACCATCCTGGCAGCACGAAATCGTTCCACTGCTGGACCTTGCGCACCGCCAGACGGGCTATACCTAACTACGGTGGAATACGACTGAATGGGTCATGCCGCAAAATGTTGCCATGCCCTAGTTGAAATACGGAGGGTTCATCGCAATGGTTACAACATCCCTAAAATTAGCGTGTCCAGAAGTACTGCCAGTAAGACTCCGATGGTGACCACCAGTATCGACTTCCCCACAGTTAGCTCAAGCACAATCCGGGTGATAAAAAAATCATAAGACAGCAATAGTACAAGTAGAAGCATTGGCATCAAATTGCCCACCGAATCTCCCAGCACCATCCCAAAAGCACTAACAACCAGCACGAGAGCCCATTGGGGAACAGCTAACCAATTTATCGCGATAATATAACTTGCGTATCGATGCGTTCTATTGAGAAGGCGTACCAGCACTGCCATTAGCAGCGGAAACGCAATCCAGCCGAGTGTATAACGAAACAGGTACAGACCAGTGCCATTCGATGGCTCTGCGCCCAATTCCGAAGTGTGCAGAAAGCTCGAAACTAGAAACAGTGGTAACGCAACTACTGCAGCAAAAAAGGACCTCCAAAACCCATCGACGCTATGGTTAAGAGAGTGCAACCCGCCTGAGTCAAACATCATCAACCGCCACGCCCCAGTTAGAGAAACCATAATTTCTTTCTGAGGTGGGATCACGGGCTATCTTCCGAAAAGTAGCGTTCCAAAATCTCTAGATAGACATCGGACAACAAGGATAGGTCAGAAACGGAAACACACTCGTCAACCTTGTGCATTGTCCGACTAATCAGGCCAAACTCAACAACAGGGCAAATGTCCTTAATAAAACGTGCATCAGATGTTCCGCCCGATGTTGAGAGTATTGGCTTACGCCCGGTCGTANCGGCTACCGCTGCACTCACAACATCACTTAGTTTACCTGGCGCTGTCAAAAATGCTTCGCCCGAAACCTCTATGTCCAAATCAAAATCTTTTGCATNGGTGTTACACCAATTATGAATCTGATCCCGAAGGCTTTCACCATCATGGCGGTCGTTAAAACGGATATTGAACTGTGCACTCGCCCTAGCCGGCACAACGTTTGTCGTATGGTTTCCGACATCAATACTAGTAATTTCCAAATTCGATGGCTGAAAATATTCTGTTCCCGCATCAAGAGATAGCCTTTCAATCGATGCTAGTAGTCTCACTAGCCGATGAACCGAGCTGGCCTCGGTACCGGGATATGCGACGTGACCCTGCACTCCTTTAACGACTACTCGCGCATTTAAGCTGCCTCTGCGTCCGATCTTCACCATATCGCCAAGTTGTTCGGAATTGGTTGGTTCGCCAACCAGGCAATCATCCAAGGTTTCCCCATTTGTCCGCAACCATTCAAGCACCTTTTTGGTCCCGTTAATCGCGGAGCCCTCCTCGTCCCCGGTAATTAATAAACTGATAGCACCTGGCAGTGAGCAATCTTTCTCTGAGATCACGGAAAGGTAACGCCGACTGGCATCCACAAAAGCAGCGATAGCCCCCTTCATATCAACGGCGCCACGCCCATAAATCATCCCCTCATCAAGCGACGCCTCAAATGGATCAAAGGACCAACTATCGGTTTCTCCGGGAGGCACGACATCGGTGTGGCCCGCGTAACAGAAATTTGGTCGGCCCGTGCCAAATTTAGCATATAGGTTATCCACTTTCCCCGTCGGTCCGTCTCCAAAAGGCAGCCGATGACAAATAAAACCCATCTTCTCCAAAACCTTTTGAACAACATCAAGTGCTCCAGCATCCACAGGTGTTACACTAGGACACCTAATAAGTGCCCGAGCTAATTCACAAATATCTGGGAATTGATCCATGCCTTCCTCGTATCCACGGTGCCCCCTGAGTGACACAAGGCACAAATTGGGTCAACCTGGGACTTTTTTAAGTTGTGGCCCTAGACTATTGTCCAAAATCACAAATTCTGGGAGTATTTGCAGTGGCCTATTGGTTGATGAAATCTGAACCNGGNGNCTATTCGTGGGATGATTTAGTTAAAGATGGCTCCACATACTGGGATGGCGTCCGGAATTATCAAGCCTCCAACAATATGAAGAAAATGCGGAAAGGTGAAAGGGTATTCTTTTACCATTCAATAAGTGAAAAACAAATTGTTGGAATAATGGAAGTTAGTCGAGAGTATTATCCTGATCATACAGACACGTCTGGGCGATTCGGAATGGTCGATGTGAAGCCCTACGTGGCCGTAACTAANTCTGTCACTTTGGCAGAGATAAAAGCGGANCCAAAACTTTCGGATCTCGCCCTCGTCAAACAATCGCGACTTTCCGTGCTACCTGTTTCTAGCACGCACTGGAAGCTTCTCTGCAAAATGGCTGGTGTGAAAGCTTAACGTATGACCCGTGTGTTGTGTCGACTTTCTGATATTGGGGATGGTGATGCCAAATTGTTTGATAACATTGGAGGTCGGAAAAACCACCCTGAATTATTCNTAGTTCGTCAAGGTGAAGACGTTTATTGCTATGTCAATGACTGCCCTCACTCGCATATTACGTTGGATGTTGTCCCGGGCCGTTTTATGAATAAAACCGCCGGCGTCATACAATGCGCCAATCACGGAGCCAGGTTCGAAATCAAAAGTGGAAAGTGTGTCTGGGGCCCCTGCCTAGGAAAAGTGCTCCAGTCAAAGCCAGTAAAGATTGTAAATGGGATGATCGTCCTCAAAGAAACAGAGGTAGTAGACGCGATCTCGGAATAACGGGATAATCCCATTGCTGCCACGAAATAATCATACTTAGAGGGGCCACAAATGTCCGAAGCTTTAGTTTACCCCGTCCCTGAAGCGCTATCCAAGTTTGGCAACATCGATAACCAGACTTATAAGCGATTATACAGCCAGTCCATTGACAACCCGGAAGTATTTTGGACCGAGCAAGCACAACGGCTTGATTGGATCAAGCCTTGGAACAAGGTGAAGGCAACAAGTTTTGACCGCAGCAACATATCCATAAAATGGTTCGATGGAGGTAAACTTAATGTAAGCGCCAACTGCATTGACCGACANGCCGACAAAACGCCAGACAGGACTGCCATTATATGGGAGGCAGATGATCCTACGATAGACAAAGCGATATCCTATGCCGAATTAAAGGTTTCGGTCTGTCAAATGGCGAATGTTCTAAGGAAGCATGGGGTAGGCAAGGGAGATCGAGTTACTATTTATATGCCAATGGTACCCGAAGCAGCTTTTGCGATGTTAGCGTGCACTCGGATTGGTGCAATTCATTCGGTGGTCTTTGGGGGCTTTTCACCTGACTCACTCGCAGATCGTATCATTGACTGCGAGTCGACATTCTTAATTACTGCCGATGAAGGTATCAGAGGAGGTCGTATTGTCCCCTTAAAAGCTAATGTCGATAAAGCACTTGAACGCTGTCCCGAGTGTAAAAACGTTCTGGTCATCAAACGGACTGGAGGCAAAATCAATTGGGCAGAGGGTCGGGATCTCTGGTGGGAAGAGGAAATGTCAACCGTATCTAAAGAGTGTAATCCAGAACCGATGGATGCTGAGGACCCATTGTTCATTCTTTACACATCTGGCTCAACAGGAAAACCGAAAGGTGTCCTGCATACCACTGGCGGATATCTGCTCCACACCTCTTTAACCCACGAGCTAGTGTTCGACTATCAGCCAAACGACATTTACTGGTGTACGGCCGACGTAGGCTGGGTTACCGGACACAGCTACATCGTCTATGGCCCCTTAGCAAACGGTGCTACAACCCTGATGTTTGAAGGGGTTCCTAACTATCCGGATTCCTCTCGTTGCTGGAACATCTGCGATAAACACAACGTCACAATATTTTATACTGCCCCAACTGCGATTCGCGCACTCATGCGGGAAGGAAGCGGGCCGGTGCAGAAAACGAATCGTAGTACCCTACGTATTCTTGGAACGGTGGGAGAACCTATTAACCCGGAAGCGTGGCTTTGGTACTACAATGTTGTCGGAGAAGGACGCTGCCCGATTGTCGATACCTGGTGGCAAACAGAAACAGGAGGAATCTTGATCACCCCTCTCCCCGGTGCTACTGCCCTTAAACCGGGTTCAGCCACAAGACCATTTTTTGGGGTGCAGCCAGTAATTGTTGATAATGAAGGTAACATTCTAGAGGGCGCATGCGAGGGAAATCTTTGCATTGCAGATTCTTGGCCCGGACAAATGCGCACCTTATTTGGAGATCACGACCGGTTTATCCAAACCTATTTCTCAACATACGAAAATTTGTATTTCACCGGGGATGGCTGCCGTCGCGATGAAGACGGATATTACTGGATAACTGGACGTGTCGATGACGTTATCAATGTTTCGGGTCATCGTATGGGAACGGCCGAAGTTGAAAGCGCGCTTGTAGCACATAAAAAAGTTGCCGAAGCAGCCGTTGTTGGAGCTCCTCATGAGATTAAAGGACAAGGTATTTACGCATACGTAACATTGATTTTAGGGGAAGAGCCGTCGGAAGAATTGCGCCAAGAATTGACTCAGTGGGTGCGTAAGGAGATTGGTCCTATCGCCTCCCCTGACTGGGTCCAGTGGTCTCCAGGATTGCCCAAAACACGCTCTGGAAAGATAATGCGACGGATATTACGTAAGATTGCGGCCAACGAGCATGATAGCTTGGGCGATACCTCCACTCTGGCAGACCCCACTGTTGTCACAGACTTAATTGAAAACCGGATGAATCGGTGAATTGTCCCCCGACACCCGCAAAGGTGATGTTATTTCTTTTAATTGTGTGGCCAGTAGCGTGGAATGCAAAGCACCTGTCCGCACAGGATAGTACTGTTTGCATCGACAACCAATTTGAAGTGCCGTGGGTGCACCCTGGAATAACCTTTTTTCTTGATAACGATGAAGGTGTCTGCGCNGGAGAAACCATCACTCTTCAAGAAGGTGAAACTGGTTGCTTTGAAAACTCAATGGTACCCATTGATGGATCTTGGTATCTATCCGGCCTTGATGCCACTACGGCCAAATGCGTAACCATTTGTCCGATTGTCACTGCTAACATACAAATCCGTTATACCAGCGGTGGAGCCTTCTCTTGTGGCGAGTAGATATACCACTGATAGTCNGCGGAAGGGCGTTATCCAAAAAACCACACCCATTGCCTTTCAGAACCATCGCGGACACGGATACCACTCGCTGATAGCTTTGCCGCGTCATCGCGGCAACGGCACACAGGCGTGACGCACAGCCCTCCGCTCCTCCTTGCCATTGATCAGGGCACAACCACCACTCGAGCCATTGTATTCAATACGGCTAGTGAGATTGTCGCCTCAGCACANACGGAATTGACACAACACTATCCTGCAAACGGCTGGGTAGAACAGGATCCGGAAGCAATATGGTCGGCAACAGTCAAGGTTTCCAAACACGCCTTAGAAAAGGCCGAATCGCAGGGTGGAGAAGTAGTAGCCATAGGAATAACCAACCAGCGCGAAACTACCCTCATGTGGGACGAAGAAACCGGGAAACCAGTATGCAACGCTATAGTTTGGCAAGACCGTCGCACAATGCCGCGTTGCGGCGAACTCAAAAAATTAGGGTTAGAAAATGAGGTACAGGAAAAAACCGGATTACTTCTAGACCCTTATTTTTCAGCGACTAAAATTGCTTGGATTCTAGACCGCGTCGACAGGAACCGTGAAAAATCNGCTGCTGGCAAACTTCTATTCGGGACAGTTGATAGTTTCCTACTATGGCGGTTAACACGCGGTACGGTACACGCAACTGATGCAACGAACGCAAGCCGGACGAGCCTTTTTAACATACACGACCGGCAGTGGGACAATGACCTGCTACGCCTATTTAATATTCCCCGCGCTTGCTTGCCNGATGTCCGAGACTCTGCCGCAAACTACGGAACCACTGATCCGGAATTATTTGGTCGCTCCATTCCGATCCTAGGAATCGCAGGAGATCAACAGGCCGCAACAGTGGGTCAATGCTGNTTTTCGGTAGGTTCAACAAAAAGCACTTATGGGACTGGGTGTTTCCTTTTAACTAACATTGGCCCAAAACCCGTCTTGTCGACAAATAGACTTTTAACGACCATAGCTTACCAAATTTCCGGTCGGACGACCTACGCGCTTGAAGGGTCGATTTTTGCTGCCGGTGCGGCAGTGCAGTGGCTAAGAGATGGGCTGAAAATTATTGAAGAAGCCAAAGACACTGAAAAACTGGCAAATCTCATAGAGGACACAGGGGGCGTATACCTAGTGCCAGCATTTACAGGTCTGGGAGCGCCACACTGGGACCCTTCGGCAAGAGCGGCACTGATCGGTATGACACGGTCCACTGGACGTGCCGAGATCGCTCGCGCAGCCCTTGAGGCATCGTGCTATCAAACTGCAGATATATTAGCGGGTGTAGCACGGGATGGGGTGAAAGCGACTAGCATCCGAGTAGATGGNGGNATGACTGGCAACAAATGGCTACTGCAAGACTTAGCGAATATTCTAGACATACCTATTGAACGACCCTACGTCCTGGAGACGACTGCACTCGGCGCGGCATACCTTGCCGGGTTACAGGCCGGAATTTTTGCAACACTTGACGATATTGCACAATCCTGGCGCCGCGAGTCCCATTTTTTGCCTGGCATTTCTTCGTCTCAAAGGAAGACCCGCTTGGCTGGTTGGAAAGATGCGGTACGACGAACTTTAAATAAATAAGAAGATATCGATGGGTGTAGGGCTTGCTCCCCATGACGCAACAAAGGAGTTACCAACATGCAAATTGCTTCAATCGAAACACTCAGTTGTGATGCTGGCTGGCGGAACTATCATTTTGTCAAATTAATGACGNAAAGCGGAATCACAGGTTGGAGCGAGTACGATGAAGGTTTCGGCTCACCGGGCGTCGGCACCGTAATCACCCAGTTATCAGAAAGAGTGATTGGCCAGGACGTTGAAAATCACGAGAGAATATACGCAGACTTATATGCCTGCACGCGACCTGCCGCTAGCGGTGTTGTCGCNCAAGGCCTAGGAGCGATAGAAAATGCTCTCCTTGATGCCACAGCAAAACATCTAGGAGTCCCCTGCTATGTTTTATTGGGCGGAAAGATTCGGGAANCCATTCGTGTTTATTGGTCACATTGTGCCACTTGGAGAATTGCCCATCCTGATTTCTACCCGCCTGAGGTCCAGACCCTTGATGACGTCAAAGCACTGGGTTCCGAGGTTCTGGATAAAGGATTTACCGGCCTAAAAACCAATATGTTTGTGTATGAAAATGGCGAAGTAAGTGGCTGGGGCCCGGGTTTCAGNAAACCGTTTTTCCCTGAACTCACCGTGGATCGAAAAATCCTGCGCAACATCTCTGCTCATCTCGAGGCTTTTCGGGATGGCGCCGGGCCAGATATGGACATTTTGCTTGATCTTAACTTCAACGCCAAGACCGAAGGATATCTCAAGATATTACGACAAATCTCGGACCTCGATATTTTTTGGGTGGAAATAGATAGTCGGAACCCACGCGCACTGGCTTACATCCGGAGCCAAAGTTCCCACCCTATTAGTTCCTGTGAGACACTCCTTGGACTTCGTGAGTTCCTCCCTTACCTAAGGGAAGAAGCANTAGACGTCGCTATCATTGACNCCGTCTGGAACGGTGTCTGGCAGTCCATGAAGATTGCGGCAGCGGCAGAAGCACACGAAATCAACATTGCACCACACAATTTTTATGGTCACTTATCTACAATGATGAATGCGCATTTTGCTGCAGCGGTACCAAATTTACGTATCATGGAAATTGACATTGATAGGATCCCATGGGACGCGGAACTGTTTACCAATGTGCCAGATATTCAAGATGGACACCTATTGATGACGGATGTACCCGGTTGGGGCACCGAACCCAACGAAGAGGCCCTGAAAGCTCATCCACCAAAAAAGGCTTCCGGTTTNATAAGTCCTAAATGGCGTGAGTGATTCGTCTCTTGTGAACAATTCCATAAATATCATGCACGAGGTTGTACGCTGCCAGAATTTTGAGACTTCAATTTGTGAGATACAGTCAACTTCGGTTTGTTTGCTAAGGTCTGAAATACGACACAGTATCTTTCCGTTAATTTTACAAGCAATGTTCGCTGTTCTTCCGTTGCTTCCGTNTTTAGATCAAATGAGAGATCAATATTTTGAAAACCAACGTTGACATCGCCAGAAACCCCTAATGTTCCTCGCATATCGAGGGTGCCAGAAGCGTTCACAGATCCACCTTGGATAGGAATTTCAAGGGCGGTGGCAACTGCCCGCAAAGTTACACCAGCGCATGCGCATAGGGACTGCAACAACATGTCCCCCGAGCATGCTTCTATACCGCTCCCACCTGTCGCCGGATGGAGGCCTGCTTCCACGGACTCACCAGCTGTTGCAACAGTGCAGACCAAGCCCGAGTCGTCAATATCGCCTGTAGCACTGAGTGTAATTAGGGCCTCCCCAGGAGACTGCTTATATCTTTCTTTAAATGGAGCCTGGAGTTCTCGTAATTGGTTAGCATTCATCGTAACCCCCTAAAGAATAAGCTCCCTTATTAGGAGCCATACTGACTATCGCCGTACTACGTCTCATCATAAGAATTTCAAACCGGGCGCCGCGCATAAATNGCAGCACCCAATGTGCCATCATCTAGGTAATCCAACTCCCCTCCAATNGGGACGCCGTGAGCAAGCTTGGTAATGGCAACCCCCGAATCCACAAGTTTATCCGTCAAATAGTGTGCTGTTGTTTGTCCGTCTACCGTAGCACTCAAAGCNAAAATCACCTCGCAGACTTTAGTGTCGGCGGCGCGCAGAAGTAGGTCAGAAATGGCTAGGTCATCCGGCCCCATACCATCGAGTGGAGAGAGAACTCCACCAAGCACGTGATATTGCCCCGAAAACACCCTGGCCCTTTCCAGGGCCCAGAGACTTGCAACATCTTCCACAACACAAAGTTTGCTACGGTCACGTTTATCACTAGTACACAGGCCACAAGGATCTGTTGCATCTAGATTTCCACACTTTCCACATGCGACAACGGCCTTTTCTGCAGTAGACAGTGCACTGATAAGCGGTTTAAGCAAAGTCTCCCGTTTATCCAGTAGCGACAGAGCCACCCTTCGGCTAGATCTTGGTCCCAGGCCCGGTAGGCGGGACAACATTTTAATTAGCTGTTCGATTTCTGACCCAACCATGGTCATTTCCCTGCCTTAAACAATTGCAGAATGGACATATTCAAAACAACTTCATGCCTGGAGGAAGCGGCAGACCACCCGTCATCGAATTCATTTGCTCTGCGAACTGTGTTTCCGCTCGACCCTTTGCATCAGAACATGCGGCTACTATAAGGTCCTCCAGCACCTCGACCTCATCTGGATCAACCACCTTCTNATCTATAGAGAGGCGTTTCAATTCACCCTTGCCATTCACCGTTGCAGTAACCAAGCCGGCGCCNGANGATCCTTCGACCTCNGNCTCTTGCATTTGTTTCTGAAGTTCNGCCATTTTACTTTGCATGGCCTGGGCTTGCTTCATTAATTGACCAAGATTTTTCATGCGCTGCTATCTTTCGGTTTACGTGGATTACGTTCGTTCCGAGCTTTTACTTTAGTAACCTCCGCTCCTGGAAAGGTTTGCAACAAAGCTTGTACCTCCGGCCGCTGAGCTACCTCTAATTTCTTTTTGTCCTCCCACGCCAAGGTCTGCTCGGCAATAGTTGGCTGGCCCACCTCATCAGAAAGTTCAATTGCCCATCTCTGACCGGTCCAATTATACAAATGTTTACTGAGATTACCGACCAAGTCTCCGGGGGTATTATTCCCTAAACGAACCTGAATCTTTCCAGGAGCAAACTCGATCAAATGCACATAATCTTGTAAATAGCTGAAAAGCCGCATTTCTCCCTTGTCGGCGAACATTTGGACCACCTCACTAAAACTTCCTGGCATGGCGCCGTTGGATCCATCAACGCGGCTTTCCTGGATGGAGCTATTCGATTCGCTAGATCGCGTTCCACTTGCCGGATCATCCGAATCAACATTATCTGTTTTCTGACTTTTTTTACTTTCTTCAGTAGCAGGAACAGCCTCCGTCAGTTCCCGAACTAAATCCGCAGGGCTCGGAAGATCTGCAACAAACGCGAGGCGCACCAGAAGCATTTCTGCTGCTTCCAGATCCGACGAGGCAAACTGAAGCTCATTGTATCCTTTGAGTAAAATTTGCCATATACGTGTTAGATCCGCCATACCAACTTTTTCTGCTATGGATCGGCCACGCTCCAGATCGATTTCAGGTGGACTCACAACGCCGACGATATTTTTTTCCACTTTAAGCATCGTCAACCAATGCGTTATACTCAGCAGATCCTGCACAATGAGTACGGGTTCTGCCCCAGCCTGATACAGCTCTTTAAACATGGACAATGCGNCTTCGACCTGCCCCTTAAGCAGCGCTTCNAAGAGGTCGCAGACCCGAGCTTGGTCGGCGAGCCCGATCATCTCTCGCACNAACTCTACGCTGACAGTACCGCCACTCGCATGGTTGATGGCCTGATCCAGTAACGACAAACCATCTCGGACAGAACCATCTGCCGCCCGAACGATTAGCCCCAGCGCCTTCTCATCGAAGCTAGCTCCCTCTGCCTTGGAAATTCCCGAAAAATGGATGATTAGCGTGTCAACATCAACACGCCGCAAATCAAATCTTTGACAACGAGAGATAACAGTCACCGGTATTTTTCGTACTTCGGTAGTGGCAAAAATAAATTTAACTCGAGGTGGCGGTTCCTCAAGNGTCTTCAATAAAGCGTTGAACGCATTGATAGACAACATGTGCACTTCATCAATGATGTACACTTTGTACCGACCGAAAGTAGGTAAATATCGAACACCCTCTATGAGTTCACGAATGTCATCAACGCCGGTACGACTAGCCGCATCCATTTCAAGGACATCTACATGAGATCCAGTAGTTATGGCACTACAATTCTCGCAGGTACCACAAGGCTCNATCGCTGAACTAGATTTNGCACTACCAGGATTGGTGCAATTTAGAGCCCGTGCAATGATTCGTGCGGTTGTAGTCTTGCCAACGCCNCGTACACCGGTCAATAAAAAAGCGTGCGCAACCCGACCGCTCGAAAAGGCATTTCCAAGAGTGCGAACCAAAGCATCCTGACCAATCAAGTCGGAAAACCTTCTGGGACGGTACTTGCGTGCCAAAACCTCATAAGGACTTCCCGTAGAACCATCACCCNTTAAATTCGGATCGTTTTTGGCTTTCTTATTATCAATCAATAGCTGATGCCGTTATTGTGAATAAAAACAAACGCCCAAGTAGTGATTAAAGGAGTCGGCGGCGACCCANACCAGAACTCGTTACGGCTGCTTCCTTCCGGACCTGACCGGATTGGCGAGCGATCTGCCCACTGCCGAACTCCCACATGCAGTATANCAGCTTTCGCGCTTCGGCACAGTAGAGCTGGTTCAATCTCACGTGATTTGCGTCCAAACCCGACGTATGCATATCTTATCCTCATGACTTCCGCCAATTTTTATGCTGACGTTCCCTTGAACCGGGATGATCGATTGCGTGGCGACGAACTAGGACTGTCGCGCTTGCGCCAAGACCCCTCGTGCAANGTGTTGATTTTATGGAGGGATAAACACCAAGTACTCGGCCACGACCACCCCATCCCTGTTTGGCACTCGGGAAGGGTAGCGCAAGATCTTCTAGCAGATAACACAAACTGGATTCTCCTCGGCNTTAGAAACCGAATAGCTCATTTCGCTGTCGATATTTCGCACNTCGAAGACCCATCCGACTANTCCTTAGCAACCCACAAAGGTCAGTTTATGGACTTAAGNACTTTGGGGCCTTTACTTGCACGCGNGGATAGCGCCACCATGGCATACGCCCGTTCCATGACTTACTGGAATCGTCGGAATCTNTTTTGTGGGAAATGTGGACACTCTACCAAGCATGCTGAAGGTGGCCACGTTCGCAAGTGCACGAATCCGGACTGTGGAATTGACCATTTCCCAAGAACTGATCCCGCTATTATCGTACTTGTAGTACATGAAAACGACTGTTTGCTTGGTCGGCAGAAAGTGTGGCGCAAGGGCATGCGATCCACCCTAGCTGGCTTTTTGGAACCGGGAGAAAGCCTAGAAGAGACTGTGATTAGGGAACTGCATGAAGAAGCCGGTGTTAAATTGGCAGAGCCACCAGTGTATCAGCATTCCCAGCCATGGCCCTTTCCGTCATCCCTTATGGTTGGCTTTTATGCTCGAGCAGAAAATAAAGCACTGAACGTCAATACGGATGAATTAGAATCGGTTGACTGGTTTTCGCGAGACCTACTCCTCAATTCCCCCGAAAATGATGTTCTTCGGCTGCCGCGCCAAGATTCAATTGCCCGACGTTTNATTGATGACTGGCTTAGCGATAAAACAACTCTTTAAGTTTTTTTTTGTTTTCCCGTACGAGGAGGNAGACTGCGNTAACGATCAGCAGCGTAGANCCCTAGAATGTTTACTGTCCGGGAGAAAAACCCCAATTCCTCTAATGCCAGCCGTAGAGCGTTTTCTCCGGGATGGCCCTCAACGTCCGCGTAAAACTGAGCAGAGGTGAANGACTCGTCTAAAAGATAACTTTCCAGCTTTAGCATATTGATNCCGTTAGTAGCGAAGCCTCCAAGTGCCTTGTAAAGCGCAGCCGGTATATTTCGGACCTTGAATACAAATGTCGTAATTATTGGGCCTTCATCTGNGTCAGGATCAATAGGATCCCGCGCCATAATGATAAAACGAGTAGTGTTATGAGCTGAATCCTCAACGTTTTCTCGCAGTACGTCCAATCCATAGATTTCAGCGGCAAGAAGNGATGCAATGGCAGCCTGGCTGGGATCTTGACCGACCGCTATATCTGCAGCAGCGCCAGCNGTGTCNGCAGCTACTCTTGCCTCCAGGCCTAATTCTCGGACAATGGTTCGGCATTGAGCTAATGCGTGAATATGACTGTGTACCTGGCATATGCTCTCTAATGTGGCTCCAGGCAGTGCCAATAAATGATGNTTTACGCCCTGGAAGTGCTCGGCAANAATATGAAGACCCGATTTTGGAAGTAGATGGTGAATATCTGCGACTCGTCCAGCAATCGAATTTTCGATCGGTATCATCGCTAGAGCGGCTCTACCCTCAGATACGGCTGAAAATGTGTCTTCAAAAGTTGGGCAGGGAAGCGGGACCATATCCGGATAGGCAGCAACGCAGGCCATGTTCGAGTATGCACCTGGAACCCCTTGGAAGGCTATCTTCATGTGAGAATCCTCACCCATATTTTCACCTCAAACACCTTTTGTTTCAAATAATTGCCTGACCCGATCAAGGTCTGCATGCGTATCAACGCCAAGAGGCACCATTGCTACTCGCACTACTTCTACTCTTAACCCTGCCTCAAGAGCACGAAGTTGCTCCAACTTCTCTCGTTCTTCCAATCGACTCGGAGGAAGCTGGACAAACTTTTCCAGCGCAGACCGCTGATACCCATAAATTCCAATATGATGCCAAAACGGGCCGTTTCCGCCTGGAGCAAGTAGGCGGGTGAAATATAAAGCCCGCGCAACAGTCGTGTCTCCTCCCAGTGCAGTTACTACTTTGACTACATTTGGATCCTCCTGCTCCCGACAGTCCGTAATTTCGGCGGCGAGAGTCGAAATATCTACCTCCGGGCGAGACAGGGGCTCGAGAACCTTGTGAATTGCTTCGGGTTCAATAGTTGGGAGATCGCCCTGTAAATTAATCACCCGCTCTACAGAGTGGTCTCTGTCCACCCTTTTTAGGGCTTCAAAAATGCGATCCGAACCAGATGCGTGATCGGACCGAGTGATAATAGCCGTGCCCCCAGCCTCCTCCACCGCATGCGCGATGGCCTCGTCACCACAAGCAACAAACACATCACCCACATCAGCAGCAATTGCCTGACGCCATACACGAACCACCATCGGCTCCCCGTGTATGTCCGCCAACGGCTTGTTCGGCAATCTGGTCGAAGCAAGACGCGACGGTATCAAAACTATCGTGGNNGAAACATTNCCCATGCCCAATCCTNTACTAGCTTTNCCCANCATTGTAGNACTGCAANGTATAGTTAGGTATAAGTATTGCAGGGTTCTAAGAAAAGCCGTTAACGTCAGGATACAAATAAAAATCNACGGTAATGTGATCTATGTCNGCATTTGAGTTCAATAAATGGGCGGGCGCTGTATTNTCCACCGCCCTGTTATTAATGGTTCTTAATATGTTTGGNGACNTGCTCTTTGTTGCGCATCATGACCCCACCACCCCCGTATATGTAGTNNACACCCCGGAGGAAACGAGAAGCACCGGANNGGCCGAGNTACAACATATCCCCNTCCCGTNACTACTTNTAGCGGCAAATCCGGATNTCGGCAAAAAGACCGCCAAGANATGTNCTGNCTGTCATACCTTGTCTTTTGNTGGNAAAGNCAAAATTGGCCCCAATCTNTGGGATATTGTNGGACGAGANAAAGGTTCTCNAGCAAACTTCCGTTACTCCGCTAACCTGGTAAAGGCAGGAGGAAAATGGACCTATGATGAACTAAATCTTTTTTTAGAATCGCCAAAAACATATATCCCGGGCACAAGAATGGTNTTCCCGGGCATTAAAAAGAGAGAAGCTAGGGCGGACTTAATTATGTACTTGCGTGCTTTGTCCGATACACCGGTCCCACTGCCAACTAATTGATGGACTGGGAAATCAAGGTAAGAAAATGTTGGATAACCGATGATGAATAGCCTGGACTCGTCCTGGTGTTTATCGAGAACTAAAAAAGACCGGATACCAATAAAAACTGTCCCCGGTATACTATTCCTTGGTAATGAGTAAAAATTCGACGAGGCGCCGTGTGAAGGATTGGAATAACCACATAAGTGTTATCGCTCTTTTATTGGCCATCACGACATACATTACGTGCCAAGCTCAGGCAGAGACACTTTCTTCGCACGCTCTTTCAATGTATGGAGATATCAAGTACGGGCCAAATTTCACCCACTTTGAATATGTAAATCCAAATGCCCCAAAAGGTGGACATGTCCGGNTTGCNGCGATCGGCACTTANGACAGTTTCAATCCCTTCATAATAAAAGGCGTGCCGGCTTCAGGTCTGCCNATGATCTATGACGCCCTACTAGAAACCTCACAAGACGAACCTTTCACCGAATACGGCCGCCTTGCGGAAAAAATAGAAATACCGCNGGATCGAAGTTGGGTGACCTTCACCTTGCGTGAAACGGCTAGATGGCATGACGGTGTACCTATTACTGCCGATGATGTCATTTATAGTTTTGAGTTACTGACTACTAGCGGCAATCCCTTCTATCGTTCATACTATGCCAATGTTGAAAAAGCGGAAAAACTTGGGGAACGAATCGTAAAATTCACTTTCAACGACGGTATCAACCGTGAGTTACCCTTAATAATGGGCCAGTTTACGGTACTACCAAAACATTACTGGGAGGATCGTGAATTTTCTCAAACTTCCCTAGAACCACCACTGGGAAGCGGACCGTACAAAATNGAGGCGTTTGAACCGGGAAGGTCAATCACATACAGCAGGGTACCNGACTATTGGGGTAAANACATACCGGTCAATCGTGGACGCTANAACTTTGACCNAATTCAGTTTGACTACTACCGAGACGCCACCGTCGCAATAGAAGCACTGAAGGCTCANGAATATGACTTCCGATCCGAAAATATTTCGAAGGAGTGGGCCACAGCGTATGACATCCCGTCAGTAGAAACTGGCGCTCTGATCAAAGAACTGATCCCACATGAAAGTCCCACGGGTATGCAGGGGTTTTTCTTCAACACNAGACTTGCAAAATTTTCNGATATACTTGTGCGACGCGCAATTGCTTACGCTTTCGATTTCGAATGGACCAATACCAATCTATTTTACGGTCAGTACACCCGTACAAAAAGTTACTTCTCCAACACCGAACTGGCATCNAGGGAACTGCCTTCAGGGCTAGAAAAAGAGATACTTGGNCGCTATNANGGTAGGATACCNGANGAAATACTCAAGACCGTCTACGANCCCCCATCAACCGACGGCTCCGGTGAACTCCGAGAAAATCTTCGGATAGCAAAAAANTTACTGGAGACTTCTGGTTGGACANTANAAGACGGCTCCTTAATTGGCCCCGACGGCAAACAAATGACNATTGAATTCCTTTTGGTTTCTCCAGCTTTTGAAAGAATCGTAGCTCCCGTGGTGCAGAACCTTGCCAGGCTTGGCATCGACGGCAAGATCCGGACGGTGGACACGGCACAATATCAAAATCGGCTAGACAATTTTGACTTCGAGGTAGTTGTTCTCGCCCGAGGACAGTCTCTTAGTCCTGGAAATGAACAACGCGGTTATTGGAAATCGGAATTTGCTGACCTTCATGGGAGTCAGAATTTTTCTGGAATAAAGAACGCTGTGATCGACGAATTGGTCGAAGGCCTCATTTCTGCTCCGGATCGGAAGACTCTTGTGGCATATACTAGAGCGTTGGATCGAGTTCTTCTTAGCGGGCACTACGTGGTGCCTCACTGGCACATTCGAAGTTTTCGNNTGGTGTATTGGAACATGTTTGGAAAACCGATCACAGNACCCAAATATGGTATCTCTTTCCCGAATACGTGGTGGTTTGACGAAGGAAAATATCAANCTCTTCTCNCAAGTAATCAATCTNCCTTAGATACNGCAAGATCCTCGGGNGGACAAATAGAAGATACACCNTCTACCAGTGAANCNTCTGACGCCGAGTATCTAGAGGACATAGCGGGAGCAGAACGCAACGCTATGATATATCTCGCATGTCTAGGAATAATGATTGTGGTAATAGTGCTGTACCTGCGCCGCCGCGCCAAGAAGTCCTCCTGACGAAAACCGTGCAGGAGTGAGTGGGGATATGACGGCCTATATTGTTCGCCGACTTTTATTAATTATCCCAACTTTATTCGGGATTATATTGATAAATTTTCTTGTTATCCAGGCAGCCCCAGGGGGGCCTGTAGAGCAACTAATTTCCCGCTATACTGGTACCGGCGTAGAGGCAACAGCCCGCGTTTCCGGTGGCGATCAGGCAGAAACGATCAGCAACAAACGATTGGCGTCCCAAGAAACTCTCATCAGCAAGTACCGTGGAGCCCAAGGATTGGATCCGGATTTTATCAGAGAGCTTGAGGTCATGTACGGCTTCGACAAGCCTGCTCATGAGCGATTTATTAAAATGCTGGTTAATTACGTCCAATTTGATTTTGGAGAGAGTTTTTTCCGGGACGAACGCGTGGTCGACTTGGTAATGGATAAAATGCCGGTATCTATTTCTCTAGGTTTATGGACGACCCTCCTCGTTTATATGATCTCAGTGCCCCTTGGTATTTTGAAAGCAGTCCGGGATGGATCCCGCTTTGATTTCTGGAGTTCCGGGGTCGTTGTAGTTGGGAACGCTATACCAAGCTTTTTGTTTGCCATCTTACTGATTGTTCTCTTTGCGGGAGGCAGATATCTGGACTGGTTCCCCCTCAGAGGACTGACCTCAACAGGATGGAATGATTTTAGTTTAGCTGAACAAGTTGTGGACTACTTTTGGCACCTCGTCTTGCCGATCGTATCCATGGTAATCGGCGGTTTCGCTGGACTGACATTGCTAACCAAAAATTCATTTTTAGAAGAAATCAACAAACAGTATGTGGTTACTGCGCGGGCCAAAGGTTTGACGGAACGTCGTGTCCTAATCGGCCATGTATTTCGCAATGCCATGCTAATAGTAATAGCTGGGTTCCCCAGTGCTTTCATTGGCATCTTGTTCACTGGCGCTTTACTGACGGAGATAATTTTTTCGCTTGATGGCCTGGGGCTGCTAGGGTTTGAGGCAGTCGTAAACCGTGACTACCCGGTAATGTTTGCGTCCCTTTACTTCTTTACCTTACTTGGTCTGGTGATGCAGTTGATAGGAGATCTCACCTATACCATTATCGACCCACGAATTGATTTTGACACTAGAGAAGTTTGAGTTCAAACAGGGCTCTCTCACAGTGCCAATTCTTTCTCAATCCAAAAACCTCACAACAAACAGAACCATATTTCGTTTGTCTATTTCACCTCTCACACAACGCCGGTTAGCTAATTTTCGGAAGAACAAACGTGGATATTGGAGTCTTTGGATTTTTCTTGCACTCTTTCTGTTTAGTTTGCCCGCCGAATTCATCGCCAACGACAAACCACTTCTAATTCGTTTTCAGAATAACTACTATTCACCCGTGTTAGTTGCATATCCCGAAACCGTTTTCGGGGGAGACTTCGAAACAGAGGCAAACTATCGGGATACGTTTGTCCGCGCTTTAATCGAAAATGATGGCTGGATGCTTTGGCCCTTGATCCCGTATAGTTACAACACCATCAATTATAATCTCCAAACTCCAGCCCCTTCCCCACCCAGTCGCGGCAATTGGCTCGGCACAGATGACCAAGCGCGCGACGTTGTTGCTCGCCTGATCTATGGATTTCGAATCGCCGTACTGTTCGGCCTGATACTCACTTTTTTTGGCTCTATTATTGGGATTCTTGTCGGAGCAGTGCAAGGGTATTTCGGTGGCTGGGTAGACCTTTTGGGTCAACGACTAATTGAGGTTTGGTCCGGACTACCCATCCTTTACCTGTTAATTATTTTGGCGAGCGTAGTAGAGCCCAACTTCTGGTGGCTGTTAGGATTAATGCTACTTTTCAGTTGGATGGGGTTAGTGGGCGTAGTTCGCGCCGAGTTTCTACGAGCACGGAATTTTGATTTTGTGCGTGCCGCAAGAGCACTCGGTTTATCGGATAGAAAAATTATGATGCGCCACGTGTTACCAAACGCGATGGTTTCCACACTCACGTTCCTGCCATTCATACTTACAGGCTCCGTAACAGTATTAACATCTCTAGATTTTCTTGGCTTTGGACTCCCTCCAGGTTCCCCATCGCTCGGGGAACTGCTCAATCAGGGAAAGAACAATCTACAGGCTCCTTGGCTGGGCTTTACTAGCTTTTTCCTACTTTCCATTATGTTGTCATTACTGGTCTTTATCGGAGAGGCAGTTCGTGATGCGTTTGATCCAAGAAAAATGTTTGATCACGGGAGACAGTAAAACCAATGAGTCTTCTAAAGGTCCAAAATCTCGGAGTGGATTTTTTGTCTGGTGGCCGCTCGATAAGAGCCGTCGATGGTGTTTCCTTCGATATCAGTCACGGTGAGACATTGGCACTAGTTGGGGAATCAGGCTCTGGAAAATCCGTGACCGCCCTGTCCATACTACAACTACTCCCATACCCCCTCGCCCAACATCCATATGGCAGCATTCATTTCGATGATATCGAAATGTTACAGGCGACCCGCGCCGAGTTGCAAAAAATTCGGGGTGATAGAGTTTCGATGATTTTTCAAGAACCGATGACCTCACTCAACCCACTTCACACAGTAGAAAAACAAATCAACGAGACATTGATACTCCATAAAAGGCTGACGAGGAGAGAGGCACACGCACGAACACTTGATCTTTTACAGATGGTGCGACTGCCAGAGGCCAAATCTCGACTAAATGCGTGGCCGCATCAGCTATCGGGCGGTGAACGTCAAAGAGTTATGATTGCTATGGCGTTGGCGAACGAACCAGACCTTCTGATAGCGGATGAACCTACCACTGCGTTGGACGTAACTATTCAAGCACAGATTTTATCACTGCTGGCTGAGCTTCAACGGGACCTGGGTATGGCTGTTCTGCTTATTACTCACGACCTTACAATTGTGCGACATATTGCAGATCGTGTTTGCGTAATGACTAGCGGGAAAATTGTGGAAAATGGTGCAGTGGATGACGTACTTTCGCGACCAATCCATTCCTACACCAAAAAGCTACTCACGTCAGAACCGAAAGGGACCCCGCCCAATTCGGATGCAAGTCGGACTATTGTCTCCAAAGCACAAAACTTAAAGGTCTGGTTTCCAATAAGACGTGGGGTCTTGCGACGAACGGTTGGACATGTGAAGGCGGTGGATGACATCAGCATTCATATCCGAGAAGGTGAAACCTTGGGAGTAGTTGGGGAATCCGGCTCTGGAAAAACCACCCTTGGGATGGCACTTCTACGGCTGATACCAAGTGTGGGGACAATTCGGTTTGATGGCCAGGATATTCAGGGATGGAAAAACAACAAGTTGAGACCCCTTCGTCGCCAGATGCAAATAGTATTCCAAGACCCCTTCAGCTCCTTAAGTCCCCGAATGTCTGTTCGTCAAATTGTGGAGGAAGGACTATTGGTTCATAGCCTAGGGGGATCCGCAGAATCCCGAGGTAAACTTGTAGCGGAAGCATTAAACGAGGTTGGCTTGGAGCCCTCGGATATGGATCGATATCCTCACGAGTTCTCTGGAGGACAGCGCCAGCGCATTTCTATTGCACGAGCCATGATATTAAAGCCACGATTCTTGGTTTTGGATGAGCCTACGTCGGCCCTGGATCGTTCCGTCCAAGCACAAATTGTTGATTTATTACGTGCTCTACAAGTTGATCACGGTCTGGCATATTTATTTATAAGCCATGATTTGCGCGTCATTCGAGCACTTGCGAATGACGTATTAGTGATGAAAAACGGTGAAGTTGTGGAACGTGGCTCCACGGAGGAAATCTTCTCGAGACCCCAAACCCATTATACAAAAAGTTTGATTTCTGCCGCGTTAGAAATTAAAGCGACCGTTTCCTAAAATCCTTTTTAAGGTGCTCTATGGCCCTCTTATTCATTAGCAATGACGATAGCCCGGTGGAGTGGCAGGATGCACTCACCTCTTTTGACCCAGATTTAGATTTCAGAACTTGGCCGGATCTTGGCACTGCCTCGGATATCGAAATTGCACTGGTTTGGAAGCAGCCGCCCGGTTCCCTTGCAGATCTCCCACGACTTAAACTAATTCAATCGCTGGGGGCAGGTGCTGACCACATATTGACTGATCCACAATTGCCCGGTGGCGTGCCGATTGCGCGGTTAGTTGACAGCAACCTAACACAACAGATGGTGGAATTTGCAGTACTTGCCGTACTCAGTCGACACCGTCGCATGAAACAACTGCAGCTCGCCCAAACACAAAGTCTTTGGAACGTCATTCAACCGATCCCAACGCACCACAGCCGTGTCGGCATGCTTGGTTTCGGCGAGATTGGCCGGGAGATTGGCAATGCATTGACCCGACTAGGCTTCCCAGTTACCGCCTGGACAAGAACAGCCCGAGAGGATTCCAACATCGTCTGTCAGTCTGGCGAAAACGGACTCGTTGCAGTATTGCATAGCAGCGACATTCTGATTTGCTTGCTACCTTTCACAGAAGAAACAAAAAACATACTAAATGCTGATACATTTGCGACACTTCCGAAAGGCGCTTACGTCATCAATATGGCACGTGGCGGCCATCTAGCGGAGTCCGACCTACTATCCGCTATCGATAGTGGTCACTTGTCAGGGGCCTGGCTAGACGTGTTCAACGAAGAACCATTGCCCTCAGATCATCTCTTTTGGAAACATCCAAAAGTAATAGTAACTCCACATTTAGCTGGATTAACGGTCGCATCAAGTGCCGCGGAACAAGTGATCAAAAATCTGAGATTAGTGCGAAGTGGCAAGGCACCCAATAACGCTGTGAATCTGAAGCACGGCTACTGACACACCAATCCGATATATCTCCCAAACAACAACCCCTTCTAGTCATTTGGGCTATAGCGCTTGGCAAGAAATGCATCTAACGCTCTCATTGAGAGGGCCTCTCCGCCCTCTGGCCGACCAGGCCTATTGACAGGATTCCAACCCATAATATCGAAATGAACCCAAGAATGAGGATTCGATACAAATTCTTGCAAGA
>PAVD01000072.1 GCA_002712985.1 Rhodospirillaceae bacterium
AGGTGACGAAGCTGGCTCAACTAACCACTTCAAAGACCCAGCAATTGTGCTGCGCGCCCTGTCCGTCATCAAAAAAGGCATGACCATGGAAATCGGTCACGATTACCATGCCGATATGCCGCTGTTCGGGGCTCGCAAGTTTAGCTTGCGGATTCCTGGCACACCAACGGGCGGTCCCTACGGACCCAACGCCATTATGTGGAACGATGAGTTCTTGGCGACAGAGGTAGGCCAGGTTGGAACACAGTTTGATGGTCTCGGCCATATCGGTGTCCAGGTCGGCGCTGATGGCGATAAGAACGAAATGCGTTGGTACAACGGCTTTNCCGCTGCTGAAATGGGCAATGCTTATGGNCTAAACAAACTGGGTACGGAAAAACTGCATCCGATTATCGCCCGCGGTACTCTAATCGATGTCTCGGCAATTTGGGGCAAGGATATGGTCGCTGGTGATACNATCNNCATGGANCANGTGAATGCTGCCCTGNNGGCCCAAGGCATGTCGGACTNCANNATCATGCCAGGCGACGCAATCGTTTTCCGCACTGGTTGGGAACAACATTGGGAAGACGCGGCAACCTACAATGCTGGTTGCCCCGGCATCGGCATGGAAGTTGCCCAGTGGATCCAGGCTGGTAATGCTGGCGTCACGGCTGGTGACACTTGGCCGGTTGACGCCGTTCCAAATCCCGATCCGGACTGCGTTTTCTGCGTTCATCAGTACTTGCAGACAGCAAACGGCATCGTGAACCACGAAAACCTGAAGTTGAGTGAACTCGCTGCCGCCGGTGTCTATCGGTTTGCGTACTTCTTTAACCCAACATCGATTCGTGGCGCCACAGGATCTATGGGTGCACCAGTAGCAATGTGGTAAACGGTTAGTTTATTACCATTTTTGTTCGATGGGAGGGCGCGCCTGTGGCGCGCCCTTTCTTTTTCTGGCGCGGGCTACATGCAATCCTTCACAATGAATAAGCGGAAGATTAGAAACCATAGAGATGGGAGCTTAGTTGTTGTGCAGAAACTTTTTAGATGAGCAATCTATCCGACACTCAAATGGATGAGCTGTGCTCTTTTGCCGGGCGCTTGGCCGATACCGCCCGGAAAATCATTGTTCCGTACTTCCGTAGCAATCTTTCTATAGAAGATAAACCGGTGGACACGGCGACGGGACAACCGGTGACCATTGCAGATCAGCAGTCCGAAAATGCAATACGTGATTTGATCACCTCTCAATACCCCAGTCATGGAATTNTCGGTGAGGAGTTTGAGGACCACAATCCCGATGCAGAATTTTGCTGGGTACTAGATCCGATAGATGGCACACGAGCTTTTATAGCTGGCCTACCAATGTTCGGCACTCTTATCGGTTTAGGTTACCAGGGGCAGCCTTTGTTAGGGGTAGTTGATCAACCAATCATGAAAGACCGTTTCATCGGTACAGCAAAAGGCAGCTTTTTAAATGGTAATGCCATCAAGACCCGCAAATGTGACCGGCTTGATAGGGCAATCTATGCAGTTACAGATCCCCGAATGATGGCTACACCTGCCCAAGAAGTAGTATTTCAACGACTAATGAGAGAGACCCATCTAACCCAATTTGGTGGTAACTGCTGTGCATACGCTATGTTGGCCTCTGGCTCAATCGACCTTATCACAGAGAATGACCTTAAACCTTGGGATATCTTCGCACTCATTCCGGTAATTGAAGGCGCTGGCGGAATAGTTACAAGCTGGACAGGAAGCCCAGCTCAAAAAAGTGCGGCAGTAGTTGCATGCGGTGACCCCTCTCTGCATAAAGACGTGCTTCCTATTCTTAAAATGGCTGCCTAGCCTTTGCTCCGGAAAAGAAGGCATGGGGATAACACGCCTGAAATAGGGTTGGTGACTGATAGAATTTTGGAGTGCATATGGATCGTGACGTGATGGAATACGACGTTGTCATCGTCGGNGCAGGCCCGAGTGGACTAGCAGCAGCCATCCGGCTACGACAGCTGGCGGAAGAGGCAGACAGAGAAATCAGCGTGTGCATTCTTGAGAAAGGTTCAGAGGTTGGGGCACACATACTTTCTGGTGCAGTACTAGAAACACGTGCATTAGATGAATTACTTCCAAATTGGAAAGACCTAGGTGCACCAATCAATACACCAGTGAGTAAAGATTATTTTATGTATCTGAGCCNAAACCGCAGTTTCCGATTTCCTATTGTACCGCCAACGATGCAGAATCACGGAAATTATATTATTTCCCTTGGCAACCTTTGTCGTTGGCTGGCTAAGCAGGCAGAAGGGCTGGGAGTTGAAATATATCCTGGGTTTGCGGCCACGGAGGTACTTTATAATGAAAGCGGAGATGTCTGCGGCGTTGCCACTGGCGATATGGGTACCGGTAGGGATGGAGCCCCCACGGAAAACTATCAACCAGGCATTGAGTTACGGGCCAAACAAACATTGCTTGCAGAAGGTTGCAGGGGTTCCCTCACAAAAAAATTGTTTGACCGTTTTCAGCTACGGCAGAACGCGGACCCCCAAACGTTTGGCATAGGTCTAAAAGAATTATGGGAGGTGCCTCCTGAATCGCACAAGGCCGGAACAGTTATACACACAATTGGTTGGCCTTTGGACCGGAATACTTATGGAGGATCCTTCCTGTACCATCTAGAAAATAATCAAATTGCTGTCGGTTTCGTCGTCGGCTTGGATTATAAGAACCCTCATTTGGACCCTTTTAAAGAATTTCAACGTTTTAAGGAGCATCCGGCTATCCGACCAATTTTTGAAGACGGGAAAAGAATCTCTTATGGTGCTAGGGCACTGAATGAGGGTGGATTCCAATCTATCCCGAAGTTAACTTTCCCTGGCGGTGCGCTGATCGGGTGCACGGCAGGTTTCATGAATGTCCCGAAGATCAAAGGTAGCCACACCGCCATGAAATCCGGCATGTTGGCGGCAGAAGGNGTATTTACACTGCTGGCTAAGAGTGGCTCTCCCAGCGGCAAACTGGAACCGATGGAGTACGAAAAATCACTAAAGAAATCGTGGATCTGGTCTGAACTGTATCGAGTTCGAAATATTCGACCAGCTTTCCGATGGGGCCTTTGGCCAGCACTCCTTTACGGCGTTATCGACACTTATCTCTTTAAAGGCCGCACACCATGGACATACGGCCATTCCCCTGATCACGAGGGTCTAAAGAGAGCAAGCAACTGCAAACCAATCAACTATCCAAAACCAGATGGAAAAATTAGCTTCGATCGGCTTTCCTCGGTTTTCTTATCCAATACTAACCACGAAGAAAACCAACCAGTACATCTAAAGTTGGAAGATCCCGATGCTCCGATTGTTATTAATCTTCCTGAATATGCGGCCCCGGAACAGAGGTATTGTCCGGCAGGGGTATACGAAATTCTTTGTGAGGACGATGGATCAAATCCTCGGCTCCAAATCAATGCGCAGAATTGCGTTCACTGCAAGACATGCGATATCAAAGACCCTGGGCAAAACATCGACTGGCAACCACCAGAAGGTGGCGGAGGCCCAAATTATCCGAATATGTAAATAAATACGTATTGGTTACGCAGTTTCGGACCTTTGGATGCACAAACGGCATTATTAGTGATCTCCGTCGAGACATGTTAATAACTTGGATGGTCCGGTGGGAGCAAAAAGTGCTCAAGAAATCATTTTCCGCCCTCATATTTAGTCTTTTGGTAATAACTCACCCTAGTCTTCTTCGTGCGGATATGAGCGAACCTTTGGACAATCGTTTAACACAAACCATAGTAAAACAGCTGTTCCCTGGAGCCACGAGACACAGCAAAGCGGCCGGAGATCCTCCAGTGGTAGCCGTGTTTATTAAAAATGAAAAGGTCGGCTATCTTTTTTCGACTCATGAAACCGTCCGGCCCGCCGGATATAGCGGCAATTCCTTCGATATTATCGTCGCACTTGGGACAGATGGAGTAATCCGTGGCCACGAACTTCTGGAAGAACATGAACCTCTTATTTCAGACGGAATGATTGGTCCTAAAAAGTTTGAACTATTTTTGAATGGATTGAATGGAACTCACGTTACAACGAGTGTTTCTCGGGGGAAAACCAATCTTATAAGTAACCCGCGGTCAGAAGATGAACAAAAACGAATAGACGCAGTATCTGGAGCTACAATAAGTGCTCTCTCCATGAGAACAGCAATCATAAATTCCGCGTTGAAGGTCGGGTATATCACTGAAATTATAACAAAAACACTGCAACCTCTTACTCTCGATTCCTACAGTTATACTGAAAAAACATGGCCGGAACTGGTNGCCGATGGATCGATCGGAGTACTTGAACTCACCTACGGTGAACTACGCTCAAAATTTNGATCCCAATCCCCATCAGAAAATANTCCCCTTGGATCAGTAAAGAACGACAACGATATATTCGTAAAACTCTACGTCGGCTTGGCAACNATACCGTCTATAGGTAGAAATCTTTTTGGAGTCCGTGCTCATCGCAGGTTCATCGAAAACTCTAGGGAGGGAGAGCAACAANTGTTTATAGGCTCAGAGGGTCCCTATTCCTGGATTCCCCCTAATCCTTTTCTGGTGCCGTTATTCGACCTCATCAAAATTCGACAAGGCGACATTACACTCCCTGTGTTGCCAGAAAATTTTTACCGCGCGCGTCGCCTTGCAATCGCGGACTACCCAGCGCTACACAACGCAGGACGAGTTCGAATTCCACCGGAAATGAGGCTCAATCCGCTTAAGAAATGGAGCGTGGAATTACGCATCTCTGAAAACGACTCCGAAAAATCTGATACAACAACAATCGATGTTGTATTACCATACCGCATTCCCCGACAACACGTACTCGGCAGTGATTTAGCGCTGGAAGAAGCTGATTTAAAAACTCCCAACTATGTTTTCTTTGGCCTTTTTCGGGAGAGCATGCTCAATGATTGGCAACTCAGGTGGGTCGAAAAACAATGGTCTATTGTCGCTTTACTCGCACTCCTGAGTGCCGTTACGACAGTAATATTGTGCCACGATACACTTTGCCGATACAGGCGTGCATACCGAGTTATCCGCATTACGTTGCTTAGCGTTACCTTGGTTTGGTTAGGGTGGGCGGCTGGCACTCAATTGAGCATTTTAAATATCATGAATTACCTGACTTTGTTGGTAAAGGATTTGGATTGGAAGAGTGTCTTATTTGAACCATTAATGGTGATACTAAGTATCTATGTGGTCGCTACATTGGTTCTCTGGGGTCGTGGTGTTTTCTGCGGGTGGTTATGCCCCTTTGGCTCACTTCAAGAGCTACTGAATAATCTAGCTCGCGTCATTAAACTGCCTCAGATCCAAATAAATCAGTCCATTCAAGAACGGCTCTGGTCCATCAAATACATTTTGGCAATCGCCATACTTGGCGTCACATTTTATTCCGCAGAACTCGCTGGTAACTTCGCAGAAATTGAACCATTCAAAACCGCAATTACACTAAAGTTCGACAGAGCTTGGCCGTATATCGCGTACGCTGGAATTTTATTAATCTGCGGGCTTTTCGTCGAACGATTCTTCTGCCGATTTTTATGCCCACTCGGTGGCATATTGTCATTGGGCGGGAGGCCCCATGTCCTAAATTGGCTGAAACGACGCTATGAATGTGGAAATCCATGTCAAATTTGTTCTGTATCGTGCCCAGTGGGAGCCATTAACCGTTCNGGAACAATCAATATGAATGAGTGTTTACAGTGCCTTGATTGCCAACTTGACTATTCGGACGACCAGCGGTGTCCTGTCTTGATTTCCAGTCGTTGAGACTGTTTTGTTTGAGTCTTATTTGTTCTAGTTTTACCATTCATAAATTAAATCTAGTCCCACGCTACTCCTTGATTATATTTAATGNAAGGTCATAAACCGTTGTGAGACAGTCTTATTTTAATCTACTAATTTTTGGTGCTACGCTTCTTTTAGGCGTACGACCAAGCACGTCTAACGATCTACCGTTAGAGCTAATTAATTTACCCCCTGGATTCGCAATAGAAACATTTGCGACCAATGTCGTAAATGCACGGGCTATGACCTTAGGGCACAACGGAACCTTGTTTGTAGGTTCTCGGTCGGCAGGTAACATATATGCCCTGGTTGATGAAAACCAAGACATGCGTTCGGATAAAATGTATGTAGTAGCGGAGGGCCTGCATGCACCAAGCGGGGTCGCTTTTAAGGACGGATCCCTTTACGCAAGTGCTGTTGATCGAATTCTTCGTTATGACAATATCGAGACCTCATTGGATCAACCACCAGTACCCGTGACTGTGACTAAAAGTTTACCTAATGAGAGACACCACGGGTCGAAATTTATTGATTTTGGCCCAGACGGAATGCTCTACGTGCCGGTAGGAGCACCTTGCAACGTTTGCGTCCGACCTGACCCCTTTTCAAGTATCCTGCGAATGAGGCCAGACGGATCTGGAATGGAGGTCTTTGCTCGGGGCATCCGAAATTCGGTGGGATTTGCCTGGCACCCAACAACCAAAACATTGTGGTTTACCGACAATGGGAGAGACAATCTTGGTGATAACTCGCCGCCTGGTGAACTCAATCACGCACATAAGATGGGTCTTCATTTTGGATTTCCGCATTGCCATGGTGGTGACATTCCTGATCCCCAATTTGGCAAGGGGGCCGATTGCTCAACCTTTGAACCACCTGCACAACGGTTAGGGGCCCATGTGGCTCCCCTCGGCATGACTTTTTATGACGGGCAAATGTTCCCAGAGAAATACGTAAACCAAGTGTTTATTGCAGAACATGGCTCATGGAATAGAAGCAAAAAGATCGGGTATCGCATTACTACGGTTCGTCTTGATAACTATGGAAACGCGGTCGCCTATGAAACGTTTGCCGAAGGTTGGCTTCAAGGNCAACGAGCCTGGGGCCGACCGGCCGACGTTTTTGTTGCAAAAGATGGCTCACTTCTGGTTTCTGACGATACTGCAAACGCAATATACCGAATTAGCTATCAGGAACAGTGAAGCAGAAGTACGGTCACTCTAACGTAGCGACGCCGTTGCAAAGTATCTCTGGGGCATGTTTGGGCACACCAAATGGCTCCACTACTATTTGAAAGGAGAAACATGTTCCACCGATCCAAATACAGAAACCCCACCAAAAGATTTTTCGCTTGGTCTAGGCTATAATCCGATGGCCGAGCAATTTGCTATCCTACTCGCAGGCGGACTTGGCACACGCCTTTGGCCGCTCAGTCGCGGACTTTATCCCAAACAATTGATGAGCATTTCTAAAGATGGCTCGTTTTTGCAGCAAGCGGCTAGGCGGGCGATGCAGGTTGTCCCTCCTCAGAATGTCATAACAGTGACAACTGATGCACAGTACCTACCAATTAAGGATCAGTTATCAGAAATTAACTTGGCCCTTTGTAAGAATATTCTGATTGAACCATCGGGCCGCAATACTGCAGCCGCGATCACCGTTGCCGCGATGCATTCAGTCCAAAAAAGTAAAACTTCTGTTTTGGTTGTGATGCCCGCAGATCACTCCATTCAAAATATGAAACCACTAACAGATGCTTTGAATGGAGCCATTGATGTGGCATCCAATAATTGGCTTGTGACTTTTGGCATTAAACCCACTCGGCCGGAAACGGGATTTGGTTATCTGCAACAAGGCCAGAAACTTGATACTGATTTCGAGGCATTCAAGGTAAAGTCTTTCATAGAAAAACCCGACTACGATGATGCCAAGAAATTGGTATCTAGGAAGGGTATATATTGGAATAGTGGAATTTTTGTATTCTCGGCAAAACATGTACTTGAAGAACTTAATTCCCTCGCGCCGGAAATTTATACGGCAGCGAAGAGAGCATTTGATGGACGATTTGTAGAAAATCAAGCTACCCGATTTACCAAGAACGATTATGACAGAATACCGCAAGCGCCGATCGACAAAGCTGTGATGGAAGTTTCAAAAAATGTTGCTCTGGTGCCCCTTGAAGCCGGCTGGTCAGATGTGGGTTCATGGCAGAAGCTTTGGGAAATTAGCGAGCAGGATAAGGACGGCGTATCGGCATCCGGAGACACGATATATGAAGAATGCCGAAACAGTCTGTTGCGTAGCGAAAGTCGGCTCGTTGCCTGCGTAGGTTTGGAAAATATAGCAGTCGTCGAAACTGCCGACGCTGTATTAGTTGCTAATAAAGCGGCAGACGACGGTATTCGCGCACTTGTTCAACAATTAAACGATCAAGCCCGCCCGGAAACTAATAGGCACTTAAGTGAAAAAAGACCATGGGGAACATTCCAAATTTTAATGGAACAGACAGGTTTTAAGATAAAAAAACTAGCTTTAAACCCTGGCGGAAGACTAAGCTTACAAAGCCATAAACATCGCACAGAACACTGGGTCGTCGTGTCGGGAAAGGCTAAAATAACACGGGGGNAAGGCGTAGAAATATTGACCTCAAACCAATCNACGTACATTCCTGCCAATGTACAACACCGCCTTGAGAATATAGGACCGGAAACATTGCAAGTAATCGAAGTGCAATGCGGAGACTATTTAGGAGAAGATGACATCCAAAGGTACGAGGATGCATATGGGCGACCCACCGATCAGAAACCGTGAAATCATGCCACAAATGATCTATTCAAAACGCACACTACATCACTGTCCCCTGTTTTAAGAAAAATAAATATTGTGCTGCGCAAAATCCTGTGGGGNCCGTAGACTAATGTAGCTCGTCTCAGCAGGAAAACTGATAATCATTTATCCAATAACTACTTCAGACATGTAAAAGTTCGAGGAACAAGGCGGTTAACCTAAATCAATTTTTAGTTCTGGCTTGCATTTCCACATGTTTGGCAGTCATATCCCTTAGTGTATGTCTCGCGTATCTGCCGATGAGAAAAATATGAAGGTGTCCCCATCATTCGAGGAAACCGTTTCTACAGAGGGTGACTTGGAAACTCAGGACTTAAAGCCACGAGAGATAGATTACGTTTATGCGGATCATTTTGTAACTGTAAAGGAAGAAACTTTTGCCGGGACACACCTGCTACTGGACCTTTGGGATGCGGTGGGCCTCGATGATCCCGACCTGATTGAAAGGGCGCTGCATGATGCCGTCGCCATCTCCGGGGCAAGCCTCCTACATCTCCATCTACACCAATTTACACCTTCTGGTGGCATTTCTGGTGTGGCTGTTTTAGCGGAGTCACATATTTCCATTCATACTTGGCCAGAACGCGGGTACGCGGCTTTTGACCTGTTCATGTGTGGAGATACCCACCCTGAATTGGCAGTGCCCATCCTTCGGCGCGCATTTTCCGCCGCACGAACCGAAGTTACAAATATACAGCGCGGGAAAATAGTCTGATGTCGGAATGGTTAATAGAAACACTACACCCCGAATTGAGACAACAGATTCGAATTGATCGTATTCTTCATAAGCAGAAGACGCGTGCGCAGGAATTGCTTATATTCGAAAATGACCTTCTAGGACGCGTTCTTGCTCTAGACGGAATCGTTCAAACAACTGAAGCAGATGAATTTATTTACCACGAGATGATTACTCATGTCCCTATCCTTGCGCATGGAGTTGCCCAAGATGTTCTAGTCCTTGGCGGAGNGGATGGTGGTGTAATTGAAGAATTATTTAAGTACCCGACCGTAACGAAAGTAGTAATGGTCGAAATCGACCCATGCGTAGTGGAATTGTGCAGAAAATACCTTCCTAACCTTAGCCGTGGAGCATTTGACGATCCTCGCCTCGATCTAGTAATCGCAGATGGTTCCGAATACGTGATCAGTAGCACCGATCATTTTGATGTCATCATAGTTGACTCACCTGACCCAATTGGGCCTGGAGAAAAACTATTTTCAAAAACCTTTTATAGTGGCTGCCACCGGCGCCTGAAGCCAGGTGGAATCTTGGTTACTCAAAGTGGAGTGCCATTCGTGCAAGGCTCAGAACTTCGTAACAGCGCCCAAAATCTTTCGGCACACTTCCACGATGTCACCTTCTACCGTGCGAGCATTCCAACCTACTATGGAGGAGATATGGCGTTTGGCTGGGCAAGTGACACAGCTTCGCTGCGAACTATTTCTTTAGATCAAATAAGAGAACGGTTCTCTTCCACACGCCTCGAAACACGTTACTATTCTCCGGAGATTCATTTATCAGCTTTTGCCAAACCACCGTGGATTACTGCACTGCTCAACGATAGATGAAGTTAGCATTATCTCGTCACATGCGGAACACCGCCACTATGGCCATTTTACGGAAGGCGGCATCGACATCAGGATAGCCTGCAGATTGCCGCCAGTCTTAAGCCCAAACTGGGTTCCGCGATCGTGAAGTAGATTAAACTCAACATACCGACCACGTCGAACCAGTTGATGCTCCCGTTGTTCTTCCGTCCAAGTCTTTTGAAAATGTCGTCGCACTATCTCTGGGTAGATTTGCAAAAACGTGGACCCGACATCACGCGTGAAAGAGAAGTTTTCCTCCCAATTGTTCTCCAAGTTATCATAAAAGATGCCACCCACACCCCGAGGTTCNTCACGGTGTGGAAGATAAAAATATTCATCACACCACTGTTTAAATCTTGGATAGTAATTCTCATCGTACGAGTCACACACTCTTTTGAACGCTCCATGGAAGGCTTGTGTATCCTCGTCGTTACTGATCATGGGGGTAAGGTCACTACCACCACCAAACCAGGAACGGCTAGTCACAATATAACGGGTATTCATGTGGGCTGCCGGAACCAATGGTGAACACATATGTGCCACCACAGAAATTCCGCTTGCCCAAAATGATGGATCAGAATCAGTCCCGGGNATTTGCTTTCTAAACTCTTCAGAGAATTCNCCCTCGACTGTGGATATATTTACCCCTATTTTTTCAAAAACGCGTCCACGCATGAGGGAAATTTCTCCACCACCCCCTCCCTCACGATGCCAAATTTCTCGTTCGAAACGACCTTGTAACAATCCTNCATTAGGACCAGAGGAAAGTTCCTGCTCGATTTCTTCGAAGACAGAACATAGTTGATCTCGAAGCTCCGCAAACCAGCACCTAGCCCTACGTTTTCGCTGTGCAGCTTGTTCAGTCATTGTTGGTCAACGGAAAAAAATATCGAATATTCACCATAANTCCTTTTGCTCGATCTAGTCAGTTANAATANCGGCGTCTGGCCACAAGTTGGTCTGACGCAGTGCTTCCCCCAACACCATGGCAATTNCAACCACAACGTTTAGAGAACGTTGACCGGGTTTCATCGGTACTCGNAAACGAAAATCTGCCNCATCGTGCACTGCCAGCGGTACCCCAGCTGTTTCCCTACCAACCAGTAAAGTATCATGCTCCGAAAAGTCGAAGTTTGAATAACGATTATCACCTGAAGTCGTGAGCAACAGCAACCTNCCATACAGACTGGCTTGCTTATTCCGTGCAACTGAATATGATTCCCATGAAGTATGTTTTATGATTTCAACGTCATTCAAATAGTCCATTCCAACCCGTTGTAAACGACGATCTGTCATGACAAAACCCGCCGGCTCGATAAGATCTACCTTTACCCCCAAAACGGCGGCGAGACGGAAGATAGCACCGGCGTTCGATGCGATATCAGGTTGATAAAGAGCTAGGCGCATGTGTAGTGTCTATTACCACACTTTATATTTTTTGCGATAAGACAAGATGATATGTCAACGAGTATAGACATTTCCACATATTTAAGGCACAACCTGCACCGCAAATTTCGACCCTAACCTGATAGAAGGCATTTGTTATGGCGAAAGCGCCGGCACCCGGAAGAGCAAGTACCACTCAAGATGGGGAAACTCGTAGAGATTTTCTATATGTAGCCACCGGCACCTTAGGTGCAGCAGGAGTGATAGCCTCTGTGTGGCCATTTATCCACCAAATGAACCCATCGGCGGCGGTTCTTGCTCTAGCAAGCACTGAGGTAGATCTTTCGGGGATCGATGAAGGACAAGCCATCACAGTACTTTGGCGCGGAAAACCGGTGTTTATCCGACACCGAACAACGTCAGAAATCTCCGAGGCCGAAGATACGGATTTTAGTGCACTTCCCGACCCACAATCGGATGGAGAGCGTGTTAAACGCCGGGAATGGCTGATTCTTGTCGGCGTCTGCACTCATCTCGGTTGTGTTCNTCTCAGTCACCAAGGAGACTATAAAGGTTGGTTCTGCCCTTGTCATGGATCGCACTACGATACCTCAGGCCGAATCAGGAAGGGTCCGGCACCTGCCAATTTACTCGTCCCCGAATATGTTTTTTTAGATGAAACTACAGTACGTATTGGTTGAGGGTTGCAGGCATGAGTGACACATCGACAGCGAAGAAACTTGCCCAGTGGTTTGACTACCGTCTACCCATCTTCACATTCATGCACCACTCTTTAGTGGATTATCCGGCGCCAAAGAATCTAAATTATTGGTGGAATTTTGGATCCTTGGCAGGAATCATTCTAGTTGTACAAATTGTGACGGGCGTTGTATTGGCAATGCACTATACACCGCACGTCGACTATGCCTTTGACAGCG
>PAVD01000073.1 GCA_002712985.1 Rhodospirillaceae bacterium
CAAATATCATGAATGGCAGCAATATAAGGTCGATTAAATCTTAGCCTTCTTAGAAGCATTTCGTTAAAGATTTACGCGGACGGAACTATAGGATGCGAGCTTCTGTGAAAGTACCACAACAAGCCGATGAACCCCAACACAGCAGCAGCTAGTGATACCAACGTGCAGGCATGGCATATGGTACTAAGAATTGCGCAGCCGATAAGCCAAACCCCCGTTACAGCAACGGCCCTACTGGCTTGGCCGTGTGTTAACTTGCCAATCACAGCAAGTTGGTAAAAATGTTTCCGGTGTGACTTCCAAACTAGTTCACCACCGATGGCACGGCGACACAATGTAATTGTTGTATCAGCCACATAATATCCAGGTAGTGCAACTGCTGCCACCCAAAGCCCTTCTCCGGCAAGTTCAAGCAATAACCATCCTAGTATGAAACCGATAGGCACACTTCCGACGTCGCCCAAAAACAACTTTGCGGGGCTCCAATTCCAAGGCAGAAAGCCAATTATTGCTAGACAAACAATAGCCGTGGGAAAAATGAGCGGAATCCCTACATCAGCAATAATCGATACGATGGTAATTCCAAAGCCGATACAAAGAGTTTCGACCCCAGCAATTCCATCTATACCGTCCATAAAATTGAATAAATTTATAAACCAAATCCAAAGCATTGCGATCAAAAAACATTCAAGAGGAAATGGAATTAATCCATTTGTTACGGTCTCTAATGGGACTAAAAACATCACGATAGCAACTGTTATAGCTTGAGATAACAACCTGACGGATATAGGTAGCCCTCCCACATCGTCAAACCAAGAAACTAGGGCCAAAGACAGGGTGCCAGCTAAAATTACGGCGAGCGAAGGCCAATTTTCAATTCCTATGACACCGATTGCCGTCCAACCAATGGCCACCATACCGACAACAGCGATGCCTCCACCTTGTGGGATTGGACGGATATGACTCGAGCGCGTGACGGGGTAGGAAAAGACATTATAACGGGCCAATAGTTGAAGTGCGATTCCACTAGCAGCCCATGAACCCAATANAACTATGGCCAATACGACGGTATACAATGATGTGTTCAAATGTTCACCAAGACGANATANATANAGTCAAAGAATAAAGTAAAAAANNTCTGCCCAATATGGTAGATAGATACANTGTGTCATCCATTTTTGCGCATGCAGCAAGAGNNTTTGGTCAAATTCTTAAAATATTAAAACGCTTTCATTTTTCGCCATGCAAANAAGACCATTCGGATTAGTAGCCATCCGTCACTAAATCGGGAGATTTGGGTCTCTCCATACGTTCTAGCNGCGTATCGAATAGGTACCTCGGCCATCTTCAGGTTTAGTTTTGAAGCTCCAAATAGTAGATCATAGTCGCCGAAAGGATCGAATTCACCAAAATAGGTGCGACTAGCAGCAATTTTCTCGTAGTTTCNCTTGGACAAGACTTTTGTTCCACACAAGGTATCGGTGAGACGTTGATTAAGCAGCCATGAAAACAAAACTGAGAATGCCCGGTTTGCTAACAGGTTCAAAAACCGCATGGCTTTCGGATCCATAGGATAAATCAAACGACTGCCGTTTATGAACTCACCTTTGCCCGCTACAAATGCGTNGTAAAATTGTGGCAATGCTTCGGGTGAAACCGTCAAGTCCGCGTCCAAAATCATCANTACGTTATTTTGAGCCGCTGTAAAACCTTGACGGACGGCGTCTCCTTTCCCTTTCCCTGTCTGCTGGAGTGATCGAATGTTCCAATCTGGAAACAAATGGATCACCCGGTCTATTTCTTGGGCGGTGCCGTCAATTGAATCCCCCTCAACAAATAACAGTTCTATCTCCTTGCAAAAACGAGGCATTCGCCGCACCGCATCTTCGATATTGCCACGTTCATTTCTGCAAGGAATTATCACTGAGACAGAGGGTAGGCCCTTGTTTTTGCTAGGTGTTGGACGCGCTACGATATAATTGCGTAGACACAGCTGACGAATTCCCGGCAGCCAACCGAATAGTTTGTTTACTATTGTTCCAACACCGAAAAACCGTTTTGGTATTAGTTGTCGCCATTCTCGTTTGATTATGTCGAAGTCAGCGAGCAACAAAAGCTGTTGTATGTCCTCGGCGGATAACCAGTTCAGCGGAAGCTGTTTCTGTTTTAAACCGAGGAATTCTGCTATTTTTAGGGCAGGAGCCCAAAGTTGTGAGTAATAAGAGACAATAATTCGAGTTTCCGGGTTACATAAGGGCTGTATCAGTTTGAGGGTTCCCGCAATGTCTTCTAGCATCCCAATGGTATCCGACAACACAATGACGTCAAACGGACCGTCTATTGCGGATAGTATGGTGGGATCTTCGATGTCTCCCGAAAAAAACTCGAAATCCGGATTTTCTTTTCTAGCGATCTCAATAGCAACCTCGCTGAGGTCAATCCCGACGCCTTTGACTGGTTTAAGTGCATTCAATAAGTCACCGGTACCACAGCCTAGATCCAAAACACTAGCATCATGGGGAATGACGAAATCAAGGTATCGGTAATGGTCTTCGTAGTAAAAACGGTTGCGAGCAATCCAACTATTTCTCTGAGGGGCTACCTTATCTGCGAAATCCCGCATCTCTATTTTTCGGGGAGACCAACTTTTGAGGCTCAAGCCAGGATCGTCAGGTTGAGACATAAAGGTACCTTAGGGCGCATATCATATTATGTTTTTAAACTGGCATGGTTCCCTCCTCAATTAAAGGCGAAAATAGCACTCGCTATAATTGAAGATAGGGAAGGGAGCCTACGGCACCCATTAATACCATGTATTGTTAAAGAGACGATATTGCACTAGCGGCTGTTAGGAAGATGATGCGCCAGACTAACACGAGTTACAAATAGTTAGCGGCCTCGGGCTATGAAGTTGGGATTTTTGAAGTCGGGTTTGCCATAGCTAAGAGGGTTGCCATCAAGGGTGTCAACTTTGCCACCTGCCGCAATAAGTATCGCGTGTCCAGCTGCGACATCCCATTCCATGGTCGGTCCGAAGCGGGGGTAAAGGTCAGCTTTTCCCTCTGCAATTCGACAGAATTTTACTGACGAACCCGCGGGTTCTCTNNGTGCCAATGTTTGTTTCAACAACCAGTGTTCTGTTTCAGGAGTGAGATGAGAGCGGCTTGTCACGACGGTAGCTCCAACTGCCGGGACCCTACGGGTAGAGATTTNCGTGGGCCTTCCCCCATTTTTTTGGCGTGTGGCACCTAATCCGCTGCTTCCCCAATAGGTAGTGCTCAATGCGGGCAGATAAATGACACCAAGCACCGGGATGCTNTCGATTATTAGCGCTATGTTCACTGTAAAGTCATTTCGGCCCCTGATAAATTCCTTAGTTCCATCGAGAGGGTCGACCAGCCAAAATATGCCATNATCGATGTTTGGTATATCNCCTATTGCCACACTTTCTTCTGCAACGATTGGAATCTTGTGCGGCAAATTTCTNAGTAGTCTNGTGATTAGTTCGTTTGCGGCTTCGTCTGCATCGGTGACTGGTGAAAGATCTTTTTTGACACGAAACGAGGCGTCTTTTCTGGTTACCGCAAAATCATTGATTAATTGACCTGCAGNTTGAGCGATATCGCACGCGCATTTGAGAAGCGAGGAAAATTCAGACGGTTCAATCATCANAAGTTAAAATATATATTGGTTTTGAGTGGGCGGTCACAAAGACCCCTGTTTTTACTTTTCTTCAGTTCTTTCAAATTGGCAATGTCATGTCTATTCAAACAGCTGACATACTTCAATATGTGAACAACATTACACCGTAATACATTTTCNCGTTAGGGCTCTTTGACGTTGTCCCCTGAATTATCTAGTTTACATTTACGGGCTGTTTATTGGTCATTGTTGCTGCTATTCGTTTGTCTTTGCACCAACGAAAAATTGGACTATTCAGTGTATAATTCAACGTTCGTGTATACTTACGGAGAGGCAAAGTTTTGACGGAGCGCCCGCTGCCGTCTAATCTCCGGTCAAGTATAGGAACGATCCCGTCTTTTCGTTACGGCGTCCGAAAGATACTGCATGCAGATTACCGCTATTGATTTTAAGCTCGGTTCTAGAATTGAGACCTTGGACGAACTTGGCGAGCAAAATCCTGACTGGCAAACAGACCGATTGCTTGCAAAAACGGGTATAGTGCAACGTCATATTGCAACTTCTAAGGAGTCTCCTCTTAGCCTGGCCGAGGAGGCGTGTAAGCGCTTATTTGAAGTTGTCGCACCCGAAGACGTGGATAGCTTGATCTATGTTACACAGTCTCCGGATTCTACGATTCCGACCACTGCCTGTTTGTTGCATGAAAGACTCCAACTACCAAAAGAGTGCCTAGCTTTTGATTTAAACCAAGGTTGTTCGGGTTTCGTCTATGGCTTATCGATGGCCAGTGCTCTTCTGAGAACTGGTCAGACAACCAAATGTTTGCTCGTGTGTGCTGAGGCATATAGTAAATATATCTCTCTTCATGACCGCACTTGCCGTCCGATTTTTAGTGACGGGGCCAGCGCAGTTATTGTAGAGGCAGGAGGTAGTGGAGAAATTGGTCCGTTTGTCTTTGCCACTGATGGGAGCGGTGCGCCAAATTTAACATTGAAGGACAGTGATGGTGTTGACGGTGTCGATGGCCAAGTCTTATATATGAATGGGCCGAAGGTACTTGATTTTACCATGGACGCTGTGCCGGCATCGGTTATGCGTTTAATCGATAAGGCTGGACTTAATCTTGTCGACATAGATCTTTTTATATTCCATCAGGCGAGTAAGGTTGTGCTAGATCGAGTAGGAAGGAAACTCGGGCTCGACGAAACAAAAATGTTTAGGAATTATCAAGATATGGGGAATACCGTTTCTGCGACTATCCCTGTTGCAATCAAACAGGCCGAGAGTTTAGGCGTAATAAGTCAAAATATGACAGTGTTGCTTATGGGCTTCGGNGTTGGATANTCCTTAGCCGGATGCATTGTCCGAACCTGAACTAGACGTTTTTCCAGTACTAGTCAGCCATTCAGATCCTTTTAAGTTTTCCAAGAACACTGCCGCACCGTTGCAGTTGTAGTCACTGCAGCTAATCCGAGTGTCGCAAGCCACCAACCCTGCCAAAAACCGAAGCCTAGCTGCGAAATTGTTAGACCAGTGGCGACAACAGCGATAGATACAGCGGAATTGCCGTTTCTGTCGCCAATGTGTGCGATGGTATTAATGGTCCAGACAAATAATATGGTAAAAAATGCAATGCCGATGAGTCCCAGTTCAAGCCATATTTGGATAACTGCATTGTGTGTGTGGAGAGGAAGTGCGGGTCCAGTTACTGCGGCTCCTGTGGGCAGATGAAAAAGAAAAACGTCGAGATTGCCGCCTGGAAATACACGAGCTGCATCCAACCCCCATCCAATTAGGGGACGCTCGAGAATTTGTTCTGCGGCGAATTGCCAGATTACGAAACGATGAATCGTATTTATTGGATTACTAAGGTTCTCGGATAAATATTCAATGATCCAGGGGACAAGATTATTTAGGAAAGGAACTATCAATATACAGGAGGCAAATACGACGAGAAGTAATATCTTTGCCAAACGTGTTGCTTTCCAAGCGACGACGAAGGCACACGACCCGACCAAAAGCGCTATTAAAGGGGTCAGTGGAGCAAGGAAATATAAGGTGGCAGTCACTGTCGCAATGAAAGCGGTTGCGACGTAATTGCCGTACACCCGTGAGATGGAGAGGCTCCACGGCCAGGCAAATATAGCAATTATGCTGGCAGTACGATTTAAAGCACCGAGTTCATGCTCTGCCATCTCTTTCCCTTGAAACCAAATAGTGTCTATGTGCACGTAACCTATCGAAAGTAAAGTTAGGGAGATTCCGATTACTGCGCCGGCACTTAGGCAGCGGTAGAAGCGTTTTTGGTCAGGCGCGCTTAGCCTGCTGGCTACATCAATAAGAATGACAAGTGTGGATGCGGCTAGTAATAAACGGCCTGCTGTGATGAGGCTAAGGGTTCCATCTATCGCCCATGTGCTACTGATGGTGGCCCAGCCCACCATAGCAGCTAGAATAAGGCTTATCCTCGCCTGGATGAAGGGCCAGGGACCCCGAGCGACAAGTCTCCGGATAATAACCACCAACGCTGCTACGATTGCGACCGTCGAGATTTGTAAAGGCGCGAGGGCAGCTATCGTCGGTATTGCGAATGCCANCCCAAACAACACTGGAGAATCAGATTGCAGTCGAAATTTATACGGAATAACCGTCATTGGAGCCCTCGCCACAGCAGGCTACACTGCGCATAATGTTAGCGGTACTGAGTCAGCCAAGCCTGAAACATTAATAATGGCCACAACATGTGTTGATGATTTTGGTGGCCGGACAGATGTTCCTGCCATATCTTTTGCACAGCTAGAGGTTTAAAATATTGATCTCTTACCAATCTTTCAGAACTTAATAAGTCTTCGGCCCATTCACGAAGATCGCTTCGTAGCCAGTCCCCTATCGGCACGCCGAATCCCATCTTTGGCCTCTCAAAGAGGCGACGTGGGATGTAACGGTGTAGCAANTTTTTTACTATCCATTTACCGACACCTTTTTTTATTTTGAAACGTTCCGGTAAAGCCCAAGAAAACTCAAAAAGGTTGTGGTCAAGCAAAGGAACGCGTGTTTCTAGACCCACTGCCATGCTTGCACGATCTAACTTTACGAGGATATCATCTGGCAAATAGAAAAGGGTATCTAGCAGCATTATCTGTTGAGTAAAGCTCGGCACAGGGGGCCAATTATTCCATTCGTTTGCTCTCGTAATATATTCCTGATGGTCGATCAGAACTTTCCCGGGGTTTTTCCACTGCGATACTAGGCGCCAATACATCTCCTCTTTAGTAGGTGCATCGATAATCTCCGCGAGCTTATGTAGTTTGTCTCCGAACTGGGTTAAATTTCGTCCTCCGGGCCCATATTTGAGAAGTTTGGAGTATACTTTGTCCCAGGTTTGGGGGCGCACAGAAAGTAAATTCCGGGCTGCCCAAGACCGGAACGGAGAAGGCAAAGTCTTGATCGCTAACTGAAGATTCCGGGACCAAGCATACCTGTTATATCCGCCGAATAGTTCGTCACCGCCGTCTCCAGACAAACATACAGTCACTTGTTCGCGCGCTAATTGGGAGACGAGATATGTCGGAATCTGCGATGAATCTGCAAATGGTTCATCATAAATTTTGGGCAATTCAGGAATGACGTTCTGCGCATCCTTTGCAGTGACGTATAATTCCGTATGATTAGTGCCTAGGTACTTCGCTATGTTTTTCGCATACTGTGCTTCGTCATATTCACTATCTGAAAATCCAATAGAGAACGTTTGCACAGGATTGTGGCTCTGCGCTTGCATCAAGGACACCACGATTGAGGAGTCGATACCACCCGATAAAAAAGCCCCAAGCGGGACGTCCGACAACATGCAATTTCCAACAGCAGTTCTTAGGATAGAATCAAGTGTATCAACCACCTCATTTGTGGATGCAGAAATAGGATTGGAACTCGAACTGATGGCAGTGTCTTCGGCAGACCAGTATTTCACTGGTTGTGGGATGNNTTTAGTTTTNACGGANTCCAGCNCAAGAGTAAGTGTCGTACCAGGCATTAATTTCCAACAGTTCTTATAAATAGTATAAGGAGCCGGAATATTGCTGTGGCGGAGCAACAGGGAAATCGAACTAGAATCTATTTCTCCGTAGAAATTGGGGAATTGTCGGAGAGCCTCAAGCGTGGAGCCAAAAGCGAAAACGTTTCCTGCCCAACCATAATAAAGTGGTTTCTGGCCAAAACGATCTCGCGCGAGGTGGAGACGTTGTTGGCTTCTGTCCCAGAGGGCTAACGCAAACATTCCGTTTACCCTCAGAAGTGTATCTATGAGGCCCCAATGAACAATTCCAGCCAGAAGCACTTCGGTGTCGGAACGACCATCGAACGAAATATTCGCGGATTGCAGATCGCGGCGCAATTCCGGAAAATTATAAACTTCTCCGTTATAAGTAATCACAAACCGGCCATCCTTTGAAATCATCGGTTGGTGCCCGAACGTTGACACATCGATAATAGATAGCCGGCGATGGCCTAGTCCTACACCTAACTGACCATCTATCCATATCCCACTGTCGTCAGGGCCGCGGTGTTCTAATGCGGTGGTTGCATTTCGCGTCCAGAAGGCGAGTGTTTCTTCACTCACTTTTCCGATCGGTGCTACACAACCCGTCACTCCACACATGTTATGAGCGCTGGTTCGCACACGGTGCTATTCCCAAGGACATATATGCTTTGCGGTAATTTTGAATACAGCGTTCCAGCGAAAACTCATCTGCTTGTCGGCGACGTGCAGCATTTCCCATTTGTACCCGCTGATTTTTATTGTTGGCCAGCTGTAAAATAGCTTCACCGAGTTCATTGGGTGCTTTTTTGGGCACCACAAGTCCAGTTTTTCCATGGACTACAAGCTCTCCGTTACCTCCCGCATCCGTTACAATCATAGGCAACCCGGCGGCCATGCTCTCCAAAACGAAATTTGATAGCCCCTCTTCGTGTGATGGTAAGACACCGATATCTGCTGCGCAAAGTAGGTTTGCAATATCGTGGCGTGGCCCAAGCCAAGAAATATTGTTCTGAAGATCGAAACGTTTTGCTTTTTCCAGTAGGTCACTTAGTAACCCATCGTCACGCCCGACACATAGTAATTTCCAAGGACTCGAAAACTGATGGCCTACATAGGCTAGCGCTTTCATTAAATCTGAATGTCCTTTATACGGAATAATATTGGCGACAAGTATAATGACTAGAGCATCTTCTGAAATGTTGAGCGCGGTTCGCACTTTCTGACGCGGTAATGGTTTGTTAAATGCCTCCGTATCAATGCCGTTAAGTATCAATTCAATGCGTGTCCATCGTGTGTCTACTTCTTGTCTCAGTTCATCGACTACCGCCGCACTATTGCCAATTAGAAGATCCATTTTTTTATGAAGCCAAAATTCTACTCGAGTGAGAATTGGATGGCGTCGTTGGTACAAGTTGAGGCTGCGTCGGCTCATCACACGGCCGGGAACCCCAAGAATAGTTGCACAGAGGCCACCCAGAAGATAAGCGGTTGGCAAAAAAGTGTGAACAATATTAGGACGTTGTTTGGCAATTATTGCGGCTATCCAACAAAATGTAATTAGAATATTCAGCATGCGAGCTGTTTTTACCCAGGCGGGAAACTCAGGACTCAAAACTTTTACCCCAAGTGCCTCCATTTCTNGAGCTAACAATCCACGGTGGTGGAAACAGGCCACGGTAATNTCCAGAGTGTTGCCATGAAGGAAGGGTAGTACTTGGCAAAGATGACGTTCGGTACCACCAATATCCAGTGACCCGACTAGTATCAATATTCGTAGAGAAGTAGATTCTGATGATGCCATGTCGGCTTTATATCGTAGTCCCGAAAAACTTTCGAATTTCGGATACGATGTGATCCTGGGAAGTTTTACTTAGGTAGGCATGCATAGGAAGACTGAGCACCTTCGATGTCGCTGCCTCTGCTACCGGGGTTCCACTTGGAGCAACAGGAAATATTTGGTAGGCAGGCAAGTTGGGTAGGATATAAGGATAATAAATTGCCGTTGGAATTCCGGCTTTCTTTAACGTATCTGTCAGCTGTTTTCTTTTCGGAGTTTCTATGGTGTATTGCGCCCAGATACTGGTTACTTCTGGCGCGATAGTCGGAGTGTTTACCACGTCTTTAAGTAGGNTCGAATAGCGTTGGGCAATTTTATTTCGGATATCTAGTTCATCATCGAATANCTTTAGCTTTTNGAGTAGAACTGCGGCCTGCAGGGTGTCTAAGCGNCTATTCATGCCAATNCGAATATTTTTATATTTGTCACCTCCTTGCCCATGGCTGCGCAATGATCGAATTTTTTCGGCTAGCACCTTGTCATCCACAAATATTGCGCCCCCGTCTCCGTACGCCCCTAGAGGTTTGGCAGGAAAGAAGCTTGTAGCAGCGGCGCGCCCGAAGGTTCCACAGGGTCTATCTTGAAGACGAGCACCTAAGGCTTGCGCCGCATCCTCCAACACCCACAAGTTAAACCGATTACTCAAANTTTCTAGAGAGGGATAGGCTGCGGGGTGACCGAATAGATCGACGGCTATGATACCGGTAGGTTTTAGTAAACCATCTTTCAAGACCATTTCGATGCTGTCTTGGAGACTTTCACAGGATATGTTGTAAGTTTCAGATTCGATATCCACAAAAACAGGTGTGCCTCCCGCCAGACATATTGCCTCAGCTGTCGCGGCGAAGGTAAATGCCGGAACAAAGATCGCGTCACCCGGTTTAATTTCNAAGGCACGAAGACAAAGGTGCAGTGCGTCGGTGCCATTTGCACACGATATCACGTGGCGCCCATCGGTCCGCATCGATAGTGCATTTTCTAATTCTTCTACCTCCGGTCCCATGACGTATCTGCCGTGCGCCAGAACTCGAGAAACTGCTTCGTCTATGGCCTTTCCGATCTGTTTGCGATGCCCCTGAACATCTACGAAGGGAATATGTTTGTGAGGGTCCATACCGTTTCACTACCGCCGTAAATATAGGACTTTTACTAAATGACTTCAGTGAGAGTGTGGTGATTNACTTCGGCGTAACGCCGGCCAGTTCGTGGGCATAACAATTCAGATTCGTCCTCTCTCTTTATTAGACGTTCTCCGGCATGGCTTACCCAACCNATGTGGCGTGCAGGAACTCCCGCAACAAGTGCGTGGGAAGGGACATCTTTCGTAACCACTGCACCCGCAGCTACAAAAGCGAAAGCCCCGATGTTAGTACCACAAACAATAGTGGCATTCGCTCCAATGGAGGCACCGTGGCAAACAACCGTTGATGATAGTTCTGACATACGATCGATATCGGCCCGAGGGGTATTAACATTTGTGAAAACGGCAGACGGGCCCACAAACACATTATCTTGAAGTGTAACACCTTTGTATATGCTCACATTATTCTGGATTTTGCACCCATCACCGACGGAAACACTCGGCCCAATCATGACATTTTGGCCAATGGTACAATTATTACCAATTCGTGTATCAGTNAGGATATGGCAGAAGTGCCAAATANGAGTATTATCGCCAATCGTCGTATCTTGGTCGATATAAGCAGATTCATGGATCATCTTATTTTGCTGGCTCATCTAACGTTCTGTCCAATTTTTGCTGTGCAGTCGTTAGCACACGCAGTACCCTCAAACCTTCTGCAGCATCGGTTCTTGGGGTTTTCCCTTCGGTTATACATTTAATAAAATGCAAGCACTCTTCTCGTAAAGGTTCAAGGCGTTGCAGGGGGATCGCAGTGGCTTTGGCGCGTTGAGCAACNGGCATTCCTGCGTCTTGTTCAACAACATGTGGATACAACAGTAACTTCGTATCCCATTCCTGTGTATCGTCAAATACAGCCATTCCTTTTTCGCCGATTACTACGAGCTTCTGTTCTTTAAACGGATGTAACCACGATACGTANATATGTGCCTGTACACCTGAAGCAAATGACAGGTGAGTTATGGTGCTATCAGCGATACCTGGCCCTAGATAGCTTTGACCTACAGCATCTATGTGCCGTGGTTCGCTTGCCGTCAGTGCCAGAATCATTGAAATATCGTGTGGAGCAAAACTCCATAGTATATTTTCCTCGGTACGGAAGCGACCGAAATTCAAGCGATTGGAATATATATAACGGAGGGATCCAAGAGTACCCTCTGTCATAAANTTGTGAAGCNGAAGGAATGCCGGATGGTANTGCAATAGATGCCCAACCATTACAATGCGATCATGCATGTGGGCGAGTTCAACGATCATCTCCGCCTGTTGGATATCTAGCGCCATGGGCTTTTCAATCAGCACGTGTTTTCCATGTTCTAAAGCCTGCAGGGTCAATTCTGCATGACTTATAGCCGGCGTAGCAATTGACACGGCTTCGATACTATTGTCTGCAAGAATNTCCTTCCAATTGAGNTGNTTAACGTTGCACTCTCTCGCATATCTAGCCGCACACTCGCTGTCAGTATCGGAGACTGCTTCTAGTACTCCCAGTGCCGCAAAATTACGAACNAAATTTTTGCCCCAATAGCCGCAACCAACTACCGCAANATTACAATCTCGTTGGTTTAATCGGATGTTGTGGTCAGGTATCGCCATTTTTCTCTAAGACGACAAATAGTCGGAAAGCACCAATTGGCCCAAAAATGGGCAAAATTAGACGCTCAAAAAACAAAATTTTGGATACCATAAACGATGGCAATAAGCTCCATGGTTTAAAACCACCGGATAATGGATACGCAAAAAGGCTGACCCATGTTTTTCTTATTAACTTCATCTTTGGCGTGATCATGCTGATACGGTGTTTTTCGCGTCCGAATAGCCTTGTGGCGATTGCTTGGTTACCTTCATAAGGGTCTTTCGTTGTAGGTCGGCTCATGTCGAGTGGATCCGTGCTTAAGTCTACATCCTCCGTATGAAAAAATTTGTAGACAATATAACTGATTGGAGTGATTCCAGGCTCTAGTACTAACAAGCGTCCACCAGTCTTTAAAACCCGCTCAGCTTCTGTTAGGAAATGCGCTGGCCTAGAAATATGATGCAACACATCCACCATAACTATATTGGAAAAAGTTCNGTCTCTAAATGGCAAAGCTTGTGCGTCACATGTTATGTCCAACCAGGGAGCAAAGGAAATATCAGTTAGAACCATGTCAGGGNCAATGTGTTCAGCATTCCCNGGGCCTGCGCCAATTTCAAGTGTCCGTCCGTTAGTCTGCCACTGCTGAATGATATTGTAGTAATCTTTGTAAACGGCTCTTAACGCGGGTTTTTTCTTCCAGATAGAGCGATATATAGAGGGTTGCGCTGACGCATCCGTGATGTATTTGATCAGTTATCCACCCGAGTTATATCAGCAAGTATAGTAGAGTGCTGACTCAGTTTTCTGTAAACAAAACGTAAATTTGACGTGACGCAAGTTAGAAACATTCTATTGGGGTATTTTGATGATCTAATAATACTCTACCCTTTTTAGAAATGAATACTGGATCTACCATTGCACTGGATGGGGGTATATCCTAGCCATCGCTATTGTCTGTCCGAAAAATAAATGTTTCTGTCTCGGCATTCCAACGCGGAGGCTTCTTTGCTTTTATGTACCTAGAGAGTGCTTTGTCGGGTAGTTCTAAGTTATCAACACTTTCAACAGAGGAAAAACCAGCTTCAGCAGCTGCCGCACGCATAAATGCTAAGTCGTAAAGAAAGCGATGGCCAAAGGCGCGCATACTCAAGTTAAGTTGTTGAGATTCGGTGTGGAAATTCTCGGGATAGAAACGGCTACCAGAATCCATCAATAGTGTTTTTTCATGGGTTGGCGGCCCATATATCGTTCGCGAGATTTTTTCTATGGAAGGTGTGGCTACAATATGGATGCCATTTGGCTTGAGCACACGGAAACTGTCAGCAAGAAATGACGCAAACTGTTTACGGTGGATATGCTCTACCAAATGAGAAGAGTAGATGAGAGAGAAAGAAGAATCTGGCAAAGGCAAGCGAGAGGTGATGTCAATAGGGACATCGCCTACGATTTGGGAATTTAGGAAACCCTCTATCATATATGTTCCACCAAGTTGTAGCTTTGTTTCCGAGTGATTTGCTAAATATTTACGAATCGCTTTTGCACGAATAAGGTGTCCATTACGGATCCATGCAATGCCCGCGCGGGTTCGGAACCCTATAAGAGCCCGCATACCACGATACAAAAAATCCATTTCTGAATGAGCGTTAATCATGGACTCGCTCACTTTTGGGGGTGGCTGTCTCTTTCCGCATCGTTTGAGAAAGCTGGTGTTTACGCAAAAATGTCTCTCGGAGTCGCTCAGTGAAGGGGAGTTCCCGTATTGTTAAAGTCCGATAAAGAATCATCATTTTTCGAGATAGAAGTGGNACCCCGTTCATTACCCTAGTGAGATAGCGCCCAACGGCAATTTTACGTATTACTTTGGCCATTTTTGATTCAGCGCCCGGAGCTTGTCGATGTACATCCGAGGTAGTTTCGAGCGATAGCTTTTCGAGTCCACGCTGGTTGAGTAATTCTTTTTCTTCATATAATGGAAAAGTCTTATCCGTGGCACGGCTGGCATGAAAAATTCTGATAGGAGTGCCGTCTTTGACCCTCCACTGGTTTTGCTCGTCTTGATAAGGTGCCATAAGTTTAAGAAATGTTTGTGATATGTTGATNCCTGGGTCGTGGATGAGTGCCACCCCTGGAACGTTTACGAAAGCATCAAGGTATTTTTGTTCGTAGTAGACTCCCGATAATGGAACTGCAGAGCAGTTCTCAAAACATGCAACTTTCCATTTCTTTACTTCTTGGATAANANCCGTTGTAAGGCCAACGATCCCAGCGGAGAAAAGACCAAATCTGTTTGATTTCGCCCACTCTTCCATTCCATGGCGACCCGCTACGAGGATAGCCGGACGTCCACCCAATAGGTCAAGCAGATCGTCAATCCGGTCTAGGAACAAAAGGTCACTATCAAGTAGTAGTAGAGATCTTGCTTGGTGGGTGAGGAACCAGTCGGACAAGGCGGATTTGGTAGCGAAGGCCCGTTCTGCACGATTCATTCGGGCCATTATGTTGCGCCACACGGCTGGTCCCCAAACAATCTCCGCAGAAACAACGGTGAGGTGGGGGTCATTGGCTAAACTGAATGCCCTGTACGTCGCTTGATCAAGAGCACAAATAACAATCTGCGTATTAGGATAGAACTCCCGAAGATTTAGCAGTAACCCGGCAGTTTGATCCACATAACCCTGGGACGATACTGTCGCGAAGCCAAAGTTTTCTTGTGTTGTTTCCAATTTAAGTTGGGTCTATTCTGCTTTTCGGTTTTTTCTACAGCGGGGTGTGAGGAGTTTTCCTGCTAGAAAATTCGTTCCTATAGCAAATAAAATGATAAAAGCAGGCTCGGTAGGGATTCGGTATTTTGGATTTCCAATCGGGCCATTTACTGCAAGAAAGTAGATAATAGTAGCAATTAAAAACACACAGTATGGCCGAATGCTTTTATCCGCCAACCCTTTCCACGTCCCTAGTAGCTGTACCATTCTAGAAGCCATTAACGCTGCTTGGGCTAATGCCCAGATAAACATAAATTGGTTGTCGCGATTGCGTTGCAGAAAATTGGATAGTCGTTCGGTGAACGATCGTCCCTGCATCGCAGAAAAAAACGTTGGTGGTTGGTTGAACTGGGTAAGCGTTTCGTATGCTCCGGTTTGTATAGTATTTTTGAAGGCTCCCACTATCATTCCCGTGACGAATTGCATCACACCTAACTCTCTGATTCTTTGCATCCCAAGTTCTCGCATAATGATGTCTTTAGCAAAAGGGTTGACCTTTTCTTGTTGGCTTAACTCAGAGAGACGTTTTTCGATTAGTGGAGCATTTTCTTTCCAGGCGTCGCCATGGCTCGCACAAGACCATGGTGTGCGCAAACATGGATATACCCATTTAAGAAGATGATTCCCCGACTGGGATGTAAAAACTGCATGCCCATATTTGGTGTAATTAGATGCAACTCGAGGACTAGCCGCCAACAACATTATAAGAACGGGAATTGTGGATAGCACTATAATACGGGAGATGGTTTCTTTCGCGGTCAGATGAAATGCATATACGAGCGTTGGGAAAAGGAATAAAGGAAAGAACATCATCACTGGCCGAGTATAAAGAGCGATACCGAACAAGAGCCCAGCGGCTGTAAGCATTATAGTTGTCTTATGACCTTTGATGGCCCACAAAGTGGCACACATTCCCCAGGTGAAAAAAAGAAGAAAGAGATTTTCGGTGAGCACATATGCGGTATGAACCAGAAGGTTGGGGATAACGGCTGCAATAAGTGCCGAGGGAACTACGAGTGCTCTATTGATGGCTGCCGCCGATAGTGCAATTCCAAATATGGTGACTATATCAACAAATATCTGAACACGTGCTACCGCGCGCAAATTTCCAGTTCCAAATACCTTGAAAATACCGGCTAAAAAATAAGGATATACTGGCATGCGATTTAGTTCTGGTTGTACACCTTGGTCGGACATGCGACCAAATATTCCCGTTTCAACTATTGTC
>PAVD01000074.1 GCA_002712985.1 Rhodospirillaceae bacterium
CGTCTACATGGTATAATTAGACAAGAATGATTTTCGTTTTCTGATTAAATTAACTTTTCCCAATCTCATAAACGGAAAAATGCGAATGAAAATCTTCTACTTTTCCCATGAAAACGAGTGAATATACTACGAAGCCGATTGGCAGACTGGGTTGAGAAAGGGACTATTGCTGCCCCTTTTTTTACCCCCTAAATCCGCTTAATCTTTATTTCTGATTGTGCCTCATGAGACGCATGCCTCTTGCAACACGTATGGAGTGCGGCATAACATTCAACGCAGCATCAGGTGCTTCTCTGGTATCTACTACGTTTTTCTTCGGAGATGGGTCTTTAAAGGAATGAACTCGTTGAAACACTGTTTTGTTCAAATATTGTTGATGTCCTGCATATCGCTATTTGTGCTACAAAGCTGTGTCCGTAGTACTAATCTGACTGAAACAAGAGCTCCCAACGCTGGCGAGGGTGCGTCAGACCTACAGGCAACTTTCCAACCTATCACGGATATCCCCATTCCGCCTGGTACAACGTTAGACGCTCAGAATTCGTTAATTTTAGGCAGTGGAGACCTCTGGACAGGCCGACTTGTGCTTCACTTAGAGCAAAATCATTCAGAAGCATTCGCACTCTACACCACCCAAATGCCTCAATTTGGTTGGCGACCAATTGCAAGTGTCCAGTCTGAAACTAGCTTACTGACTTTCNTCCGGGGGAACAGAGCAACAACTGTAGAAATTNTNGAAGGACGAGCNATGAANGGATGTTTAGTCCGAATAACTATGAGCACTCAAGGTCAANCAGTGAATTAGGGCATAGCNGCGAATGGCCCTACAATANCCTCTGACCCAAATAAGACGTTTNNCCGATTCGCAAAAAGACCTTAAACCTTAATGAGAAGGCCCACAAAGCACTTTATCCATATGTAGTNTATCTGAATGGATATATTCCTAGGAGNAGCNCACTAGTTAACNTANAACCNCCNTTACAGCAGNTTATACTAAGAATATTTTGCGGGTGGTTGAGGGTTATTAGCGGGATTCGTGTCATATTTAAATACCTTAAGTATTTGTTGTCCGCCAGCCAGTAACTGGAGATCTACCTCAAGAGCATCAGCTTCTGCTTTAGGATAAACTTCTTGCCCATCAATATATAATGAGAACGATCGCCGGTATTTTTTTTCTTTTACGGGATCGTTGATTGTATCTTTTGTCCATTCATAAAGGGGGTAGTTTTGAGCNCCGTGTCTTTCTGCTTCAGCCACATACTCAGAAAACGCCTCGTATTGGGANTTTATTATAGCATTGTGTTTCTTTAAAACTTGTGTCAGAGGGCCCATCTCCTTATTTGCTGGATCATCAAGCAACATATTTGCAGCTTCGTTGGTAAGATTTACCCTCACCTGGTAATTCCATTTNTCGCTCATCGCACGTTCCTATCGCTAAATACGTTTAGTAGGCGAATGCCTCTCTATGGCAGGCGGTTTAATCAAACCCAAAAAGCAGCTGCAACGAGATCAAAGCCTCGACCCCATTCAGCACATTAGTCAGCCCGCTTCAACTATTTTGCGTAGAATCAGACGGCCAATGTGAAGCGCCCATTTGCATAGGCGCACACCGTCACATCTTTGGTGAATAAATCCCTAAATCTTAAGAACATTATCCGAACAACATATCAGATATCGTATTTGAAACAATATGTTAACGTTTTTCCTTGAAAAATAGAACAAAACAGGTACATTGGGGACATTGCATCAGCCAAGGGCCTATGAAATAACGGAGGTATTATCGTGTCAGAACCGTCACTACGAGTTGTTGGAAACGAAGATATGGAAAAACAAAAAGCGCTTGAGGCTGCCCTTAGTCAAATTGAGCGGGCGTTCGGCAAAGGCTCAATCATGAAGCTCGGAGAAAATGGCAAAATAGTGGAAACCGAAGCTATTTCGACAGGCTCACTAGCTCTGGATATAGCCTTAGGAATTGGTGGGTTGCCTCGTGGACGAGTCGTCGAAATTTTTGGCCCAGAAAGTTCTGGCAAGACCACTTTGGCATTACATGTCGTGGCAGAGGCGCAAATCCGCGGGGGAGCCTGCGCTTTTATTGACGCCGAGCATGCACTGGATCCCCTTTATGCAAAAAAACTCGGTGTCAATACTGATGAACTATTAATCTCTCAACCAGACACTGGAGAACAAGCACTAGAAATCGCCGATACATTAGTTCGTTCTGGTGCAGTTGACGTGCTAGTAATTGATAGTGTTGCGGCCTTAGTGCCACGCGCCGAACTAGAAGGTGAAATGGGTGATACGCATGTAGGACTTCAAGCGCGATTAATGAGCCAAGCATTGCGTAAACTTACAGGATCAATTTCAAAATCGAGATGTACTCTGATTTTTATTAATCAAATTCGAATGAAAATTGGGGTCATGTACGGGAGCCCAGAAACAACAACTGGCGGCAACGCCCTGAAATTCTATTCATCTATTCGACTTGATATTCGGCGCATTGGCGCTCTAAAGGACCGGGATGAAATTGTCGGCAACCATACAAGGGTCAAAGTGGTCAAAAACAAATTAGCTCCGCCATTTAAAACTGTTGAATTCGACATAATGTACGGCNCTGGCATTTCNAAGATGGGCGAACTACTNGANNTAGGAACAAGTGGTGGAATAATTGAAAAATCTGGATCATGGTACTCTTATAATGAACAAAGAATTGGCCAAGGCAGGGAAAATGCGAGACAGTTTCTCCTTGACCACTCTGAAGTATCAGATGAAATAGAAACGGCAATTCGGCTGCAGGCAGGCTTAACCAGTTTTGGTCCAAACGAGACCGAGGACAAAGGGTCTTCCGATGTTGAGTTGCCTGCCAAAGCGTAGGTGATAAGAGCAGGGATACAGCCTATGTTTTGAAGATGACTTGCGAAAAACTTTAAATTAACGACTCAGGGAATTTTTCAGATTCCATCTACAGAGCCACAACTATCCTTGGAAGCACCTGAAAAACCTGACTCCGCAACCGTTTATAATCGTCCAACTTCAAGGCTGTTTTATAGCTAGATAGATACCACGTTAGGTTACAATAAGACCTAATNTGCAACNTAGTTCACTGCATCCTGGACACGTGCGTAGTCAGACGCTAAAAGCGATATCCGAATGACTTTTGGAAATAGTTTAAGATTCCTGACATTCTGTTATAGGCAACAAATATTATAAAGTTGCTACTGAATTACCACCGGTACAGAGTAGGTTTATGCCGAGCACAAATGAAGTACGTACCGCCTTTTTGAATTTTTTCAGAGACAATGGGCATGAAGTCATGGCNTCCGGCNCACTTGTGCCANCCAACGACCCTTCACTGCTCTTTACCAACGCNGGAATGGTGCAGTTCAAAAACGTGTTCACAGGCTCCGAACAGCGTGTAGTTCCCCGTGCTACTACAAGCCAAAAATGCGTCCGAGCTGGCGGCAAACACAACGATTTAGATAATGTCGGCTATACCGCCAGACATCATACCTTTTTTGAGATGCTTGGAAATTTTTCGTTTGGTGATTATTTCAAGGAAACAGCTATAGAGCTTGCATGGAAGCTTGTGCACAAGGAGTTGGGTNTACCAGCAGAGAAATTATTGGTTACAGTTTTTCACACAGATGATGATGCTTANAACCTGTGGCGATCTATTTCGGGTCTAAAAGAAGACCGAATTATCAGAATTAGCACAAGCGANAATTTTTGGGCCATGGGAGATACAGGACCATGCGGACCCTGCTCAGAAATTTTCTACGATCACGGNGCCTCTATCCCTGGAGGGCCGCCAGGGACCGAAACCGAAGATGGGGATAGATTTATAGAAATATGGAATCTAGTTTTCATGCAGTTCGAGCAGCGTGGGGGAAACGATCGTATNGATCTTCCAAACCCCGCTATCGACACGGGCATGGGACTCGAACGCGTAGCTGCCGTACTACAGGGCGTCCATGACAATTACGATACCGATCTTTTCAAGGCACTAATTGGCGGTTGTGTTGAAATTAGCGGCGTGGGCAACCAAGGACCTCATCTTTCTTCACATCGAGTAATTGCGGACCATCTCCGCGCTTCGAGTTTTCTTCTAGCCGACGGGGTTATGCCATCAAATGAAGGTAGAGGCTACGTACTACGAAGGATTATGCGAAGAGCGATGCGTCATGCACACATGATGGGAGTAAAAGAACCTCTGATGTGGAGGTTAGTGCCAATCTTGATCGGTGAAATGGGCAAAGCGTTTCCAGAGTTGGAACGTGCTGAAGCATTAATTGCCGAAACGCTGAAACTAGAAGAAACACGTTTCAGGGAAACACTTGGACGAGGCATCCGGCTGCTAGAAGACGCTACCAAAACACTTGATGACGGAGCCGCCCTTCCCGGCGAAGTCGCCTTTAAGCTCTATGACACATTTGGATTTCCTTTGGATCTCACGGAAGACGCTCTACGCGCAAAGGGACACACCGTAGACCGTAGTGGTTTCGATACCGCCATGGACCGCCAACGAGCCGAAGCGCGCAGAAATTGGGCTGGTTCAGGTGAGGACGAAACGGATAAAATGTGGCTTCAGATGCGGGACTCGGTAGGAGCGACCGAATTTCTTGGTTATACAAATGACCAAGCAGAAGGAAAGGTGATCTCGGTTATCTCTGGAACAAACTCTGTCGAGTCTGCCGGAGTTGGAGCAGAAGTAATGGTAGTCGCAAATCAGACCCCATTTTATGCAGAATCAGGCGGTCAACTTGGCGATACGGGAACAATAAAAGACTCCACAGGTCTAGTAATCCATGTAACCAACACACTGATAATGGCTAGCGACCTTCACGTGCACCTAGGCCAAATACTCTCAGGGACTATTTCAGTCAAAAACATCATTCAACTTCAGGTTGATACAGAGCGTCGCGCCGCGTTAAGACGCAATCATTCAGCAACCCATTTGCTTCATGCCGCCTTACGGAACCACCTTGGCAAACACGTTAGCCAAAAAGGGTCGTTGGTGGCACCTGATCGTTTAAGGTTTGACATTAGCCATCCAAAAGCTATTGGCGAGGATGAGCTTTATGCTATTGAGCAAGAGGTAAACAGAGAAATTCTTGCTAACAACGTTGTCACAACAAATCTGATGCCACCAGAGGATGCAATGGATTATGGGGCGCTTGCNTTATTTGGGGAGAAATATGGAGACGAAGTCCGCGTTATTTCTATGGTGGGGAGTACTGGAGAGAATTATTCCGTCGAATTATGTGGCGGGACTCATGTCAAAAGAACAGGCGATATCGGGATGTTCCGCATAATAAGCGAAAGCGCAATAGGGGCAGGTTTGCGTAGAATAGAAGCAGTAACAGGAATTGGCGCACTAGATTTTAGTAGACAGCAGGAAAGCATACTGAGAGCCTCTTCCAACGTTCTAAAAGTAAAGCCAGCTGAACTAGCCAAGCGAATAGAGATTCTACAGGAAGAATATAAGAAACTAAGGAAGGACATGAGTGAAGCCCGCCGAAAGCTCGCTACCGGGGGGGGCAGTAGCGATATCGCGGAGAATACGAAGGACGTAGGAGGCATTAAGTTCCTTGCCCGCCAATTAACAGATGTCCCAGCTAGCGACTTGCGTGGATTGGCCGATGAACTCAAGAAAACCATTGAGTCCGGTGTAGTTGCATTGGCAACCCAAACCGGCGGCAAGGCAGCAATTGTCGTTGCGGTGTCAGATGATCTTACAGAACGCGTTGATGCCGTCGAGTTGGTACGACTCGGAGCCGTTGCACTCGGAGGGAAAGGTGGAGGTGGTCGCCCTGATATGGCTCAAGCCGGTGGTCCCAATGGAAGCGCGACGAGAACAGCGTTAAATGCAGTAGAAAAAGCCTTGGCGACTGTCATCAATAACCAGGCAGATTAATGACTGGNTCTATTGACCCAAGGTGATTGAATGTTCGGATAGCAAGCAGTCTGAAAAATCCCATCACTTAAGAATCACGTCCTGCACCGAAATCCAAGACTGCAAGTCTGGTTTAAGTAAGTTTAGCTCATAGCAACTTGCAATTTGTGGTCCAGCCTGTCCAAAAACTGGTTTGTCGTGAGCCAAGCCTGATTGGGGCCGATCAATGTCGCCAAGTCTTTGGTCATCTCTCCAGATTCAACAGTCTCCACGCAGATTTTTTCTAGAGTTTCAGAAAAGAGCCCGACTTCAGGCGTACCGTCAAAACGGCTACGGTGATAAAGTCCTCTTGTCCATGCAAAAATTGATGCAATGGGGTTAGTGGATGTTTCATTGCCTTTCTGATGTTCACGGAAATGGCGCGTAACGGTGCCATGCGCAGCTTCTGCTTCTACAGTCCGCCCATCAGGCGTAAACAAAACCGATGTCATCAGTCCCAGAGAACCGAAACCTTGGGCGACTGTGTCGGATTGGACATCTCCATCATAATTTTTGCAAGCCCAAACGAAACCGCCATCCCATTTAAGCGCACAGGCAACCATATCNTCGATCAGTCTATGCTCATATGTTATGCGCTTTTCTTTAAACCTTGTCTCAAATTCTCCTTCATAGATCTCCTGAAAGAGATCTTTAAACCGACCATCATAAGCCTTNAGAATTGTATTTTTTGTCGACATATATACTGGCCACCCCAGTTCAAGTCCATAATTGAATGTGGCTCTTGCAAAGCCCNGGATGGACTCATCCAGATTGTACATNCCAAGTGCAATGCCNCTACTTGGGAAGTCATACACTTCGTGTTCAATAACCTCACTGCCGTCGTTGGGTTCAAATCGGAGAATCAATTTTCCTGGCCCCGGAACAACAAAATCGGTGGCACGATATTGATCTCCAAACGCGTGTCGGCCAATTACTATCGGCTTCTTCCATCCGGGCACCAGNCGAGGAACNTTTTGNCATAATATTGGTTGTCTAAACACTGTTCCACCAATGATATTACGGATTGTGCCATTAGGAGAACGGTACATCTTCTTAAGTCCGAACTCGGCAACGCGCTCCTCATCAGGGGTAATAGTGGCACACTTTACGCCAACTCCATGTTTCTGAATTGCCTTCGCCGCCTCTACCGTAATCTGGTCATCTGTGTGGTCTCGCGATTCAATGCCCAGATCAAAATATAGCAACTCAATATCAACATACGGCAAAATCAATTTGTCTTTTATAAACTGCCAAATTACGCGCGTCATCTCGTCTCCATCAATCTCAACTATTGGATTGGAGATTTTAATTTTTTTCATAAAAGTGCTCCCAGACAACGATTTCGTTTTTCGTTCCCGTACAAGTATACCGGATAGATCAATGGGCTAATGGTAATGATTGCTAGTGTAGTTATAACGTTTACCGTAGTCTCTCCCACTCTTCTCGTTGCCAGCTATATTTACTCTTAAACTAGCTAGCTAGCTAGCTATTGCTGAGATATCAAAAAACAATAAATACCTATTTTATTGTATCGAGGGCTTGGTCGATATCATCGAGGGTCGTAAACAGACCTTCAATCGCCTTTGGTGCAAATCCCTCGACAACAATTCGTCCTATCAAAGAAGAGAACGCCTCCCAATAATGGTCATTAGACAACATAATAACTGGTTTTTTATGCAACTGGAGATACTTCCAAGTAATTATCTCTATGGCCTCATCCAACGTACCTATTCCTCCCGGGATCACCACAAAACCCCGAGATAAACTATACATACACTGTTTTCTTGCATGCATATCTTTTACAACAATCATCTCAGTGAGAGTTGAATGAGCCACCTCTGACTTCATCAAAAATTCGGGAATNACACCNGTGACAACNCCTCCATTCTCCAGCACTGCATNAGCCAGCACNCCCATCAGCCCGATTTTACCACCACCATATACCAACTTAATATTACGACGTGCCAACTGTTTTCCTAGATTTTCAGCTAGTTGCCTATGCTTCACCTTAAAGCCCAAACTTGAACCGCAAAATACACATAAAGTCTTCACGAATAGCCCCCTAAACCAATGCTATAAAATAGACAGAGATTAAAAACTTGAAAACACAAATCCATTGCTTCGCTAGTTAATATAANCATGTGCCCATGTACAGATGCCAGTAACTGTGGTTTGTTACTACAATTAAGTGACTNAACNCTATTGATATTGCTATAGCGAACATGTTGTCCCATCCGATAGGCCAAAGCCTTNTAATACCGCTGGCGATATCTTGTCTTNTATCTCTTCTCATTTGCTTTTTTGTAGACAGAAAGCACGACACACACTGGGCGGGCTTAGCCATTTCTGTCGGAGTTCTGACNAGTTACCTGATAACTTTGGGCGTGCCACCACTGCCACCTCGAATTTCAACCCACAAATTGTTTTTCCTCATAGTTTCCGGAATAGCAGTGGGAGTGACTCTCGAACAGGCGCTCATCCCTTATAAGAGGACCGCGTTTATCCTTTTTGGTGTGGTTACTTTGACGTGGCTAACCAACTTTTCTAACCTCAAACACAACCCTGAAATTCTTCTGACTCTTCTCGCCTTACTAGTATTGTGGTCTGTCACTTTTCATCAATTCCAGAAGTTGAATAGGTGCGGGTTACTTGGGATCAAGGTAACCATCATATGTGCCATAGGCATCGCAGCAACTACCGGCTTAGGGAATTCCGCCTCACTAGCGCAGATGGCTCTAGCAATTGCTACATCTACATTAGGATTTTATTTTGTCATGCTCCGAAGGGTGCAAATGTACCACGGAGATCTGTTCGTGTACGCCGCTGTAGTACCGCTACTTGTTCTATTTAGCCAAATATCCCTATTTGGGGGCGAATCTGTATTACCAATACTGCCGCTTTTAAGCCTTCTTTTTATCGACCGGATACTCCCTTTGNAACTCCGTAGCCAACGTGTAAATCAGATNGCTACAGCAATCATTTTACTTTTCCCTCTTGCCATAACTGTTGGAATAGCTTTTCATCTTTAAAGTTNGGNNNAGATATACGCGTNGAGGATTAAAGATTAAATTAATGAAGGATAATTAGAGAACGTCGTGTCCCAAACAACCCCNAAGAACAACGCNAATCCTGATGTTGGCAGGACAAAACGAACCCCGGTTACTCTAGCTATAGCCGCAATGGGGATAGTTGTAGTCGGCGCGCTTGCTTGGATTTTGACNNACGATAACAATGAGTTGCCGGAGTACATAAAAGTATCCGAAAAGACAGTTTCTGTNCCAAGAAATCCNCAACATGATGCAGACGATGCAAGAGAGGGAGCAACCCAAGACGTCTCTAGAATACTCAATCAGGAAGAATCGGATGCGCCAATCTCTTCCGCTAACGAGGGCCAGCCGGCACAAACTTCTGCAACAAGTGCGCTTCCAGCCAGTGACGGAGAACCCGAACCCGAAACACAAGAGCAACTCCCGATAAATGAAGCTACCGAGGAACTCCCTCTACCGAATACAGCAGAAAGANCGGAAGAGGAAGACCCTAAAGGCACCGTCGCAGCCTCATCTGAAACCACGGAAAAAAATTCCCTGGAAGGGAGGCAGCCTAATCAACAGTTAAAGGAGGAAGAAGCACTCCCCCTAGAAACTGCAGGAAGAGGNGAAGAGAAAGATCCTAAAGGCGCCGTCGCAGCNCNATCTAAAACAACCGNAACAAACGCCCNANAAGGGACCCAAACAGGTCAGCAAGGCGAGAGGAAATCGGAAGAAGATTTCATTCCTCCGAGCTTTGATGTTGTNACTGTTAATCCTGGTGGGGACGCAGTGCTAGCGGGACGCGCTGAGCCAAATACCCAAGTAATTGTCCGGGCTGGTGGCAAAGCCATAGGTAGCACAAAATCTGATTCAAAGGGGNAATGGGTCTTTATTCCAGAAACACCGCTGCCAGAAGGTACTCTGGAACTAGACTTACTAACGATGANCCCGGAAGGCGCAGAAGTTAACTCGAAAGACGTAGTANTGCTATTAGTACCAAAACGGGACAACATACAAAATGCAGATTCCGATACTGGGCAAACCCTCTCAGCGGAACCTCTGGTCGTTCTCATGTCGCGTGAAGACGAGANACCTGCCCTACTGTTACAAGGGAAGGAACCACTCCACGGGTTAGTAGCTCCTGAAAGCCTCACCCTTGACATCATTAACTATGATGCGAATGGGAAAGTTGACTTTTCTGGAAAAGGAAGGCCGAACAGCCGTATTAGTGCATATATAGACAATCAGTTGGTTGGGATAGCAACGGTTGCACCTGATGGCACATGGCAGCTAGTACCAACAGAACAGCTAACACCGGGCTTACACACCCTNAGAATTGACCAAATTGACCNCTTGGGAGAGGTCATCTCTCGCCTAGAAACCCCGTTTTCAATGGCATTGTTTGAGCGCCCAGGAAAAGGGGAAGGACTGGTCGTGGTCCAGCCTGGCAATAGCTTATGGCGTATTGCGCGTCGTCTGTATGGAAGAGGCATTCAATACACCACTATTTTCGGGGCCAATACGGACCAAATACGGGATCCCGCTTTAATTTACCCTGGTCAGATTTTTGTAGTTCCACAGGGCGGATAAAACTGCACTAATATTTTATCACCTGATGACCCAAAGCAGGACCCGCCTCACCAAAACAAAATGCTTGTTGTGCCGGTAGCCCACCCTTCGTCAAGAATACCGATCCACGTAGACCCCATAATTCCCTTGCTTTACTCAGCCACCGATACGGCGATATATGAAATCTGGCGCGGCTGAAGTTGATTCTCTCAATGGCATTTCTAGGACAGAACGCTGCGGAGAAAATTCGCATGCCGGATCTGTGTTCGCTGCATCACCAGTCAATGCAAACGCTTGGCACCTGCACCCACCCCAGTCTATTTCTCGGCGATCACATGATTGACATGGTTCCGGCATCCAGTCTGTCCCCCGGTATAGATTGAAGGCAGCCGATTTTTCCCAAATCCACTCAAGGTCCTTTTCTTTAACTGAATCAAACGTNAGCCCCGAGATTGATTCTGCGGCATGACAGGGCAGCACCTTTCCGGATGGAGTAATATTTAGGAACTGTCTCCCCCATCCGCCCATACACGACTTTGGCCGGCGCGCATAGTAATCAGGGACCACATAATCAATCACCAAGACACCTTTTAGTTCTGATCGAGCTTTTTCTACCTGCTCTGTAGCCGCATCCAACTGGTCTCGCGTTGGAAGAAATGCTGCTCTGTTGCGCAATGCCCAACCATAGTATTGCACTTGAGCTACCTCTAGGCGCTCCGCATCTAGTTCTACCGCCATGTTGATCATGTCAGGGAGCTGGTGGAGATTTTGCCTATGCATCACCGCATTGACAGTCAGAGGCATTTCNAATTCACGAACCCACCTGGAAGCCTCTAATTTCTTTTTGTGTCCCTCGTAACCTGCTACCCGGTTGGCAACTTCTGGTGTCGTACCCTGAAAACTTACCTGCACATGATCAAGACCTTCATCACGTAANTTTTCAAGACGACCTCTGTTTAAAAGGACAGCAGAAGTAATTAGATTACTATACAAACCANCCTCCGCTGCATGTCTTACTAACACTTCAAGATCCTTGCGAACCGTAGGTTCACCCCCAGAAAAATGAATATGCAAAATTCCCATGTCGGCAGATTGTTCAATAACCCGAAGCCAATCCCGGGTCTCTAGCTCATTGCTCGACCTTTCTAGTTCAACCGGATTTGAGCAATAAGGACACTGTAGCGGACAGCGATGAGTAAGTTCTGCCAAAACAGCATAAGGCACAACCATATTTTGGTTCGATACAACTTTGGTAGTTATCGCCTGGGCCTCGTTTATATCATTCATGCCACAACGAACCCCTTGTCAGCCAAATTTTGCAACATATCTGTCACATCATTGACAATAATGTCTGGTTCAACCTGGTCAAATTTCTTGCACAAGTTTTCAACAACGTTCCTTACAGTTGCCACGCCATCACAACGACTAATCACTTCATATGCCACTTCATCAAGCTCAAAAACCCGTTCTGGAGCCAAAATGATCCACTTGTTTCGGGCTTTATCGAAACGAAGCTTCGCGTGACGAGGTAGTTTCGGTACGGAGTCCATTGAAACAATAAATCGTTCACCCACAACAACAACCCCTAATTACACGTCTGGTACAAAAGCACCCGGGGGAATATTCCCCGGTTCAACATATGCACCATAAAGAGCATCCAATTGTGCCCATAGAACATCCGTTTTGAAACGAAGCGCATTAAGAACCGATTCTTGCTGAGTTCTCGTTGTGGCATTCCGAATAACATAATCACGGCCAAATTGAGCGTCTTTCGATGCTTCAGACAAGCGTTTCTTAAAGTAGGCCAAAGCGTTATCATCCGCCCAATCATAATGTTTACTCAGGCCGGATATACGTGCTTTATGGATCGCAGGAGCAAATAATTCCGTCAAGGATGAGGCAATCATTTCAAGTTCAGACCTAGAAGAAACAAACTGAACATATGCATCAACGGCAAAACGCGTTGCTGGCAGAATACCAATTGTCGAAATAACATAGTCCTTGTCTAAGTCCAATGCAGTGGTTAATTGCAAATAACGAGCAATACCACCATCTTCAACTTCATACCCATCGTGATCTAGCACCCGACTCCGCCATGCACACCTTAACTCTGGAGCTCGTAGACGAGCCATAAGGGTCAAATCTTTCCTTGGAATACTCGCCTGGTAGTAATACCTGTTGAGTGCCCAAGCTTGCACCTGACCATGCTTCAATTCACCGTTATGAAGGAGATGATGAAACGGGTGGAGACTGTGGTAACGTTCCACACCTATTTGCTCCATCGCCGACTTAAATTCTTCGGGATTGAGCAAACGCTCATCAACCACGTCAATATCATGCCATTCCGTTGGGGTGACACGTGGTGAATATTTGATTGCCGGCGGGCTCATAAGTTTATCTCCATGCCATCGTAGGACACTTCCCAGCCGGCTTTGGTGGCAAACTTTCGTTGGTCACTATCTTCAAGCAGAACAGGATTGGTGGTATTAATATGAATAAACACTTTTCTTTTTACCCTTAAGCTATCAAATGCCGCGATGGAGCCATCATCTCCGGACATGCTCATATGTCCCATACGTTTTCCGGTTTTGATACCGACATCATCTCGAATCATCTCATCATCACGCCAAAGCGTACCATCAAAAAATACTAACGGTGCTCCTCGCAAACGATCGGCAAGATCATCGGTCATTTCGGCACAACCAGGAATATAAAAAAACTGTATTTCTTGGTTTGCATTGCGGATTTCCAGAGCTATCGTATCCTCGCCCACCGCCGCCAAAGCTACATCCTTGTTTTTCTCTTCTAACCATAGTGCAACTTTTCCCGGTACTGCGAACGGGACAACAACTAGTCCTGTCGCCACTCCGTTGGGAAGCTGCAGCTGCAATGGCACGTCTAGTGAAAGTGGGATTCGCTCCACAAATTTTGGATTCAGAACATTAAAGACGCTGTTGCCCTGCAGCACATCCAATACTTTGTTTGTACCATAAAGTCGTAGTGGTTGAGATTCTCTTAAGTTTAACAAACCAGCAATATGATCCACATCGGCGTTCGTAAGCACCACCCCCTGGATCGGACTGTGTCGAAGACCTTCTCTGGGGTGCAACACGTCATTTTCATTGATTTGTTGGCGTAAATCTGGTGAGGCATTGAATAGGAACCAGTGGTCCCCATCAACGCTAACCGCTATTGAAGACTGAGTTCGTTGTTGCGCAGCAGGATCGCTACTTCGAGCACGCCGACTGTTAGGATGATTACAGTTCCACTGGGGATAGCCACCACCGGCAGCCGCACCCAACACTTTGATTCTCATGGATTTCCCTCCAGAAAACCACTAGCACGAGCCGCCGATACGTGACCGTTTATTGATCAATCACTGATCAAACTTAGACATCGGCGCAAGCGTAGCAGTTGATCTCTAAGCCAACAGCGATCTCACGTACGACTGGTGTTGTCCACATGGTTTTGTCCTTTCATAAACAAAATAGTTAGACCGATCGCATTACTCCGCGCCTCAAAGGCACAAGCAACATTGTTTCATATGATTTTTGTGGCTCCAAAAGCTACCTATACATGTGATTAGTTTTTGCAATATCTTTTTCTTACGCATTCTGTCTGTTGGGAATATTCTTGTAAGTATTTGGGGAAACGACATTTTCAATTAATATGCAATGTTTGGCGTCCTCTCAGCACTGTCTTGGCCTTATTTACGATAACACGATTGGGTTCGTCGGTAGACGAAGCTTTCCGTCCTGACCGAAGAAATCGGGGTTACAATGAGGACATCCAAACACCCAAACGCAAAATACCGACCATTGTGAATGCACAAAAAGACCTGCGAAACCGATAGATAGAACAACTAATGCCTGACCGAATAGATAGTGTGCTCCCTGACCTTGTGGATCCAAATTTACTAGTACTGTTTTGTGGAAGTGCTGCAAGTACAAAGTCAGCCATCCTAAAAGCATACTATGCCGGTCCGGGAAATCGTTTTTGGTCGACGCTACACGAGATAGGTCTAACTCCATGCCTTCTGCGGCCGGATATGTTTAGAGAACTCCCAAAGTATAATATCGGCCTTACCGATCTAGCAAAATATAGTTCTGGACCAGATCATACCCTTCCCGCCGGCTCATATAATTCAAATTTGCTATCGCAGAAACTGAATAAATTTGCTCCCTCAATATTGGCATTCAATGGGAAAACTCCCGCGCAAAATTTTCTGCAACAGAAACCGAAGTACGGCCGCCAACAGAATCGTCATGGCGATACTGTTATTTTTGTACTACCGTCCACATCTGGAGCAGCCCGCAGATATTGGTCAATTGAGCCATGGCGGGAACTAGCAGAGTTCGTAAAAAACCTTGAGTCTTCCTGAAAAATACACATTGCTAGAACAATTTCCTCCTGGAGACCCCGGAGGACTTACTATTGTTCTAGTTGAAGACATCTACCTATAACATATCCGCTATTGCGTCTATTCCGGCCTGCGCACACTGCTCGTCTTCGTCACCACTCGCGCCACTAACACCAATACTGCCTATGTGCTGACCACTTTTAGTCACCACCGGAAGCCCGCCTGGGAAGGCAGCTAGGCCAGGAATTTCTGCTATTCCCGGAGCACGACCTGGCTGCCCATCCTTACCGAAAGCAATTTCCCCAAACGCCCGAGAAGAAAACGGAAAGTTTGCAGATGTTGCGGCTTTCATTGTTGCAACCGTGATACTACCCAGGAACGCTTTCTCCTGCCGACGGAAGAGTTTCAAATTTCCCCCGTCGTCCATAATTGCTATGTTGACAGGCCTAAAACCTTGGTCCCCCTGCAAGCTTTCGCAGGCTGCTGCCATCTTCTTGGCCATCTCTAGCGTAAGAACTGCTTTTGACTCCATCGCATTCGCGACACCACCGATTAGGAGCCCTGCAAGTAACACACTCGTCACTATCCAGGATTTACTATTCATCGTCACAATCTCCATATCCAAAACTATTTCGCCAGAACCGACTAGCTATAGCATTACGATCTCGAGGCGCAAATTGAATATTGCTGGCGTGCCTAAACCTCGGTTTGTTGATATACAGCACCGAAGTTAAGAAGCAGATCCGATTCATCACAACAATCCCAAGACACGCAATTCTGTAGCCATTCCCTCAGACATATCATCTAAAGTTTCGGATGAGGAGTCTTTATCTTGAGGTACAAAACTTGTTTCGAGGTATCTCCAACCCTGGATGGGACGGGCCGTTTGTAGTACTGTTGAAACAACCAAGGGGTCTAGCACAAACCCGCAGTTCTTCGTTGTTTCCACTTCGTTGCGACGCTCAATAGCGGTTATNAGTTGTCTCGCCCGAATATTGCCTTTGATGATCCAATACAACGATCCACCATTCACGATCTCATCAGACCGTTTCGGCCTATTACGCGTCCAGTGTCGCAATACTTGTGGCTCTCCGGCCCCACTCTGTACAGACAAGCGTTGTGCCTGCAACTGACGCAAATGATCAACGCTTTCTACCCCAACAGCCATTTTTAGAATATGAACTGTCATATCAACCTACTAGATCAACCCGCACCATTTTAGCCAGAGATAGTCTAGGATCATAAAAATAAGCCAACNAAGCATCGGCAAAGAAACAGTCAACNACTCTTCTCATATAACCGGTGCAAAATCTAAAAGCATTGTGTTTTCATCGACCCANTCACCAACAGAAAAATTCAACTTTTCCACCTTTCCATTGCTGGGAGCAATTATATTGTGTTCCATTTTCATTGCTTCAAGCACCATTAATAGCGCGCCACTTCTAACTACAGTGCCTTCACCTACCATCACTTGAGTAATCCGGCCCGGCATCGGAGCCGAAAGATTATCAACCGAGTCTGCAACTGCGTCTGACGTCGGCGCCCGATCACGCAGTGTCAGAACGTGATNTACGTCATACAACCAAAGATTCAATTCATGGCCATTGAACGCAACAGTTCCCTTTATCTGAATACCTCCCAATATGGCTTCAACGTCACTTTCGCCAACCAACGCACCGCTCACCGTCATCGAACTATTGGGTAGGGTAAGATGATATCCTCCGGGAATAAAANTGACCTCAATATCAATTTCACGACCTCCATCCGTCAATTGAATCACGTCTTGAGCTGGCAAATTGAGGCGCCAGGAATCTTCTTCGTTCCAAGGAGAATATGGGTCTTTCGTATCGACTACGGTCCCCGATGTCTCCTCCTTACGTTTCAGAAGTATGAATAAAGTGCCCAGCGCTAATACTAGATCTGATGCGGACGCACTTTGCGCCATTAATGTATCCTGATGAAGAGCAATAAATCCTGTATTATAATTTCCGNCCCTAAATTCTGGNTGCCGAACAATATGTGATAACAGTTGCACATTTGTCTTAACGCCAGCCACTTGTGTTTCATTGAGTGCTCTTTTTATAGCGTGCAGCGCATCCTTGCGATCTCCGCCCCACGCAATAATTTTAGCTATCAGAGGATCGTAATACGGCGTAACTTCGTCACCTACATTCAACGAATTATCAATACACAATCCCGGTTTGTCTTTTGGGAGACGTAAGTGGTGTACTAAACCTGGAGACGGAACAAAATTACGAGCCGGATTTTCAGCATAAAGGCGTACTTCAATTGCATGCCCACGCAACGTTATCTGATTTTGTTGCAAAGGCACTTGCTCGCCATCGGCAATACGGAATTGCCATTCTACCAAATCTTGGCCCGTCAGCATTTCAGTAACCCTATGTTCGACTTGGATCCTCGTGTTCATTTCCAGGAAATAGAAGTTATCGGCGGGATCAGCAATAAATTCCACAGTGCCTGCACCNACATAATGAATAGCCTTTGCAGCCGTAAGGGCGGCCTCCGTTAAATGCCGACGGAGTNCNTCNCTGACGGTTGGTCCAGGCGCTTCCTCAATCACCTTTTGGTAACGGCGTTGAATTGAGCAGTCTCGTTCAAACATGTGCACCGCGTTACCGTGTTGATCCACAAATATCTGAACCTCAATATGCCGAGGGTCCTGGATAAATTTTTCTAATAGCAATTTATNATTTGCAAAAGCCGNCANNGATTCCCGGCTCGCGGACTTTAATGCTTCAGGAAGTTGGAGTTCCTCATCAACAATACGCATTCCNCGACCGCCACCACCGGAAGCAGCCTTAATTATTACNGGATATCCAATTTTACGGGCCTCGGACAACACCACCTTGAGGTCTATATTTAAATCATTACAACCTGGAACGACTGGCACACCAGCTCTATTCATCAAANNTCTAGCTTGATCCTTTGCACCCATCAGGCGTACGGCNTCTGGTGGAGGNCCTATAAAGACGACCCCTTTATCTACGCAAGCCTGAGCAAAATCAGCATTTTCAGATAGAAAACCATAACCAGGGTGAATTGCTTCGGCACCAGACTTTTGAGCAACATCGAGTACGTTATCTATTTGTAGATAACTTTCAGTGGCAGGTGAACCGCCAACACTATATGCAGCATCAGCGAGACGCACATGCCGAGCATTAGCGTCCGCGTCGGAATAAATCGCTATTGTGTGAATTCCTAATTTTCGGGCCGTAGCGATAATTCGGCATGCAATCTCACCACGATTTGCAATCAGCACAGTGTCGAACATTACCCTCGACCTCTATATGGAGATACTTGCGGGTCAGGTATATACAAACCCGCCGGCGGTACATCCGTTTGGTACCAGACGTCGATCGGCATACCACCCCTTGGATACCAAAAACCAGATAATCGCAACCATCGTGGCGTGACTTCATCACACAGACGCTTAGCTATCATCACTGTACAGTCTTCATGAAACACACCGACATTACGGAAAGAAGAAAAATACAACTTAAGTGACTTGCTCTCTATCAACCAGTCTCCAGGAACATAGTCGAGCACAAAATGTGCGAAATCGGGCTGACCGGTAATTGGGCACAAAGCCGTGAATTCAGGGCATGTAAACCGAACGGCGTAGCTACTACCACTGTTGGAATTAGCAATACGATCAATTATTGCCTTTTCTGGATTTTCCGGAAGGGATACTTTGCGGCCCAGTAATTTAGGCTTGTATTTCTTTTGTTGTCCAGGCATCGCTAATCAACAACCTATATTTAATTTAGTTGATGGCATAATGACACTTATGCAGGCGAGTTTTCTCAGAGTTCCCAAATTTAAACCTATTGCTCAATGAAAGATAAGCCTAGCTGACAAAATCACTACGCTCACCACCCTTATGAAAAGCACAAACTGTAACGAAACATTTACATCCTGAACACTCCAAATTGAGTTTTAGGAATTGGAGCATTGAGAGCTGCAGAGATTCCAAGTGCCAACACAGTTCTCGTCTCGGCCGGATCAATTACTCCGTCATCCCATATTCGTGCCGTGGCGTAGTACGGGCTACCCTGTTCCTCATATTGACGAAGTATTGGCTCCTTAAACGCCTCCTCTTGCTCTGAGGTCCATTTTGTTCCGTGTCTCGCCATGTTGTCTGACTTCACAGTTGCCAATACATTGGCAGCCTGTTCACCGCCCATGACTGAAACTCGAGCATTGGGCCACATCCATAAAAATCTGGGGTCGTAGGCACGTCCACACATTGCGTAGTTGCCCGCACCGAAACTGCCACCCATTATCACCGTGAACTTAGGAACCTTTGCACACGCCACCGCGGTAACTAGTTTGGCCCCATCCTTTGCAATACCTCCAGCTTCGTATTTCTGACCCACCATAAAGCCCATAATATTTTGTAGGAAAATTAGCGGAATCCGACGCTGACAACATATTTCGACAAAATGCGCACCTTTGAGCGCAGACTCTGAAAACAATATACCATTATTTGCAACGATTCCGACGGGATAACCGGCCAAGCGTGCAAAGCCCGTAACTAAACTTTGGCCATATAGATGTTTGAATTCATCAAATTCACTACTATCTATTATCCGGGAAATTACTTCGCGGACCTCAAAAGGTTGCCGGAGATCGGGCGGCATAAGGCCGTGCAGCTCTAACGGATCATATTTCGGCAACACAGGCGGCTTCAAGTCAAGATCGTTACGCTTATCTTTTGGTAGATGGGAAACGATGCGTCTGGCAATTTCTAAGGCATGCGTATCGTCGGCGGCGTAATGGTCCGCTACGCCGGATGTTCGAGCATGGACATCTGCACCACCCAGATCCTCGGCGCTGACCTCTTCCCCTGTTGCAGCCTTCACCAAGGGCGGTCCTCCCAAGAATATAGTTCCTTGATTCCGAACAATAACGCATTCATCGGACATAGCTGGCACATAAGCACCCCCTGCGGTGCAGCTACCCATTACGACGGATATCTGTGGGATCCCCTTCGCTGACATCGTCGCCTGATTAAAAAAAATTCTTCCAAACTGCTCTCGGTCTGCAAACATTTCTGCTTGATACGGAAGATTAGCACCACCCGAATCCACCAAATAAATACAGGGCAGCATATTTTTTTGAGCAATTTCTTGAGCTCTAAGATGCTTTTTGACAGTAATAGGAAAATACGTGCCGCCCTTAACCGTCGCATCATTGGCAATGATCAGACATTCGCGGCCACTTACCCGGCCAATTCCACTTATCAGCCCACCGCCTGGGGCCTGGCCATCATACATCCCATTGGCAGCAAGTTGTGATAACTCCAGAAATGGAGATCCAGGATCTAGTAGCTGGTGAACCCGCACACGAGGCAATAACTTTCCGCGTGCAACATGGCGGGTGCAGGCTTCCTCACCGCCGCCCTGACTGACCGTAGCGGTATGCATTTGGAGAGCATCAACCAAATGCCGCATCGATTTTGCATTTTCTTGATACTTCACTGATTTTCTATCAATGTTCGAAGCCAGAACAGGCATCAGATCCGCCCTTGTAAACGAGTATAAAACCGTATTTCGTCAACTTCTCTCATTGACCAACCTGACCGTCCCCAAGAAATTTCTAAGAATCACTCATTCTTAATTTTCATCAGAAACATTATGCCAAAAATAAGCCCCACATTGAGAATAAAAACTTTCTACACGTTCAGGCAGAAGAACAAAGATAAGATAGAATCTAATTCAAGCTTGCCAGTGTTATTCTGACGCGATCTCACGAGCAATTACCAACCTTTGAACATCGCTGGTACCTTCATAAATAGTGCACACCCGAACGTCGCGCCAAAGCCGTTCAACGGGGTAGCCACGCACAAACCCGTACCCGCCATGAATTTGAATTGCCGCGGAACATACCTCTTCTGCCATTTCTGACGCAAACAGCTTGGCCATCGAAGCCTCTTTAAGAGCCGGTCTGCCAGAGTCTTTTATGGTTGCAGCATGCAGTATCATCTGTCGCGATACTTCTATTTTCGTCGCCATATCAGCAAGACGAAAAGCAACTGCCTGGTGTTCAATTATCGGGCGTCCCATACTCTCTCTATCTTTGGCGTAGGAAAGGGCTGCCTCGTATGCGGCTCGCGCAATGCCCAACGCTTGTGCCCCGATTCCAATACGCCCACCTTCCAAGTTAGAAAGTGCAATTCGATACCCCTCTCCTGGTTCGCCCAACACCATATCAGGAAAGACTTCTAGATCATTAAATGAAAGTTGACATGTGTCAGAAGCACGCTGGCCTAATTTATCCTCTCTCGTAACGACCTGGTAACCGTCTGCATCTGTAAGAGCGATAAAGGCACTAATACCCTTTTTTCCAGCGTCGGGGTCCGTGACACCAAAAATTAGGGCAAAATCAGCCGTGGAACCGGAAGAAATAAATTGTTTGGAACCATTTACTATATACCGATTGCCACGCAGTTCGGCTCTCGTGCGAAGATTGGACGCGTCCGAACCTGCCTGCGGCTCAGTAAGACAAAAACAGCCTCGCATCTCGCCCCGAGCTGCAGGTCGAAGAAATCGCTCCTTCTGTTCCTTTGATCCAAACTGGTTAATCGGCCCACAAACCACTGAATTTTGCAATCCCACAAGAAGGCCGCAGGCGCCGTCTGCAGCGGAAATCTCCTCAATCACAAGTGCCAGCGAAACGTTGTCAGCACCAATACCTCCCCACTCCTCGGAAATAGTCATTCCCAAGAAGCCAAGCTCTCCAAGTTTTACCGCTATGTCGGTAGGGAACTCTGCCGTCTTATCCATTTCTGCAGCTCGGGGAGCGATTTCTCACTGTGCAAACTCCCGAGCAGAATCCCTTATCAGTATTTGGTCGTCGCTTAATAGCATTGTTCAGTACTCGTTAGTTTAGTTGTGAACAAAGGACGGCCTGTAAGAATGTATAATTAATAGCATGACATCAACTTTGGTGTTGGACGCCTGGTGCTACAATTTGAATAAACTAGTTAAGTAGTTCGCTCTATGGCTACCGCTGTTGCTTCTCCGCCACCAATGCAAAGAGCCGCAATACCTTTTTTTACCTCGTACTTCTGCATCGCACCTACCAACGTGCATATTATTCGGGACCCTGAAGAGCCAACTGGGTGCCCCATAGCGCACGCTCCACCATGGATATTTACTTGATCAGCAGAAAGTCCATGTTCCTTCATTGCCGCCATCGTAACTACTGCAAATGCCTCATTAATTTCAAATAACTCTACTTCGTCCTTTGACCATCCGGTCTTCTCTAAAACCTTAGAAATCGCCCCCACCGGTGCCGTTGTAAACCACGCTGGGTCCTGACTATGGGTCGCATGCGCCACTATGTTGGCGAGCGGCGTCAAACCTCTTCTCTCTGCCTCCGAACGACGCATCAGTATCAAAGCACTGGCGCCATCTGAAATCGAACTCGAATTCGCAGGGGTCACAGTCCCACCTTTACGGAAAGCGGGTTTTAAGTTCGGGATTTTATCGATATCAGCCTTGAATGGTTGTTCATCTTGACTGACCACCGTTTCCCCTTTCCGGCCACGAATAGTGACAGGCGCCATTTCAGCGTCGAAGCTTCCGTCCTCATTTGCTAGCTTGCCGCGCCTTAGGGAACGGATGGCGAAGTCATCTTGTGCTTCACGGGTGAATTGATATTTTTCCGCTGTGTTTTCAGCAAAAACTCCCATTAATTGACCTTGATCATAAGCGTCTTCCAAACCGTCAGTAAACATATGGTCCTGAACCTGGGAATGCCCCATTCGTAGCCCCTTCCGGACTTTAGGAAGCAGGTAAGGGGTATTCGACATA
>PAVD01000075.1 GCA_002712985.1 Rhodospirillaceae bacterium
CCCCAACTTCGCGAGATCCCTCGTCAATGAAGTGACATCTATCAATAGCACAGAAATACTGGCTAATAACCTTTTCACAAGGCATCCATCTTTTTCCTAAATCCTGCAACGTCTCTATAGGCCCTTGCTACCTCTTCAATCTCTTCCGCAGTAATAAAATCCTCAACACGGTCCGTTGAACTAGATATTCTCTTATCGGCGATATCAAGCACCTTTTCGGGCCCCCATTTTCTGTTTGCTAGAACGACTTCTTTAGTTCTGGTAAGCCGATTGCCTTCATATTTACGTAGTGCTTCCATCGGAGGATATTTCTCCATTGAAGAGGCTAATTCTTCCCCATCCAAGATTGCTTGTGATGCCCCATTTGCGCCTACGGGATACATTGGATGGGCAGCATCCCCTAGAAGACTTACGCGCCCTTCGCCCCAACTAGGAAGCGGTTCTCGATCTACCATTGGGTACTCAAAGATATCTCCAGCACTCTCTAGAAGGAGCCGTACATCAATGTCATGCATGGTGAAATCATGAAAATGTTGAATAAAGGAAGCATCTCCCAATCGATTCCAATCAGCAGTGATTGCTTCCCTAGGATTACCTTGGCGAGATTCTGCTACCCAATTAATAGGGATGTTGCCACAATTATCTAAATTCAATGAAATGGGATAGCATACTAACTTAATATCATGATTCCCTGCAATGAACATAGTTCGACCGTCACCAAAAGGAGCAAAATATGACACTCCCCTCCACATCATCATCCCTTCATATCTAGGTGGAGGTTCATTAGGGTGAAGTTGCCTACGTATATTTGAATGAAATCCGTCAGCACCTATTAGAATATCTCCTTCAGTCGAACCGGCATTTTTCCCCGTACTCATATCCGTAAAGAAAGCCGTTACACCTGAATCGTTTTGAGCGAATGCTTCCACTTTTCTGCCCGTTTTGATGCGATGTGTTCCTATTCGCTCCCTTACTGTGTTCAACAAAATCATTTGTAGTAAACCTCGGTGGATCGAGTATTGCGGGAATTCAAACCCTGCCTCTGTACCTCTTAAATCAGAAGTAATTACATGGCCAAATTTCGTTCTGTATTCAATCGCACGAGTCCGAACCCCAACGCTGTCTAGCCTTTCCCTTAACTCGAGCCTGTGTAATACGGAAGCCCCATGTGGCAATAAATTGATACCAACCCCGAGCGGAAGAATTTCAGGAACTGCCTCCAGAATTTCAACTTCAAATCCGACTCGATGGAGACAAAGTGCCGCAGTTAAACCTCCGATTCCTCCGCCTACAATAAGTATTTTCATATCAACCAGTTATCTAATCTAGAATATTAGACTATATTGTTATCTATTTGTTTTAACAAATAATAATAATTATAATTTTATGACAATTACTAATATTCCACAATTTTACTTACAAACATTANGACCCTTANGTACTAGGTGATGAGTTATTGGCAGCATCCTAATGACCAANAGGGNGCGTCTAAACCTAGGTNTTTCNACNGCAAAGGGGGCTACATTAATANNCATGCCAACNTGCAAAATACGAACACGCCCCATCGGACACCATGGTAATTATTGTTTTGTCATCTAGTAGCAAACGTTTTATCTAACAATTTCCGTTGGTGCCATTGACTAATCTGCTGATTAACTATCTACGGATNGTAATTNTTTTGTGCTATTAATTGTTAACTGAAACACCAATCTAAATAACAAGAAATGGTAAGTATCTATTATGAATCAATTCTACGAACCTGATCTTGGATCAGAGCCTGACAATCCCTTCGCNCGGGACAGTGCAGGTAAACTAGTCCGACGGTCTTTCTGGCTGGATATGAGTGATCAANCGCTTANATTAGCCATGACAAAAGGTATCGGCGCACCTTTAAGGGCTAGCGAAAAGCGGGCACACNTAGTNGATATTAAAAGAGANCACCTAATTGATGAGGTGTGCCAAGAAATTCTGCCCCCAGAAGACGCTTAGAGTTATGTTTATGAAGTGTATGCCTCAAGTGGCGGCATATCGAGTGCAGACCGAAACGTATTNTGAAAATGGTGTAAAGCCGGCTCATTTTTCCCAAATATGACATGGTCTAACAAGCCATTTGTCACCGCTATTTGGATACTTTCTCCCATAACGTAGTCCTGTTGAGATATNGTACTAATAAATACCTCGTTTTGAGACTCAATACTCGGCAATGCGCCNTGGCGANCTTCTATGTCATAAACTTTGTTCGGTTCTAACTCCATTGAATCATCCCCGGCTGTCGCCTTCGCCTCTAACAACTCTTCGCTAAAGTAAGTACTTATCTTGGTAATAGAACGACTTGGATCCTTCTTGTCGGGGTAGATTCGGAATAGATTGATCGTTCCACGACCCACGGCCAACTGAATATTTGGAAACAAATAATAAATCGTCACCGCACCATGAGTTAAACGCCACTCGGCGNTGGGTTTTTTGGCCAAGCGGTCAATCGCTCTATTGGGGAAAACAAACCTGTGNTTACGACCAAACGTTTCGTAATGGAGTGCATCACCGTAAAATATTCTGCCAACGGTATCCTTATGCAACTTTTGGAAATGATACGTTTCACCAAACGTATCGTTGGCTAGTTTCCAATTCAGTTTCATATCAATAGAACTGCTTCCAACATGCTGCATTTGATGTAGATGCCAACTTTCCAATTCGGGAGCTAGATCTCCTATGAGGACATCTATATCAAACTCACCTTTTGGCTGTGGATGGACCCATAGTAGGCCATACTGTTCTGATGCAGGTAGCTCTACCAGGCCACGACAGGCCTTATTCACAAATCCAAAATGCTCCTCCTGTGGAATTGCGATCAAGCTTCCCGAGTTATTGTATGTCCATTTATGAAATGGACAGGAAAACCGAAAACGTTTACCTCGCTCATCCTGCTCAATCCTAGCGCCACGATGCCTACAAGCATTAAGAAAGGCTCTGAATTTCCCGTTTGAATCTCGAGTGGCCAGAATTGGTACACCAAAATCATCAATGGTAAGAAAATGACCCTCTTCCGGTAGGTCTAAAGAGAGCCCTAGTATTTGGGGATGCCGTTGAAAAAATGTTTCCCACTCTAGTTGAGCCAACTCCGGCGACACATATACAGAGGTTGGATTACGAAGCACCACCCCTGCATCCACGTTAGCGCGTTCGCTCAACTGACGGATCAATTCAGTGAGAATTTCAATTTGCTTGCAATGTTCCACTCAATAGATCCCTTATACCCACATTCCGAAAAATATGATGTCCCAATTTCTCGCTTGTCACAAGGTTACTAATTTCGCATCAATATTTTTTGTTTTAATATTAGTTTCAACCCAATTTAGAGTGAGTTCCCAGTTATCCCATTTATAGATATAGAACGTCTGCGAAATGGTATCGAACATGCACGAACACAACTCGACACCCAAAAGAAGAATAAGTCTCACCACCGTTACTCTATAAAGGTCCTTTTATGGCAAAGGAAACAGTCTTTTCAAATGGTCAGATTGTCCTGGTAGATCAAGTGATGCACGGGAATGTTGTGGTTCGTGACAAACTTATTCGAGAGGTGGACGATAGGCATACAGTAACTAAAACCTCCATTGATTTGGAGGGAGATTACCTCCTCCCCGGGCTTATTGAGCTACATACAGATAGCCTTGAAAAACACCTAAGTCCACGTCCTGGAGTGCGTTGGCCTACCAACGAAGCACTACTAGCTCATGATTCCCAAATAATTTCGGCAGGTATTACTTCGGCACTCGATGCTCTTGCTGTTGGTGATATCCGCGACGATAGTGCTCGTGTACAAGACCTCGACGAAGTAGCAACTGCATTAGACGCTGCACACCGGTTAAATTTGTTTCACGCAGATCACTATATTCATCTTCGGTGCGAAGTAAGTTGTAATAAATTGGCCGAAATGTTGAGTCCATTAGTAAAGAAAAATANGGTTCGCCTTTTGTCCGTGATGGACCATACCCCAGGTCAACGGCAATTTTTGGACCCGGAAAAATACAAAATCTATTATGNCCACAAATGGGGAATGAGTCGGTCTGAAATAGAAGTTTTCATCGAGCAGCAAGCCCTTCAAGGAAACCACNNCTCCGCACAAAACCGAGAACTTGTCTCTTCCTACTGCCGCAGCCACCAAATTCCCCTGGCATCCCACGATGACGGCACATTAAAGCATGTGGAAGAGGCAGTAGAGCTTGGAGCNAAGATCGCTGAGTTTCCTACTACAATGGATGCCGCCCGTGCCGCTCACAAATTTGGACTAGAAGTTATGGTTGGAACCCCAAACCTTGTTTGTGGTGGTTCTCATTCCGGCAACGTATCGGCCACCGAGATAGCGAATGAGCAACTCGTCACAATACTTTCATCTGACTATGCCCCCATAAGTCTTTTGCACGGGATTTTTTTGCTTGCAAGACCAAACGTGGGCCTATCCTTAGCAAGAGCAGTAGCCTGCGCGACGGCAGCGCCCGCCCATGCGGTTGGGCTAAATGACCGTGGGAAGATAGCACCGGAACTTGTTGCGGATTTGGTACGGGTACATATCCTGAATAATCTACCCGTAATTAAAGGGGTATGGCGTAATGGAGAAAGAACAGCCTGAATTTGTTCACCGTGTATAATGTTCTATGAATCGCATCAAACGATTGTGGCACGTTTGATGAAAGAGGGAAAAATGACACGTCGTATCAACGCTGTTGCAGTTGTCAAAATGCTACTCGGCCTGTCTATTTGGGCCNTCTGTCTTTCCNGTTCAGGACACTCTGGGGAGTTAACNGTTGGTCTTATCCCGGCGGAAAACAACGAGGAGATGGTTGCTGCCTTTGAACCGATGCGGCGTTATTTAGAAGGACGCTTGGAAGAACCCGTCAGGGTGTACACTGCTACTGATTACACGGGGATTATNGAAGCAATGAGAAAAAATCGCCTTGATATCGCGTGGTTTGGCCCTATGTCCTACTACTTAGCCGAACGAGAGGCCAACGCCGAGGCTTTTGTTATTGGAGTNCGGGNTGGAGGCACTGCCAAATATCACAGTATCATTACCGTNCCCGAAGGCTCCAGNGCCAATATTTTAGAAGATCTGCGTGGACAAACCGTCGCTTTTGTGGATCCGGCGTCAACCAGTGGTGGCCTAGTCCCCCGTTATATGGTGAANCGNGCGACAGGGCTAATGCCNGAGGAATTTTTTGGTCGACTCATCTGGGCCGGAAGCCATGATGCAGCNCAACTCGCTGTTAAAAATAATACGGTAGANGCAGCGGCAGGAGCCGACATGATTTACGAACGGATGATCGAAAAAGGACTAATCACCGACAGGACGAATCGTGTCATTATGGTGTCTGATGCGTTACCTGGAGCTCCGCTAGCATGGCGATCAGACCTTGACTCAGACCGAAAAAGAAGAATCTTGGATGCTTTCCTTGACGCACATAATCATACCGACGTCTCAGGGTTAACCCGTGTAGCCCGCTTTGAGGTAGCTTCGCCCGCAGACTATGAAGTGATCCGAGATATGGTGATAGAGCTTGGTCTTTCAGACGAACAGATCCAGCAATAAGTCAGAATTATCGGGGATTTCGATCTCGGGTGTTTCCAAACAATTTGCGAACGGCATTTTGGCCCTGTCTGACATAAACCTTGAGGTCCATCCAGGAAGTTTTGTGGTGATACTAGGATCAAGCGGAGCTGGAAAATCAACCCTATTACGTTGCGTCAATGGNCTTGAAACGCCAAGTGCTGGCTACGTAAAAGTAGGGACTAACTTGGTCACCCGCCGGACGTTTCGATTAATTCGTCGCAATGTTGCGATGATATTTCAACGTTTCAACTTAATCGGCCGACTCAATGTAATGTCGAACGTATTATGTGGGCGTCTGGGGAAACGATCGACCGTCGGAAGCCTATTTTATTTAATGCGGAAAGACGATATGACAATTGCAAACGCCGCTTTGCATAGGGTCGGTTTGTTATCCCGAGCATGGGAACGTGCAGATACACTGTCGGGTGGCGAGCAACAGCGTGTTGGTATTGCACGCGCATTGTCGCAAAAATCCGAAATTCTCTTGGCAGATGAGCCAGTAGCCAGCCTAGACCCCGCCACAGGGGAAGAAATCATGACTCTATTACAAGAAATACAAATGGAGGGGACTCTGACATTGCTCGTCAGCCTACACCAAGTGGACCTCGCACGACGATACGCCGAAAGGATCATAGGATTGAAAGCAGGAAAGATAGTGTTCGATGGACCTCCTAAATGCCTCGACGAGAGCGCACTCCGGGCAATTTACGGTGATGCAATAAACGATAAAAACGTATAACCAAACATGACACCAGCACCACATAGGCGTTGGCCAACTGCAAATGGCCTGTTGCCACGTTCAGTGATGTTCTCTTGCGGCGGCGCTGCTATCGTGCTTGCTCTTTCATTTCCTTTGTTGGATATCAATTTTCATGCGCTAATACGTGCACCCGGAAGATTATTCTGGTTTTTACAAAATTTTCTTACGTACCCTGACTGGGATTGGTTAGGGATTCTCGCTGTAAAATTGTTTGAGACAGTGGAGATGGCACTACTAGGAACATTAATAGCNGCAGCAGCTAGTATCCCTCTGGGCTTTCTTGCTGCCCGAAACTCGACCCCACATCGTGTCATCTCACATTTGATCAGGGCCTGTTTGTCGTTGGTGCGTGCCTTCCCGGAAATGATGTGGGCATTAGTTTTCGTAGCTGCGGTAGGCCTCGGAGCATTACCCGGAATTGCGGCTATTGTATTAGTGACTACAGGTTTTCTCGGAAAATTTCTTGCTGAAAGTCTTGAAGCCGTTCCAGACTCGGATCTTGAAGGCGTTATTGCCCATGGCGCAAGACCGATGCAAATTCGACTGTTCGCATTATTCCCCCATGCATGGCCAGATTTTATCTCGGTGCTATTCGTAGTGTTTGAACATAACGTACGTGCAGCTACGGTTCTTGGTCTCGTTGGCGCCGGAGGGATCGGTTACGACATGATAATGGCCATGCGATTGTTTCAATTTGATCGACTAGTATCAATAGTTCTCGCAATTTGGCTAATGGTAACAATATTGGATCGTTTGTCTGACGCGCTTCGCAGGCGAATTATCTGATGCGCGAAGCACCTTCAGTTGGGAACCATGTTCCCCGGCCACCGCCTCGTCCCCTAGCACTTTGGCCGTTATATTTACTTGTAGCGGCGGCCGCAGTTCTAGGAATTTCTCGTCATCTTAATATCGATGTTCAAGCCCTACTGTGGGGTGCTGAGGACATGGCTGAGTATTTATCTCGTTTTGGGACCCCGGAATTTTCTGGTTTTACACACATAGCCAAATTGATGGCCGAAACGTTAGCGATTGCTGTTTGGGGCACCGCAATAGCGGTTTTTCTGGCAGTAATACTCGCACCGCTCGCAGCCCGTAACCTATCGCCTCATCCCATTGTCTATTATGCGGTAAGGGAAGCATTAAACGGATTACGCGCCTTACCTGATCTATTATTTGCGTCCATCTTTGTCGCCGCTCTTGGCCTTGGACCACTTCCAGGCGTCCTTGCAATTGGATTTCACAGCACGGGCTTTCTTGGCAAAGTACTTTCAGAGATTCTAGAACGCGTTGATGCCGGAAATTATGATGCAATGCGTTCCGTGGGGGCTAACTTCCCTCAACTAGTTATGTGGGCAGGTTGGCCCTCTGTGTTACAGGAAGCAATCGGGTACACCATTTTTCTAATTGATAGAAATGTGCGAGTAGCAGCAATCCTCGGATTGGTTGGAGCAGGAGGGATAGGTATGGAACTAACGGTTGCCTTCCGCTTATTCCAATATGATCGTGCAGCTGCACTAGTTCTGGTAGTACTCGCTGTAATCGTGACTATTGATTATTTTTCGGATTGGGCAAGGCGAAACGTCCGATAAACAGCAAAACATGTTTAGCGAAAAAGGGAGGTAGCTGATAAAAGGCTAGCAAAGCCTCACAAGAAATGCACAATCATAAATCATCAAGAGTTTCTCCTAACGAACTGGATACGTCCCAAATATTACCGAGAATGCATGTCAATAATTGATAACATTACGGCCGATCATTATCGCATCCCTTTGCCTGTTACTTTGACAGACGCAACGCACGGGGAAATGAGTCAATTCGATTTGATCACCGTTAAGGTTCGGGATTCTGATGGTGTAGAGGGGATTGGATATACTTATGTTGGCCAGAATAGCGCAGGTCCAATTCATAACTTGGTTGAAAACTACCGAGAACTTCTCATTGGCGAAGACGCGGAACGTATCGAACACCTTTGGCAACAGATGTGGTGGGCACAACATTATTCTGGACGTGGTGGGCCGGTAAGCTTCGCCATATCGGTAATTGACATCGCACTTTGGGATTTAAAGGGACGAAAACAAGATACACCTCTATGGCGACTGTTGGGAGGTCATGATCCTCAAGTAAAAGCNTATGCCGGAGGTATTGATCTATATTTTACTATTGAAGAACTTCTGGAACAGACCCAGCGCAATCTTGATAATGGATTTCGCGCCATCAAAATGAAGGTGGGCCGACAATACTTAAGCGAAGATATCGAACGGGTTGCAGCCATGCGAAAATTTTTAGGCTCTGATTTTCCACTCATGGTCGACGCGAATATGGGATGGCGCACCGACGAAGCCATCCGTGCCGCACGAGCTCTCTCGAACTACGAAATATTTTGGCTGGAGGAACCCACGATACCTGATGATTNTGTAGGTTATGGTCGAATTCAGAAGGAAGGCGGAATGCCAATAGCCGCCGGCGAGAATCTACATACCTTATACGAGTTTCAGCATTTAATTGCNGCNGANGGGGTGGCATTCCTAGAACCTGACGTTACCAACTGCGGCGGAATAACAACCTGGATTAAGGTCGCCCACATNGCTGAAGCNAACAACCTACCAGTTACCTCACATGGTGTGCACGATCTTCAGGTGCACCTTTTAGCGGCTGTAGCTAACAAGTCCTACTTGGAAGTGCACGGATTCGGCCTGCAAGATTTCATCTTGCACCCCGTGGTGGTTCTGGATGGCTATGCAACCGCGCCAGACCGACCAGGACACGGCGTTGATTTTGATTGGGATAGTTTAGAGGTATACAGGGTTTAAAGTATTTCGCGTTAAAATCACAGGGATTGTTGTCACTTCCAGAAAATTACGTATCCACCTCTCTAGTACCCAGACGTTTCGCAGTGTCGTGAAATGGTATCCGTCCACTCGGAAAATCGTACTCCTACTACACTTACTCCTACCAAAAGTCCGTGTGTTATCTGTAGACACAGGCCTTTTTGGGTTGGAAAAAAATTGAGTTAGTCCAACAATACCAAATTTTAGACACCAGAAAATTGTGTGAAAGAATAATTGTTTTAGGGTTGTATCAGCATTTTCTATAAGCAACTTATGCTATCGTGCTAGGTAGGCATCGTGTGGAAAACCAGATCATCAAAAATTTTGGCTGTTAACAATTATGGAGTCGTTAAATAGGAGGCATAAAATATGAGCAAACAAGTTCGTGCCAGGGGTCTCAGTCGGGAGAGAGGTCTCCTTGAAATGTACGAAGTCGACCCCGAGAGAGCGGATGCNCTTGTTTTTGGCCGCAGAACGCCTTTGGGTCGCCGAGGTTTTCTCAAGAAGGCGGGTCTTTTCACCATGTGCACAGCACTTGGAGCCATTATTCCATTTGCCCGATATATGCCTTCCGGGCTCACCCCNGCAGCGTTCGCTGCAGAAATTGATTGGGTACACCAACTTTCTGGTTCCGGTTTAACGATTGTTAATGACCGTCCGATCAACGCAGAAACCCCTCCCCACTTATTAAACGACAGCATCACATCCAACCCACTTCATTTCGTTCGAAACAATGGGTTAATGCCTCAAATCTCCAGTTTGTCACAATGGCGGCTGAGAATTGATGGAGAAGTAATGCGGCCCACTACATTCTCGATCGGAGATCTAANGAGAAGTTTTAATCCCGTCAAAGCAGCTTTGTTGATAGAGTGCGGGGGCAATGGCCGCGCCGGATACAATCCCCCGGCTCGGGGCAACCAGTGGACTCTCGGTGCAGTTGCTAACGCTTGCTGGACTGGTGTTCGGTNCCGTGATGTTTTGAACGCCGTGGGAGTGAAGCCCTCTGCAATTTATACCGGGCATTATGGTGCAGATCAACATCTCTCCGGTGATCCCGAGAAGGTAGTGATTTCGCGCGGTGTTCCAGTCGAGAAAGCTATGCAATCCGATACTATTCTTGCCTTTGAAATGAATGGAGAACCTATTCCGCTCACCCATGGCGCCCCTTTGCGCGCAGTTGTCCCAGGTTGGCCTGGATCTGCTTCTCAGAAGTGGCTCAACCGTATTACCGTGCGAGATCAGGTTCATGACGGAGCGAAAATGACCGGAAAATCGTACCGGGTGCCTGCGCGACCTGTTGCACCCGGTACGGAAGTCGATGATTCAGAGATGCGTATCATCGAGGCGATGCCCGTGAAATCCCTGATTACNCGNCCTNCGACCGGCTATCACATTAAGCATGCCACGCCGTTACAGCTTGGTGGACACGCCTGGGCAGGGGACCAGGTAATAACGAAAGTTGAGGTCTCTATTGATTTTGGTGCAACCTGGAGGAGAACTTACCTAAAAAATCCAATAAATCTGGGCGCTTGGCAGGACTGGTCGTTAGCACTCAAACTTCCTAGCCCAGGTTACTATGAGGTGTGGGCACGCGCGACCGACAATCAAGGGTTTTCGCAACCGATGGTTGTGCCTGGTTGGAACCCACGCGGTTACCTCAACAACTCTATGCATAGAATTTCTGTTATCGTGACATGAAACTTGAATACAAATACCCAATTTTGTGCCTATTAATAAGTTTTTCTATCGGATACCCCAATTGGGCTGCGGCAGACTGCGAATTACCCGCTGGCTCGGGACGAGAAGAAGTTTGCACGTACTGTCTTGCCTGCCATTCCTTGGCAATAGTTACACAACAACGACTAAGCGAAAGAGTCTGGGATGACGTGCTTGTCTGGATGGTTGAAGAACAGGCTATGCCTATGATTCCGGCCAAAGAGCGCGACCTTATCCTTCACTATCTTGTGAACTGGTTTGGGGTCGACGCACTCCGGTAATATCCTGCAAAGAATTCTATTTTCTCCATTTATTTGGGTNTGTTTCTGAGAATTTGCTACAAGCCAACCTACTTTTGGTATATGTCCCGTCCACCACATGGTGAAAAAAAATAGATACTCCCGAGACATGCGTTGGGCTTATGTCTGTCATGCTATTTCTCGATTGCAAAAATATTGGATACCGTTCTATCTTGCGCCAAAAGTATACCCCATGACGGGGCATCCCCAAAAGAAACGAGCCCATATGACTAACCGCCTCAATTGGTACGGCCTTCTGTCTTTTCTATTGCTGCCCTTGCTTATGAGTGTAGCTGTCCATGCAGAGGAAACCGAACTACAAACAACTCAGAGTGAACTACTTCTACGCCTGGACGAACAGGAAAGAGTCATAGAAGGACAAAATCAGCGTATCGAACGGCTAGAAGAGGCGCTAAAACAGTTAGTTGAACCAGGTTCCTCTTCTGGACCAGCAAAGGTAACGGGTACAGGTAGCGCAAATGAAGCAGCGTCGCAACCGACTTCACCCTCTCAGTCCGAGCCGCCCAAAACAACTTCGCCGCCTGCCCGAACAAAGGAGGCAAATTCTGAAGAAGCAGCCGAAGACCCATTTGCTGGGAAAAGTGCCCCAAAGAAGGGCTATGATCCTGAAAAATCATTTTTTGGTCCCCTTCCCCGTTTTAAGTCAGCAAGCGGCTATTCGTTTGGATTTAGTGGAGTAATTTCCTATGACGTGGCGGGATACAGTCAGGA
>PAVD01000076.1 GCA_002712985.1 Rhodospirillaceae bacterium
GGCTATCCTTTCCACTCATGACAACTGCAGGTAACAAATCTCGAGAGTTGGTGCAGCAAGTATTACAAAGTCAATGGCGTGAAGCAGGAATCGAAGCAATCATCCGCAATGAACCGGCGAGAGTTTTCTTTGGGGAAACTATGACAAAACGAGCGAATAAGGGTCTATCAATGTATGCTTGGCTAAGCACACCAGAATCGCTGCCCCTAACTACTTTGCGGTCTGACAATATTCCCTCATCTAAAAACGGCTGGTCGGGTCAAAACTATCCAGGCTATTCCAACCCCGAAATGGATAAACTGATCGACAAGATAGAGGTGGAATTGGACCCTGAAAAACGTTTACCACTGTGGGCCAAACTTCAACACCTGTATGCGACTGACCTTCCGGCTATACCGTTATTTTTCCGTGCGGAAGCATATTTTTTCCCAAAATGGCTNAAGGGGGTACGTCCAACTGGACACATGTCAACTACCACCACTTGGGTAGAGGAATGGACTGCGGAAAAAGAATAACCGCAGTTCCCGTCTAGTGGTGTCCGAAATTATTCGGCTTTTTCTATATTAGAAGTTTTCAAATCCTTTTTCGGAAGGCGAAAAAAGAATAATATCGGAATATTCAACAACGCCACTATCATTAACAGCTTAAAGTCGTTTGCGAAGGCAATGGNACTTGCCTGTCTGGTAATCTCATTGTTCAGTGCAAGCAAACCAGCGACATCAGATAACTGCCACGCTTCAGGAAGAAATGGAGCACGGATCATCTCATTGAATGGCGTAATGTGACCCACGAGTTCTTCATGGTTGATTTGAGTGTTTCGAATTAATGTCCCAATAACAATGGACACTCCGATGCTAGCTCCTACGTTGCGGACAAAATTGAACATACCTGCCGCTTCTGTCCGGTGTTCGGGCGACAAAGTCACAAATGTAAGCGTATTTATCGGAACAAAGACTAGACCCAACCCAAATCCTTGAACTACACCAACCCAACCAAGTGTATAAAAACCCACATCGGCTGTGAAATGCGCATGTTCCCACATGGCATAGGCCAATAGAATCAACCCAATTCCCATTAACCACCTGCCGTCAATGCGATCNAAAAAGCGTGCGGTNACGACCATTGCAGCCATCGCCCCNAACCCACGAGGCACTAGCACATTGCCGCTAACTATCACGGGATAATCGAGTAGGTTCTGCAGAAACAGGGGCATTAACGCGATCCCGGTCAGCAGCAGCAGGCCAAACATAAAAACAAACCAAATTCCAACCGCAAAATTCCGGTCCCTAAATAATCGCAAATTGACGAACGGGTGTTTGGCGGTTAGGGCACTCACAATAAAAACATAAAAACAGGCAACNGCAATTCCTGCCTCGAGCATAATTTCAGTAGAGGAAAACCAGTCTAGCAATTCACCACGGTCAAGCATTACCTGGAACGATGCAACACCGAGGCCGAGAGCAGCAAAGCCGAGAAAGTCAAACGGTCGCGGCTGTCGTTCAGACTCCGGGACGAATGCCCTAATGCCGAGCAGTGCGACGATTCCGAGCGGAAGGTTAATATAGAAGATCCAGGGCCAGCCATAAACCTCGGTAATGTAGCCACCAAGTGCTGGTCCTATAATAGGTCCAATCATCAAACCAACTGACCAAATCCCCATTGCGAAACCGTGCCTCTGACGCGGAAATACATCTAGCAGAGTGGACTGCGACAAAGGCATCATTGGTGCACCAAGCGCACCCTGAAATAATCGCCACATCACTAGCTCCTCGAGAGAAGAAGACTGTCCACACGCAAACGATGCAACGGTGAAACCGGCAAGGGATACCATAAATAGTCGACGCCGACCGATCCGTGCGGACAACCATCCCACCGCTGGNGTCATGATCGCAGTGGAAATAATATAGGAAGTTAACACCCAGGAAATCTGATCTGGGCTCGCCGAAAGATTCCCCTGCATATTTGGAATAGCAGTCGCTGCTATGGTGACATCAATCACCTGCATCAATGAGGCCAGCATCACGGCGGCCAAAACCCAGCCGGGACGTANCTTGAAACCCGGTTGAGAAATNNCCCCTAGCGCNCTATCCACGATACATCGCCGTTTCTGTAAACTAAGTGCCTACATACTTTTCTTGATGGCGTTCTACGGCTTATACGGGATGAGAGCACTGNATTTTNGCACATTAGCGCCATGGTTGATCTGTCCCAAAACGAACCAGCGCCGTGGTGACAAAGTCAGGAAGTTTGCGCCGCTGCTCGGTATCAATAGAGACGACAACACTCATACCGGCGCGAAGGGGTGGCTCCCCTGTATAGTCCAACAACATCAACCGCACCGGCACTCGCTGCACGATTTTCACCCAATTACCCGTCGCATTCTGTGGGGGCAGAATAGAAAATTCGGAACCTGTCGCCGCGCCGATGCTGGCTATGAGAGCGCGCCACGAAACTTCTGGGTACGCATCGAGACGAATAGTGGCAGCCTGTCCTACCTTTACGTGTGTGAGTTTTGTTTCTTTCAGGTTNGCATCGACCCAAACTTCGNCACTTGCNACTATCCCAAATAAAGGTTCGCCGGCNGTAACGTACTCACCCGGTTGCAGCCCTATATTTGTGACTACGCCGTCAGTTGACGCTTTAATTAAGGTACGACTGATCTCAAAAATAGCCTGTTCTCGCTCGGCAAGGGCTTCCAGATAATCCGGGTGCGTTTCCACAGACCTATCGGAATCACCGCCAAGATAGGCCGATATCCGTGCAATTTTCTCTATGCTTTGTTGAACCGCTCGCCGTGCAAGATCAAGATCATGACGGGCTTGATCAAGTGCAGCCTCAGAGCTAACACCTCTTGCCTGCAGTTCCTCACGACGTCCAAACTCCCGTCGGNAATAGNCCACTTTTTCTTCTTCCGCTTGCTTAACAGCCAACNCCTCACGATAATGAGCTCTCGTCGCCTCAATAGTTCTTCGTACCGCGGCAAGCCGCGCCTCTGCACGCGAAACAGCGATACGGAAAGGCATGTCGTCAATCCGAATCAGGGTTTGCCCATTGACTACCGGTGTGTTTTCGCTGACCGCAACTTCAATTAAGGGGCCCGATACCTCAGCACTGACAAAGATCTTGTCCGATTTTACGTAGGCGTTGTCGGTTGTGANAAACCGGCCGCCNGTCGCATAAAAGTAGCCACCCACGCCAGCAACCGCGAGTGGTCCCAAAATAAGTAGGCAAACGCGAAAGATAAGCCGGGTCAAACGTCGTAGGAGGCCCGGACGAGTTCGAGATGGATTAGACTCAGTCATGATTCATNTAAGATTTNGTNTCTGGTTCACTCGCTAGGACCCGATCCGCCATCTCATCAGCTAATAGCAAATTTTCTTTGACCACGACCAACTGGTCTATCAGTTGATCCTGTTCCCGGGCGCTCAGACCGGACAANGCCTCTTCCCGAACGGAGAGTGCCACCACACGCAATTCGACGAGGATCGGCCGTCCCTTGTCGGTCAGGAACAAACGTCTTGCCCTCTTATCGTGTGGGTCCGGACGCCGCTCGACCCAGCCATCGGCGCCTAGTCGGTCTAGGAGGCGGGCCAGCGTGATCGGTTTGATCTCGAGAATCTCGGCAAGACCCGCCTGCTTGATGCCCTCGTTTCGAGACAAATGGGCCAAAACGCGCCATTGNGCGCGCGTAAGTCCAATAGTTTTGGCGTGGCGATCAAAACTCTTACGCAGCAGGCGCGAAACATCGTGCATAAGAAATCCAAAGCTGCGCTTCAATTCCTCTGGGGTCAACATCGGCAATTCCCGCTGGTTATTTCATAAGCAAGCTTATAAAGAAGATTCATTTTATAAGCAAGCTTATNTAATGAGGAAACTCTATTAAATTTTTNTCCAACCGGCTTATTGGCAAACTGATTNCTNGATGACGCCAACTTAAATCGTAGACATGACGCAAGATACGTACATATTGAGCGTACCCCTCTCGACCAACCGGAAAAATACGAGCCAAATTATCGACGATTCTAACATTAGAGCTTACTCGTGTACTAAATGACCCAGCNGAGCGATAACAAAAACGCGTTTACTCACACTGANCTANCGTCNCTCAAGGCCCCTCTTTTGAGCGTCCGCAACCTTGAAATACGTTTTTCCGATCGTACAGGCGACGCACCCGCTGTTCATAAACTCTCGTACCAATTGGGCCACGGGCGCACACTTGGCGTAGTAGGAGAAAGTGGATGCGGAAAAACGATTACTGCACTTGCAATATTAGATCTGCTGGATCCACCTGGTAAGATTACAGAAGGAGAAATAAAGCTAGAGGGCAAAGACTTAAGACTGTTGTCCAGTGACACACGGGCCAAAATACGGGGCTCTAAAATCGGAATGGTATTCCAAGAACCTCTAACAGCGCTAAATCCTGTTTTCACTATTGGAGAACAAATTGCCGAGGTAGTGGTCCAACACCTGCATTTTTCCAAAAAAGATGCTAGCTCACGCGCTATTGAACTGCTGGATCTAGTGCGTGTTCCTTCACCAGACAAGCGCATTCGAGACTATCCCCATCAGCTATCCGGGGGACTACGACAACGGGCAATGATCGCAATGGCAATCGCTGGTGAACCGATCCTNCTAATCGCCGACGAACCAACCACGGCCCTCGACGTTACCGTCCAGTCACAGATCCTCGATCTTTTCCTGGACCTCCAACAGCAAACCAATATGACAATCCAATTTATCAGTCACGATCTTGCCGTGGTGTCAGAAATAGCAGATGAGGTGCTGGTGCTATATGCAGGTCGTGTTGTAGAGCGGGCTTCGGCACAGGCACTTTTCTCGAATCCGCTCCACCCCTACAGTCGAGGACTATTGGAAACTATGCCAAGACTAGATACCACGCTTAAGAGACTACCTGCTATTCCAGGACAAATACCTGTGATCTCTAATTTGCCAACCGGTTGCCCATTTCGTGATCGCTGCCCTATTGCAGCACCAGAGTGCTCTATACAAGAACCAAAGGTAACGGAAGTGGGTCATGACCACTGGGTGGCATGTCTCAAGGTGGATCCACCATGACCTTAAAAGGAATACCAATTCTAGAATTACAGAGGCTTGAGAAACGATTCCCGTTGCCCAGAGCCACTTTCGGCGGACCAAGGCGTGAAGTTAAAGCCGTCGATAGCGTTGATTTAACTGTCTATTCGGGGGAAACAGTCGCCCTAATAGGAGAAAGCGGTTCGGGGAAGACAACACTTGGTCGATGTGCCGCTCGCCTTTACCCCCCTACTAAAGGAAGAATTTTATTTAAGGGGCTCGATATCACTGAAAAACACGGTAGCGATTTGCGACATTTTAGAAAGTCGGTGCAAATGGTATTTCAGGATCCAAATGAATCCTTAAATCCCCGAATGCCCGTGGGCACAATAATAGGTGAGCCGACGCGCATCCAGAACCCTCGGGACCCCATACTCTGGCATAAACGTGCTCAAGAGGTCATGGAACTAGTGGGCCTGTCTCCAACGCTGATGGATCGCTACCCTCATGAGTTTTCAGGGGGTCAGCGACAAAGAATGGCAATCGCACGCGCATTAGTTTTACAACCGGATTTAATTATAGCNGATGAACCTGTTTCCTCTCTCGATGTTTCTATTCAAAGTCAGATATTAAATTTGTTTGCGAACCTACGGGAAACCACAAATTTAGCGCTACTATTCATCACCCATGATATGGCCGTAGTGAATTTTATCGCCGATCGAGTAGCGGTAATGTATTCAGGACAGATTATTGAAACTGCCGACTGCGCTACCCTACTAAAAAATCCACTTCATCCATATAGCCAAGCGTTGAAAAGTGCGGTTCCTTCCATAACGACCGGAAAACGAATTCCAGATTTTACTTCGGCTAATATTGCACCAGACCTCAGTGCTCCATTGACGGGATGTCCGTTTCACGCTCGTTGTCCTGAAGCTTCCTCTATTTGCCTTGAGGTTGTTCCCATTTTAAAAGCTACGAATTGCGACAGTAGTCACAAGGTTGCATGCCATTTTAGAGAATAATGTCAGGTAGTACTAAGTAGCACACTATCTATTATAGATTGAGAGGGATGTTGACCAAATACTTGATACAACGGGTTACAGAATCGATATTAGTTTTGATAGCGATGTCGTTCCTAATATATGGCATCATGGCATTGATGCCCGGTGATCCGATAGATGTAATGGTACAGTCGGACCCGAACTTAACTACCAGTGATGCTGAGCGCCTAAAAGCTCTATATGGGCTGGATAAACCATTGCTGGAACGGTACAAAAACTGGCTTTCATCTGCCCTAACGGGAGATTTCGGGTATTCACGAATTCACAATAGACCAACACTCGAAATATTGGNTCCCCGACTGATTAATACAACGTGGCTAATGGCGGCAAGCCTATTCCTTTCACTGATTCTGGCCATTCCGTTAGGTATCTATTCTGCTTTACACCCCTACTCACGGTCTGATTATTTCATCAATCTTCTAGCGCTCGGCGGGATTTCAATTCCAGTATTCTGGTTGGCGTTGATGCTGATAATTCTTTTTTCGGTNTCTCTCGGCTGGCTTCCGGCAGGGGGCATGGGGTCTACAGGTGACGGTGGGTTAACAGACCGAATTTCACACATGATTTTGCCCGTAGTCACATTGAGCATCGCTTCTATTGGAAGCCTAACGCGATATGTGCGCTCCGCAATGATGGAAGTACTCCGCAATGAATACATTCGGACTGCACGCGCGAAAGGCCTAAGTCGGTACAAAATTGTTTATAAGCACGCATTGCGTAATGCGATGATCCCCGTAGTTACTGTGTTAGCACTCAGTTTCGGAACCCTTTTTTCGGGCGCACTGATCACCGAGACCATGTTCTCATACCTCGGAATGGGAAAGTTGATATATGATTCAATCATCGGGAATGACTACAACTTGGCGNTAGTAAGTTTGCTGTTTGCCACTGGTTTAGTATTGACAGGAAATCTGCTTGCCGACCTTGCGTATGCGTGGCTGGACCCACGAATTAGTTACGGATANGCAACATGGAGGATACCGGTCACAACTCTCGCACAAAGTTTAAAAAGGTATCTCTATGGCAGCTTACCTGGCATCGCTTTTGCACNNANAGAATTGCTCTNCTTAGCGGCATCATATTATTGNTATTTATTGTCATGGCTATTGCGGCACCGGCACTCGAATATTTGAGTGGTCAAAATTCCTCCTCCGTCAATCTGCTCGACCGCCTCGCCTCTCCTTCAACGACACACATACTTGGAACCGATGAATTAGGACGAGATGTGTTCCTGCGTATTCTTCATGGCGGACGAATATCACTTTTTGTCGGGCTTTTAACCGCCCTTCTAACAGCTATTTTTGGTACCCTAATAGGTATTTCAGCAGGATATTATGGAGGTTGGCTAGACGCTATGCTGATGCGTATCACGGATAGTGTTATTTCTTTGCCNCTATTGCCACTTCTAATTGTTCTAGCGGCCATCGACTTAGAAAAAGTGGGATTGAATCCAGCAATAGCGAACAGCCCGGAAATCAGCCTTTATCGAATTGTCCTTATTATATCCCTGGTGGGATGGACGACCGTTGCTCGATTAGTTAGGGGTGCCACTCTTTCCATACGAGAACGAGACTATGTACTTGCCTCCCTTTCTTACGGTGCCAGCCATACNTGGATTATGATTCGTCACATCCTACCAAACACAATCTCCCCAATACTAGTTGCAACCACCTTATCTGTGGGAAACATCATACTACTGGAGTCAGTTTTAAGTTTTCTCGGACTGGGAATTCAACCGCCTATTCCCAGTTGGGGAAATATGCTGACAAATGCCCAAGAATTGATATACGAGTCACCAATGTTAGCTGTTTGGCCGGGATTAGCTATCTTTGCTACAGTAATAGCCTTTAATTTCCTGGGAGACGGGATTCAAGATGCATTTGATCCAAAGGTGTTGTCACAACAAGAGAAATAGATATAAGTGCGCCAACGATGGGGATTAAGCACATTTCTGAATGAGCAAAAATTTGTTATAAAGCTTGTCTCCTATTTGGGAAATAAAATTCTACTTAGACCGACGCTCGGTAAACGACAACTCTAGGAGCATGGTATTTATATTTAGTTCCTTCTAAATGGACTCGCCGAAGAAGTCTGAACGGAAGCAAAACGGTAAAATAACACTTCTACGACATGAGCTGACTCTGGGGAGGGGACTAGCTAATGATTGATGGTAGAATCACTTTAAGACAAAAAGGTCATTGCGGTAACAGAATATCAGAAAAGAAAGCCCAACCAACCCACGCTCAAAGGCGCTGGCTCAATCGTGGACTGGATCAAGCAGGTGGCAAGTTACCTCTGTTTGATGAAGAAGGAGCAAAAGTCAGTTCACGAACTATCCTCAGTTGTGTACAACATGGTTGGGCCGAACCCTGGTTTGAAAATCCCGTGAAGCCGGATTGGCTGGTTTGCCGTTTGACAGACGCTGGCCGCGGAATCGCCCAAAAAACGCAAAAAGGTCTAAGATGATCACTCTTTATGGCTTCGTAGTGCGATTAGCGAACTAAAGGATCAGAAGAACTTGTATACATTTGTTTTCCAACTATTTATGAGAAGGAACTTTTCCAAGGAAGCCAATGATTTGCCGCTGTAGCACTCCATCATTCAAGCGAAACGGAGACTAATTATCAAAACTAAGGCTCAGACCTCTCTGCTAGATTCAGTTTATGTGCCAGCCGACCTACGAAAATTACCTAGCACTAAGCTCGGTCAACTGGCAGACGAATTACGTCAAGAGCTAATTGACGTGGTATCACATACGGGTGGTCACTTGGGGGCTGGCCTCGGCGTCGTAGAACTCACCATAGCGTTACACTATATTTTCAACACGCCTGAAGACTTATTATTATGGGACGTTGGGCATCAGGCATATCCACATAAAATACTGACCGGTCGGCGCGACCGTATGCACACACTCAGGCAACCAAATGGCCTTTACGGTTTTACCAAAAGATCGGAAAGTGAATATGACCCGTTTGGTGCCGCCCACTCATCAACTTCTATATCGGCCGCCCTTGGAATGGCCACTGCGCGGGACCTTGACCATAAGAATCATAACGTAGTCGCAGTAATTGGTGATGGGGCCATGAGCGCAGGCATGGCCTACGAGGCAATGAACAATGCTGGGCATCTAGGTAATCGCCTGATCGTGATCTTAAACGATAATGATATGTCTATCGCCCCACCAGTCGGAGCTATGAGCGCGTATTTATCGCGCCTGATATCTTCCAAGTCATATCGAAGTCTTCGCCATGTTGCTACCCAAGTGGCAATGAAGTTCCCAAGACCACTTGCCCAGGCATTTAAACGTGCAGAAGAATACGCCCGGGGCATGATTACTGGCGGCACGCTTTTTGAGGAACTTGGCTTTTATTATGTGGGCCCCATTGATGGTCACAATATAGACCACTTACTGCCTGTGCTGCGGAATGTGCGAGACGCAAAAAGTGGTGGTCCAGTCCTCATACACGTTGTCACACAAAAAGGACATGGCTACCCTCCGGCAGAACAGTCCTCGGACAAATTTCATGGTGTAGGAAATTTTGACGTTGTCACGGGTGCACAAAATACAAAAAGAAGTAACGCACCCAGCTACACGTCCATTTTTGCTAAGGCGCTCGTCCAAGCCGCAAGGGAAGATGACAAGATTGTCGCGATTACGGCGGCAATGCCTTCAGGAACAGGCGTTGATCAATTCGCTCTCGAATATCCGGAGCGTTGTTTTGATGTAGGTATTGCGGAACAGCATGCTGTAACCTTTGCTGCCGGACTCGCAACCCAAGGTTATAAACCGTTTGTTGCTATATANTCAACGTTTTTGCAACGAGCCTATGATCAAATAGTACATGACGTCGCAATTCAATGCCTTCCTGTTCGGTTCGCCATTGACCGGGCAGGCCTAGTTGGTTCGGATGGCCCCACCCATGCAGGGTCATTCGATATTACCTATCTAGCCACTTTGCCAAATTTTGTAGTGATGGCAGCATCTGATGAAGCTGAACTTTTGCATATGGTGGCCACCGCCGCCAGTATTGGGCAACAACCAAGTGCCTTTCGTTACCCACGAGGAGAAGGAACAGGCATTGACCTCCCAGAACACGGCAAAGTACTTCCTATCGGAAAAGGCTACATTGTCCGCGAAGGTGACCGGATAGCAATTTTATCTTTTGGCGCACGACTCGCCGAATGTTTGAAGGCTGCTGACGATCTAGGCAGCCAAGGATGGCCTACCACCGTCGCAAACGCGCGTTTCGCCAAACCACTGGATACGGAGCTAATAGGTCAGTTAGCGTCCAATCACGAGGTCTTGTTAACCATTGAAGAAGGTTCAATTGGGGGCTTTTCAGCACACGTAATGCAGTTTTTAGCAACCGACGGTTTCCTTGATAAAGGTCTAAAACTACGAACGATGGTTTTCCCAGATCGCTTTATCAGCCATGGAACTCCTAAGGGCATGTATGAAGATGCCGGGATGACCGCAACCGACATTGTCCGAAACGCCTTGTCGGCATTGCAAGCCGAAGCACCCAGTGAAGTTTTAGGCCGGCATGATAGGCTTCCAAACTAAAATCTACCTTCGTACCCTATTTTCTTATTTACTTATTAGAAAAATATTTTTTTATATAGAAGACATCTTACGATCTATTGAGCGACATGCCGTTCTGTCAGCTCTTTTCCAACTCGCTAGGGAGCTTAAATTCTACGTTCTCCACGATTCCGGGAAGCGTCTCAAGTGTAACCTCTGTGAGATTTCTCAAATAAGAGACAACTTCTTGAACCAAGTCTTCAGGAGCCGAAGCACCAGCTGTTATCCCNACAGTTTCCACGTCTTCTAACCACGCCAAATTTATTGATCCAGCATCTTCTATAAGGTAACTCGGAACTGACATCTCAGCCCCAATATCACGTAGCCGGTTTGAGTTGGAACTATTTATCGCACCAATGACTAACATAACATCAACGAGTTTGGCGAGTTCTCGGACTGCGCTTTGACGATTCTGAGTAGCATAACAGATATCGCGTAAGTCCGGACCTACAATATCTGGAAACCGTTTCCGCANNGCTAGGATTACCTCGCGTGTATCATCAACACTTAAAGTAGTTTGCGTGACGTAAGCCAACTTATCATCACTATTNAACTTGAGCTTTTCGACCTCCGCAACCGTAGAGATTAATACGACTCCCTCTTTGACACGACCACTTGTACCCTGAACTTCTGGGTGGCCGCGATGACCAATAAGAATCACTTTATGATTTCGGGCTGAAAATCTCCGTGCCTCCTTATGAACCTTTTCAACCAACGGACAAGTTGCATCCGTTACACTCAGATTTCTTTCTTGAGCAGCAGCCTCTACGGCATCCGAAACACCATGGGCACTAAAAATAGTTACCGCCCCAGCTGGAATTTGATCAACTTCATCAACAAACACTGCACCCTTAACACGAAGTTCATCTACCACACGGCGGTTGTGAACAATTTCATGACGAACATAAACAGGGGGCCCAAAACGCTCAATAGCCGCTTCCACAATTCGAATGGCACGCTCTACGCCAGCACAAAAACCTCTCGGTTTAGCTAAAATAACGTGCATACGTCTTTCCTAATGGTCCCAGGCACGCTAGGTATACAGAATAGTTGGCATTCAATACACCATACTGCAAAAATAGGACATACGCCAAGTTGGCTATCTCCAATGCGATTGCTGACATAAGATGCTTACTGTGGCATTTTGATTAAACTAAAAAATCGACTGACTCATACCCAGATGTATGAAGATACTAAAAGGAGAAAATAATGGGTCTTCAGAACAAGTATTTAGTAACCATTCTAGCCACAATTCTCGCAATTATTTCACTATCCACGGCTTATGCTGCTGACGAACCAGAAAATATAATCAAGTTCCGGCAAACCGTGATGAAAGGTAATGGCGCACATATTACAAATATTGCTGCAGTGGTTAAGGGCCAGGTAACCATTACAGCTAATCTTGTGGCAGACGCCCAAGCGATTGCCGATGGCCTGGAAACTTTTGGTAAATTGTTTCCCCCAGGTACAGAAGGCGGCAAAACAAATGCACTTGCCAAGATATGGGACGACCGCGCCGGTTTTGACAAAGCCCTGGCTGATGCACAAGCTGCCGCACAAAGCATGATAGGCGCCACTGCTTCTAACGACATCGCGACAATTGGCAAGGCGCTTGGCGCCTTAGGGAAATCTTGCGGGGGATGCCACAAACCCTATCGCAAAAAAATGTAGCATCATGCCAGCGTAGTGGCGACGTTATGCTCAGAGCTTGTCTTTAGAGACACGTGTCGCACTTTGGCAACAAGTGTAACGTTGGTAGTATTATCCTTTAGCGTCCTCGCCAGCGAGGATAATTTAAGTCCTGATCAAGTCTCCCGTGGTGCGTATTTGGTGCGAGCTGGTGGTTGCATCAGCTGTCACACAAATACAAAAAATTCAGGTGACGAACTTGCAGGTGGGGTAGCACTTAAAACAAACTTTGGAACGTTTTACACACCAAACATTACGCCAGATCCCAAATTTGGCCTTGGAAATTGGAGTAAGGATGACTTTATAACGGCCATGACTAAGGGTGTATCTCCACGAGGTCTCCACTATTATCCTGCATTTCCATATACATCTTATTCAGGCATTACACTGACCGACTTGTCCGATTTGTGGGCTTATTTGCAGACAGTCGTACCGTCAAAAACTCGCAACCGTGAACACGATCTCCCTTTTCCTTTGTCGATACGACTGAGTGCTATGGCATGGAAACTGCTATTTTTTCGACCACTGACCGACACTACCGACATCAATAAGACATCTGAATGGAATCGCGGTGCTTATTTAGTTACTGCCCTCGGACACTGCGCAGAATGCCATACCCCNAGGAACCTTCTGGGAGCCACAAAAAGACAATACAGTTTCTCAGGGACACGACAGGGGCCCGACTCAGAAGTGATCCCTAATATAACACCTGACCCGAAGACCGGCATCGGTAACTGGAATAGCACCGATATTATATGGTACTTGAAAACTGGTTTTTTGCCTGATGGAGATGTTGCAGGGAGTTCAATGGCAGACGTTATCGACCATAGCACAAGCCATTTGACTGATAATGATCTATTAGCCGTTGCAACTTACCTTCAATCCTTGCAACCAGTGTACAGACCCAAAAAGTCTAAGCCTTAGGTGGGAAAAGAAGAACTAAATTTTGGGGCGCGTTTTTCTTTCAAGGATGCAAGCCCTTCCAATACATCTGGGCCAGAAAAGCCTAACATTTCTAATGCAACCGAAGAATCAAATATAGGACCTGCCATCCGCAACCAGTTGTTAAGCGTGTACTTGGTCCACTGAACAGCGTTTGGCGAGCCNCTCGCCAATTTCGAGGCTACATCAATAGCTCGCTGATCAAGCTCACTATCCTCTACACATAAAGAGACCAAACCGATTCGCTCGGCTTCTTCTCCAGTAACNGTTTCACATAGCAGCAAATAATATTTTGCTTTGGCCATACCACACAACAATGGCCAAATAATTGCTGCGTGATCTCCCGCGGCTACTCCCAACCGCGTATGCCCATCGATAATCTTTGCGGACTTGCTGGCAATAGAGATATCGCACAACAGCGCCACAGCTAAACCGGCGCCTACCGCAGGTCCACGGATGGCAGAAATAGTAGGTTTTTTACAATTTATAATATTGTAAACTAGGTCACGAGCTTCATGAAAAACCCTAGCCCGCGCCTCAAAAGTCGCAGCATTTTGCTCTACTAGACTGAAATCTCCGCCCGCTGAAAATGATTTTCCTGCCCCAGTCACAATTACCGCGTTGGTATCGGGATCNTCACCAACCGCCGCCCAAACTCGGACNAAATCTCGATGCATTTCGGCAGTCACCGAGTTAAGNCTTCGGGGTCGATCTAAAGTTATCCGCAGCACTCTCTCGACCGGNCGGTCGAATTTAAGAGTAGCAAACTCTGCATAATGTTGTTCTAAATTTCCTGCCATAATCCCCCCGTATGTTCGATGCAGTCTTAATTACTATTTCTAAATCCTAAACACCATGCCCAGATTTAATGCATTTGTAGCGTATACACATCATGGAAAAGGCCATGGCTACATTTCGCCACGGCCTAATCGCTCACTATTTGTGGTTANTAATTCACCACACTCANTAGACTCAAATATTCAGCGTTGCATCTCGTTCNAGATTCAAAACTAAACGATCTAGCAACATGCTCAAAGTTTTCTTGCCCGAACGATTCAAACCAGCCANCGCCACTCTATCNACTTCACCTGATAAACGACTCAATACACTCTTNAGTCTCCGCGCCTTGGCGCTCAAGTTAATATGAATTCGGCGTCGATCTGTTTTACTCCTAACACGCTCCACTAAACCGTCACGCTCCATACGATCAAGCGTTCGCACCATAGTTGGCGCTTCAATGCGGATTCTTTCACTTAATGTCTTCTGTGTTATACCATCCTCNTCCCAAAGGCACAGAAGAACAGGCAACTGTCCATACCCGATACCTTTCGGTCCCAGACGATTTGTAAAAGCTCGAGCAACCAATCGTGATACCAACGAAAATTGTTGGATTGTCGTTTTACTCGCCCGGCCCCCCAAAATGGTGCCGGGCTTGAGTATTCGAGCCTTAGACTTAGANCNTGACTTNGTTTTACGNCCGCCCGCCCTGCGAGNNGTTGANNNNCGTGCAGNCTTCCGAGCCGTCGACTTGCNTGCAGTCTTCNNNGCCGTCGNCTTNCGTNCAGNCTTCTTGGCCGTCGACTTGCGTACA
>PAVD01000077.1 GCA_002712985.1 Rhodospirillaceae bacterium
AATGGTGTTCACAGGGTACGGCTGGGATGAAATCAGTGACCAGCAGGTCTGGGACGAGGAACTTAAGATCGCTGAGATTGCAGCCGACAGCGGATTCGATTGCCTTTGGGCGGTCGAGCATCACTTTCGGGATTACGCATTCTGTCCCGACAACCTCCAGCTCATGGCCTACCTAACTGCTAAACATCCGGAAATAGATGTCGGAACTGCGGCTGTTATTTTGCCCTGGCAAGACCCCCTTCGTGTGGCCGAGAAGGCTTCCGTTTTGGATCAACTTTCAAACGGCCGCCTGCGACTTGGGGTTGGGAGAGGGCTCGCGCGACGTGAATTCGAAGGTTTTCGTACCACAATGGCGGAGTCTCGCGAGCGTTTCGATGAGGCTGCCGCAATGATTATCGAGTCGTTGCGTTGCGGTTGGATGGAAGGTAACGGCCCTTATTATAAACAACCTAAAGTTGAAATACGACCTCGCCCGCGTTTCCCGATAGATGATCGGATCTACGCGGTTGCCTCGAGTGAAGATTCGGTAATTTCGGCAGCCAAGCTACGTGCTAGGATGGTCATGTTCGCAGACCGTCCTTGGCCGAAACGTCTTCCACAAATTCAACAACATGCAAAGTTATTCGAAGAAATGCACGACGTTGTTGGACCGCCCCCACTGACCGCAGATTTCTGCGTCTGCACCCCTACGATGGACGGGGCACGGGAAATCAGCCGAGAATATATGGGAACCTTCGTTTATAGTAACTTTGAACACTACGAACTTATGGGAGACCACTTCTCAAAAGTGAAAGGATACGATTCCTATGCCGCCAAAATTGAAGTGGCAAAAGAAGTTGGAATTGAAGGCATAATTGATGGGTTTATGCAGGCCGCAGTCTGGGGAACGCCGGATCGCATCTTGCTTGAATTTGAGAAACGACGAGACATAATCGGGGACTTTGAGTTAGCTACCTCGTTTCGGTTTGGCGGTACGCCGTATAAAGTTGCAGAACAGTCGATCAAATTGTTCGCAAAAGAGGTTTTACCTGTTTTAAAAAGCTGGAAGGAAAGCACAGCCGAACAGGCGACTGAATGATAGTGGGACCCAAAGAAGTTTTGGGTGTGGGCTTCCGTACCTCACACGATTTTTGGATTTGATCTAACTGAGCAGAATGCATTCTGAGTATCAGGTAAGATGTAAGATAATATCAATCTGCAATTATTGTTGTATCCCTTATTTCTCGCCATTTTTGACTATAACGCAACAAACCTAAAATATATCCCCCACAAAGATTTGTCGGTTCGAGTCCAACCGCGCCATCATTACTCAACAACGGTTACAACATTTCATAGCATTGTTTGTTCATACCCGGTTATCTTGGTCGAATTTTGAATAGGCACTGCTCTGCGCCGTTACCAGCGCATAATGCCTCGTAGGAATTTAGGGAATAACATGTGCTTGTCGCATGTCCCACCCATTCTAAGGATCCCGCAAACCAGCCTGAGTACATGTAACAAAGATTTCGACCGCCGTTGGACCCACAATGTTCAACGAAGACCGAATGTTTTAAAGAAATGTCAGCAGCACCGCTGCTCTCATCAAGGGCCACCACAGTGAATTGACCCCACCCCCGCTGAGAAATGCTCTGAATATAGTGATGAAATACATCGAATCCTGTGAAACGATGCGCCTGGGATTCTTTTTCACACCAGACCCATGCTGATTTATGCCCAACCGCATAAAGTTGACGAGAATAAGTCTCTTCAGTAAGTGCAGTTTCCGCCGAGAGGTGGGCATTCACAAAAAAATGCCTTGGCATGTAGATCATGGGCAACCCGTTGGTTGACCAAACCCCTGTGTCTGGATCAACCTTGATGGGAATATGGGGGCTCCCCATGGCTCAAGTCTCCTAATTACACTAATGACACTCTAGCAGAATCGCGCGCCTTTTCTTAGTCTACTCAGAGAAGCCAAGTTTGTTGGTGACCGGAGAACCAGGATTGAAAACCGGACTTCGATATCATTACAACAAACTTAAAATTTGCAATCGTTTGCGGATTGTCGATTCAAGCTTGACTGCATCGACCACTAGTAAACATTCTGGACATTAATCTCGCCCAACCATTTGTGCTCACTTAAGCCACATATGTCTTCATCCCATTGAGCTTTNGTAAAGTCCCGTCTTTTATCGATNTCGCGACAAATTGCTTTCGGAAANAGTTCCACAACTTTATGATAGCATCCCAATTCTGTGGCATAAATATCAATGCACTCAAGNGAGTTAGCAGTCAAAAGACACCACACTATTAGTTGGCACACTAACATGTTTTCTCACAGCCCCCGAAACCGCTACTACAGTAACAGTTTTCAATATTCGTTCAGAGCAAAAACAGTCTCTGCGTAATCGTTTGTAGTTCCTGNTGCACAGACATATCCCCTGTCTAAGAAGACATAATTTCCGGTCTTCCTCCAAGTTTTTCGACCAAATTGAATACAGCACCGCAAACTTTCTCGAGTAATGGCNCGTCGGAACTTCGTAACACCAGGTTTGTGCCAAACTTGCCTTCTTGGTAGAAGGGATAGCTNCCGATTTCAACCTGAAGGAACTGTTCCTGTAGCGCCCGCAACGGCTCGGCCACTGTACCTTCAGCCAGATACGCTGTGACAGTCCTGCTTTTGATCAAGGCCCCCCCAACCAGACTTTGCCGGCAACCCTGAAACATGTCTCGCATAATTTGTGGCACCCCNGCCAANACNAATACGTTTTCCATTTTAAAACCGGGAGCACCAGAAANCGAATTATCTATCAAGGTCGCCCCTACCGGGATATTAGCCATCCTCAAACGAGCTGAATTGAGTTCAACTCCATTTNGGTCGCACAACTTNGCAATNAGATCGCGTGCGGTTGGGTNCTGTCTAAGNTCAACGCCAAATGCTTTTGCAATACATTCAGCAGTAATGTCGTCATGGGTCGGACCAATTCCACCCGTCGTAAACACATATTCATACGTTGTGCGACATTCGTTTACGGCAGAAACAATAGCACTCTCCACATCTGCGATGATTCGTGCCTCAGCCAGTAGCACTCCCAAGTCATTCAAATTGGAAGCAAGAAAATTAAGATTAACGTCTTGCGTCCGGCCTGATAGAATCTCGTTTCCAATAATAAGCACACAGGCCGTAGGTCTTTGGTTTGTATCCATGGATACTCCGGGCTAAGACAACCAATGTATACCGTATTTGGTCATAGAGCCAAATCTATGGCCAATATCGATGGACTAGATAACGCAGACGGCCCAAAATCATATCATGAAATTTCAACAACCGTTAACTCAAGGTAAACTGATCCGCCGTTACAAGCGATTTCTTGCAGACGTTCTGCTCGCGAGTAACGAGATTGTTACCGCCCATTGCGCCAATCCCGGGGCCATGCTGGGTCTGACAGAGGAAGGGGCTGAGGTTTGGCTCTCACCAGCTCAGAACCCTTCCCGAAAATTACGTTGGACGTGGGAACTGATTCGCGTGGGNAATGTCCTAGTAGGGATCAATACTTCTCATCCCAATACTATCGTCCACGAAGCGCTGACAAAAAAACNTATCCCCGAACTCAGCGGATATACNAACATGCGTCGAGAGGTCAAATACGGCAAGTCCTCNCGTATAGATATACTTCTCGAAGANCCTGTTAGGGGCACATGTTTTGTCGAAATAAAAAANGTTCATCTCAAACGCGGCTTAGGAGCNGAATTTCCAGACTCGGTCACTTCTCGCGGGACAAAACATCTTCGGGAGCTTTCCGAAATGGTTTCCCAAGGNAATCGAGCCGTCATGGTGTATCTAGTCCAAAGAGAGGACTGTTCAGACTTCCGGATCGCAGCAGACATTGATCCAACATACAACCTCTCCTTCCAGTCGGCTATCGCCAATGGCGTCGAGGCGCTATGCTATTCCTGTAAACTGAGCCCGGCCAGAATTTCTCTCCACCGTTCCGTGCCAATAGTTTTTTAAATTTCTCGAAATAGAGAGCTCGTTAAAGACCGCAGTACATATCGGTTTTATTTGAAAAAATCTTTGCACCTTGTGTGCCCCATATCTTTTTACTAAAACAGGATATGTCAAATGATCAAACTATCATCTCCGAAAGTGGACAGAAAATTAAAATTCATGGTAGCGAAGGGTTTGCAGCCATGCGTCGTGCGGGTCTTCTTGCAGCAAAGGTTTTAGATTTTGTCACACCCCATGTCCAAGCCAGCATAACGACACAAGAACTCGACAAGTTGTGTCACGACTTCATATTAGATCATGATGCGGTGCCCGCACCCTTAAATTATCGCGGTTTCCCAAAATCCATATGCACATCGGTCAACCACGTCGTCTGCCACGGCATTCCCGGGGAGAAAAAGCTAGTGGACGGAGATATTTTAAATATTGATATAACAGTGATTGTCGATGGTTGGCACGGCGATTCGAGTAGAATGTTTTGCATTGGGAAAGTCCCTTTGAAAGCGGCGCGACTTATAGACGTGACTTACGAATCAATGATGCTTGGAATTGCATCCGTTAGACCTGGTGTCACGCTTGGAGATATTGGATATTCGATTCAGAGCTTTGCCGAANGAAGACGTTGTTCTGTCGTTAGAGATTTTTGCGGTCATGGTATAGGAAAAATATTTCACGACGCTCCAAGTGTCCTGCACTACGGGGCCCCTAATACGGGAATCACATTACATGAGGGAATGTTTTTTACGATAGAGCCGATGATCAATCTTGGTCGATTTGAAGTCAAAATCCTTAGTGATGGCTGGACAGCAGTAACCAAAGATCGGTCCTTGTCCGCCCAGTTTGAACACACCATCGGCGTCACTTCAAACGGATACGAAATTTTTACCCTTTCGCCACAGGGGTTGGATAAACCCCCATATACTTAGTCGCATTGGCGATGCGGGTACCATTGAAATTCCGTGTTATTGTTTCCGACGTGAATACCTAGAACTCTAAAGCCTCCGCGACAAAGTCCAGTCGATCTTGTCCAAAAAACATCTCACCGTCGACAAAAAATGTTGGTGCTCCAAAAGCTCCACGTGCTGCAGCATTTTCAGTATTTGCTTTTAGTGTATCCTTTACATCGGAATCACCAATTCGTTTTAGCAGGCGCTCTACTGCAAGGCCGCCCCTNTCTAGAACGTCCCGGACTACATCAACATTAGCGAGGTTTTTTGATTGGACCCACATGGCTGGAAATACTGCAGCAAGATATTCCTCGAGAACGCCATCGTGGATGGAGGCCACTGCNCCCCGCATTAGAGAGAGGGTATTTACGGGAAAATATTTATTTGATTTATATGGCACGCCGTACCGTTTCGCAAAACGTGGCAAATCCACCTTCATCCAAGCGGCCTTCGGAGCCAAAAACGCTGGACTTTGATTGCCAACAGCCTTGAAGAGACCCCCCAAAAGAATGGGCGTCCATAAAACTTCTGCATCGGCATTATTGGCTATTGCTGGTAGCTGCGTGTAGGCCAGATATGCCGTCGGACTTCCGACGTCAAACAAAAACTCTACTTGTTTGGACATTCCTCTATTCCTCAACTTCATCAACGTAAGGCAGCAGCGATATTCCCNCCATCAACTGTTAATACAGCACCTGTAGTCTTCTTCGCTAAAGCTAGGTCGACGAATGCATTTGCGACGTCGGTAGGAGTGACTTCTTCCCCCAGCAGATTGCCCGACATATATTCCTCCGGGCTTATTCCCCTCGCTTCAGCCCTTTCTACAATCATCTCCTCCGTCATGAGACCCGAGCGAACCCGATCCGCGTTAATCGCGTTGGACCTAATATGTTTGTCTCCGTAATCTACAGCATATTGACGGGACAGGAATAAGGTCGCCGCTTTGGGGAGTCCGTACGGCCCGAAATCAGCACCTGGGTTGACCGATTGCTTCGAGGCATTGAATAAGAGCACTCCGCCGGTACCTTGTTGGCACATAATGGAAACCGCAATCTGTGCGACCGTCTGGTGTGAGAAAAAGTTGAGTTCGAAACTTCTCCGCAAGACCTCGTCTTGGACTTCTCCGATTTTCCCCTGCCAAGCACGTCCCGCGTTCGATACTAGAACATCTACACCACCATACTTCTCACAAATTTTAGCGAATGCAGCTTCCACATTGTCCCGCTGCGTAACGTCACACGCGATGGCTGTTGCAGCAATTTTGTCGCCTGCCAGGGCCAGTTGGTCTTGATCAATATCCAGAAGAACAACCTCAGCCCCGTTTTTCTTAAACGCAGTAGCTGTCGCCATTCCGATTGCACCGGCCCCACCCGTTATCACGACCACGTGCCCTGACAAGGGTAAGTGTCTCACTTTTCCAAGTTTGGCTTGCTCTAAAGACCAGTATTCAATTTCGAATATTTCCGATTCCGTAATACTCTCAAATTTCCCTACACATTCCGAATCGGAAATCACGTTGATGGTAGTTTCTGCGAGGTCGGCGGTTATCTCTGCGGCCTTATAAGAACTACCTAATGCAAATAGACCGAGACCTCTTACCAATACTACTCTTGGCATTGGATCAAGTGCCGTCTTCGGNTGTTCTAGATTGCCGTTATGCCGATCAAAATAGGCCCGATATTCACCCGCATAGGAANCCAGGCCCTCATCCAAAACCGAAACCCATTCGCTAAGTTGTTCGGCTTTCGGTGGGGGCAAAATNAGGGGTTTCGGTTTTGTTCGAATAACATGATCCGGTGTTACTGGACCGGACTGGCTATAACGTTCTAGTTCAGAGCCATTNACATAAGCTTGGATAGCGTCATTTGTCCGAAACGTGGCGATTGAGTGCTGCCCATTACGTTGAAAATTTAGTGCCGCGCATCTGCCGCGCAAAATGGGCGCTATTGCGCGTGGTGNGGCCAATGCTTTTGGAACCGAAACCGNTTTAAAGGTCTTACCTTTACCTNTCNTTACTCGTGATTCGGCCAGAGAAACCAGTTCTATCATTCGCTCATACGATTCTTCAGCAGTTTCNCCAAAAGTAAAAATTCCATGTTTCAGCAAAACAAGTGCTTTACATTGGTCGTTTGCGGTGTAGACCTCGAGTGCTTTCTTGGAAAGTGTAAACCCGGGCATGATGTACGGGACCAGTGAAACCTCCTCCTGATAAAGATCTGAACAGATCGAATATCCGTCAGGTTGATCTGTTAGTGCTAATACAGCGTNTGCGTGTGTATGGTCGACGAATTTGTGGGGCAAGAACGCATGAAGAAGAGTTTCTACAGAGGGATTAGGAGCGCTACTGTCCAGCAAACTGCAACGCTGTAGGTTAACCATATCCTCATCACTTAGCTTGTCGAGATTGGCTGCGGCTCGAATTGGCTTGAGCCGAACGGCTGGCAGGCCGGCCGGCTCTATAGATGCCATATCCCAACCAGACCCTTTAACACANATCACTTCTTGCGATTCTCCGAGCACATCTGGCATCCGGGTTTTGACGGACACATTCCCACCGCCGTGCAACACCAATTGAGGATCACTTCCTAGCAATCTGGAGCTGTAGACACGCAAAGCCACGTCTACCGCTATGCCCCTACTTGTGTATTTCTCAACGAACGCTGTAGCTTTATTTNCCGACCAACAACTGTCCATTTCTATTTCTTTGCTTTTAGGAGGTATAACTACGTCTATAGACTAAGATTGGCCTTGAATACAAATAGAGCCAGATGCTGGCTAGTCCGCCACAGGGGACCTATACTCTTTCATACGCATTGCAAGCAACNACATGTACAGGANCAATTATGATACCACGTTATAGCCGGCCCGAAATGGCAGTTATATGGGAACCTCAAACTCGTTTCCAAATTTGGCTAGATATTGAACGCCATGCCTGCGAAGCCCAAGAAAAATTAGGGGCAATACCGAACGGGACTGCCCAAGCACTACTTGAACGTGGAAAATTTGAGATCGACAGAATTGATGAACTAGAGCGGAGTCTTAAGCATGATGTCATCGCTTTTCTGACGAATATTGCCGAACATGTCGGTGATGAAGCTCGGTTTATGCACCAGGGACTAACGTCTTCAGACGTACTGGACACCGCTTTCGCGGTCCAATTAACCCNAGCCACNGACATTTTATTGTCTGATCTCNATGCATTGTGCTCCGTTCTCGAAAGGCGAGCGCATGAATTTAAAAGGACCTTATGTGTTGGACGAAGTCATGGAATCCATGCTGAGCCTACAACCTTTGGTCTGAAATTAGCTTTTGCCTTTTCGGAATTNGATCGTGCCCGTTCTCGTCTGGAATTGGCTCGAAACGAAATCTCCGTTTGTGCGATTTCGGGTGCCGTAGGGACGTATTCGACGATAGACCCTAGCGTTGAAAATTACGTAGCAGAAAAACTTGGACTAAAACCTGAAACTATTTCAACGCAAGTGATTCCTCGCGATCGACATGCAATGTTCTTTGCAACCCTCGGTGTTATTGCTGGATCGATCGAACGGTTGTCTACCGAAATTCGACACCTTCAAAGAACTGAAGTTAGAGAAGTAGAAGAGTTTTTTGAGCCTGAACAAAAAGGCTCCTCTGCAATGCCACATAAGAGAAACCCGGTATTAACTGAGAATTTGACCGGACTAGCGCGAACGGTACGAGCAGCGGTATCNCCTGCACTAGAAAACATCGCCCTATGGCATGAGAGGGATATATCACACTCCTCCGTGGAAAGGATAATTGGACCTGACNCCACAATAACACTTGATTTTTCATTACACCGCCTAACCAGAGTAGTTGATAAACTCCTGGTTTACCCAGACACGATGCGAAAAAATTTGGACCAGCTGGGTGGTTTGATCCACTCTCAGCGAGTGCTGCTGGCGCTGACTCAAACCGGTATGAGCAGAGAGGATGCATACAGGACGGTACAACGTAACGCGATGAAACTCTGGAAGAATGGGGGCAAGTTTCTCGACATCCTAACTACGGATTCAGAAATTCTGTCAAATTTGAGTACGGAANAGCTGGCCGGTATATTTGAATCCGGGATTAATCTCCAACATATCGATCAGATTTTCTCGCGAGTATTTAATCGGTCGNCCAAGTAACAAGGAACTCGTATTCCTTTCAAATTCTACTACTCGTTCATTATTTCGTTCTTCGCNACTGGCATCAGGCGTTCCATTTCNTGACGAATTTTTNCCGCNTCGGTCGGAATTCCTTTGGCCTCAAAGTCAGACAATACTTTGCGCAACACGTCTTCATCNCCCGGCTCCTGGAAATCCGCCATAACTACTTCCTTAGCATACGCTTCCGACTCAGCTCCGGTTAGGCCAAGCAGATCNGCGGCCCAAAGGCCCAACATTTTGTTACGGCGGGCATTGGCCTTAAACAGAAGCTCTTCATCATGTTGAAAACGTTTTTCAAAGTCGCGTTCTCTATCGTCAAAAGCACTCATGACATTTCCTTAGTTGTNTCGTTTCTAGTTATTCCAAAAATTGTGGTATTTCGACGTTACAACAGCGATTATACCACTATTCCTAGTAGAGATTACCATACCGTTTTAGAACATTTTAAAAGAAGGGTTGCGNCCCGCCTAATGTGTACATTAATTATACTGCGCCGTCCCAAACATCTTTGGCCCTTAGTTATTGCCGCCAATCGCGATGAAATGTTGACACGCACCTGGGAACCACCAGCTAGGCACTGGCCTGATCGTCCCACAACGGTGGCGGGACTTGATCAGACAGCCGGTGGGAGTTGGCTGGGTATAAACGACTATGGTGTNGTTGCAGGAATACTTAATCGAACGGGCGCTCTGGGACCAGAGAANGGAAAACGTTCCAGAGGAGAATTAGTACTTGAAGCACTAGAGCATGCAGATGCAAAAGTCGCGGCCGATGCAATCTCAGATCTGGACCAACGTTCCTACCGCCCTTTCAATCTTGTGGTAGCTGACAATCGTGATGCCTTCTGGATAGCTCATAGGAATAAGACGGATCATCCGTTGATTGAGGTAAATACTATTCCGACAGGAGTATCAATGCTGACCGCTCACGATCTCAACGACGGCACATGTCCCCGTACCAGAGACTTCCTACCTAGCTTTCAAAGTTCTGTTGAACCCGATCCGGGCACCGACAGCTGGACTGATTGGACGAAGCTAATGTCAAGCAAAGCCCACAGACAAGCCGATGGGCCGACTGAGGCGATGAATATTGTCACAGACTTTGGTTTTGGAACCTCATCCAGCTCTTTTATCGCAGTACCTGCCGCAAAGGGAACCGACACACTTCCAATATGGAAATTTGCTTCGGGCGACCCAAGTAATGGAAATTATGAATTTGTGAAATTCGGGACAAAGTTCCTGAATCACTCAGTGATGGCGAAGTAGCCTTGCTGCTTCAATTCTAGGTGCAAGGGCGTGAGATCGTGTTAGTATATACGGGAATCGACCTTAGCATTTTAGGAGAACGTTATGTGGATGTGGATGGGCAAATTGCTGACAGTTCTAGGAATCCTTGGTTTATATGGATCAGCTAGTGCATTGGCTCAAACTCGTACGACTTCAAACGAAGGCAGCGAAGTATACATTATTTCACCGGTAGACGGAGAACGGGTAACATCGCCAGTGACAATAAAATTTGGGCTCCGCGGCATGGAGATAGCCCCTGCCGGAACTGAGAAGGCCAATACGGGCCATCACCATCTGATAATCGATGCGCCTTTGCCACCATTTGACGAACCTATTCCAAGCGATGAGAATTATCGGCATTTCGGTGGCGGCCAAACCGAGGTAACCCTGGAGTTGGGACCTGGAAATCACACACTTCAATTAATATTGGCGGATCACAATCATATTCCTCATGAACCAGTCATTAAGTCAGGTCGCGTTATTATTACAGTGAAATAGAAGCTCCGACAGCGACGAGTCTGCCGTGAGACCAACACTAAGAAACGTTGCTAACCATTTCTCTATTTGCGGAATAGCAAGGTGACTACAATTCAAAACCTCGGCGGTCCGCTAGATAGAAGCAATAAATCGACTGAGTAAGTTAAGGATATAAAATTGTATCCCAGTCTCGATCCCCGGCTTCTTTTGTGGCGTTGTCTGATACAGGGATATGGGGTAATAACGACTACCGCACATGGTAAACGAAACCATAGCGGTAAGTTGCTTTTGACTTTTTGCTAACGCCCTCTCGAAAGAAACAACCAAGCACCCATGTCGCGGCGCAGGAAAATATACGAGGGAAAGGCCAAGGTCCTTTTTGAGGGACCTGAGCCAGGGACCTTGGTGCAATACTTTAAGGATGATGCTACTGCCTTCAACAATAAGAAGCAGGGTACGATCACGGGGAAAGGTGTTTTAAACAATCGAATTTCTGAATTTCTGATGGCAAAGCTCTCGGAAATAGGGATTCCTACCCACTTCGTCCGCCGACTCAACATGCGGGAACAGTTAATAAAAAAAGTCGACATTATCCCGATCGAAATTGTGGTTCGTAACGTTGCCGCTGGTTCGTTCTCTGACCGCTTCGGAATCTCTGAAGGATCGCCGCTCCCCCGCTCAATTATTGAGTATTATTACAAATCAGATGAACTCAACGACCCAATGATTATTGAGGAACACATAACCGCATTCGGTTGGGCAACGCCGCAGGAACTTGATGAAATTTTATCTATGACACTTCGAATTAATGACTTTCTGTCGGGACTTTTCCTAGCGCTTGGAATAAAATTGGTTGATTTTAAGTTAGAATTTGGCCGCTTGTACGAGGGTGATGATGTCAGGATAGTCCTGGCTGATGAAATTAGCCCAGATAATTGTCGTCTTTGGGACATTAAGACCAATGAAAAGCTAGACAAGGATCGTTTCCGGCGCGACTTAGACCGGGTGGAGGAAGCATATCAAGAAGTTGCGCGCCGTTTGGGCATCCTTCCTGAGGGTGGGCCCCGTGATTTCACGCGCCTAGACACGGTACAATAGACATAAATTGAAAGCAAAAGTGCATATAACTCTTAAAGTCGGAGTACTTGATCCTCAGGGAAAGGCGACTGAGCAAGCCTTGGGCAGGCTAGGATTCAAAGGTATCCAGGAAGTGCGCCAAGGAAAAATTATCGAACTTGAACTGGACCAATCTGACCCAGCCCAGGCACGGCGAGACATTGAGAGCATGTGTCAAAAACTTCTGGCAAATACAGTAATCGAAGACTATTCAGTCGAACTAGACTAATGAACAACGTTAGTCACAGTCTAACGGTTAAGTTACCCTACGCAGCATGAAATCCGCCGTCATCGTCTTCCCTGGCTCGAACTGTGATCGTGACATTGCGGTTGCATTAAAAGCCATTTGTGGGGGAAACGTGGATATGGTTTGGCATGGGGAGAGAAATTTACCAAAAGTAGATCTGGTTGCGGTTCCAGGTGGATTTTCCTATGGAGATTATCTGCGACCCGGGGCAATGGCAGCCCATTCTCCGGTAATGGAGTCCGTGGTTAAATCCGCATCTATGGGAGTCGCCATCATAGGGATATGCAATGGTTTTCAAGTCCTAACGGAATGTGGGCTGTTGCCTGGCATCCTTATGCGCAACCGAGACCTCAAGTTCATCTGTCGCGCAACAACTCTTGAAGTTGCAACAAATGATTCTCTTTTTACCTCTGAATACACTTATCATGACATCATCACCATGCCGATTGCGCACAACGAAGGAAACTACTTTGCTGATCAAGAGACACTCGAGGAACTTGAGTCAGAAGATCGAATCGCTTTTCGTTATAGTTCAAGGTGCGGAACTTTACCGAACCAAATTTCTCCCAATGGATCTGCCAATTCAATTGCCGGAATACTTAGCAGCACCCGAAGAGTGCTCGGTATGATGCCACACCCAGAACGCGCGGTAGACGAGAATCACGTATGTAAGGATGGCCAAAACTTGTTTAAGTCTTTGGTTATGCATCTGGCATGAGCGCAATCACAGTAGACCTTGCAGCTGGAATGGGCCTTACTTCCGAAGAATTTTCAGAGATCCAATGTCTGTTGGGTCGCCTCCCAAATTTTACGGAACTTGGTATTTTTTCGGCAATGTGGAGTGAACACTGTTCATACAAATCTTCTCGCCAATGGCTAAAGAAGCTTCCCACCGAGGCACCCTGGGTGATTTGTGGACCGGGTGAAAATGCTGGGGTAATTGACGTTGGGGACGGCCAGGCATTGGTGTTTAAAATGGAAAGCCATAATCACCCTTCATATATTGAACCCTATCAAGGGGCAGCGACGGGAGTAGGCGGTATCCTGAGAGATGTTTTCACAATGGGTGCACGGCCGTTTGCTTCATTAAATTCCTTACGGTTCGGAGCCCCCGAACACCCAAAAACCAAACATCTACTAGAAGGTGTAGTGGCAGGGATCGGCGGCTACGGAAACTGCATTGGCGTTCCTACAGTTAGTGGCGAATGCACTTTTGACGCTCGTTACAACGGGAATATTTTGGTAAACGCCATGACTGTTGGGATCGCGGATAAAAGTAAAATTTTCTACGCCAAAGCCAGCGGATTGGATAGTCCTGTAGTCTACGTTGGCTCCAAAACGGGTCGAGATGGGATTCATGGTGCGACGATGGCGTCTGCCTCATTTGACACAGACTCTGACGAAAAACGCCCAACGGTCCAGGTTGGAGACCCCTTCACTGAAAAATTGTTGCTGGAGGCGTGCCTGGAACTGATGTCTGGAGATGCGATCACTGGAATCCAAGATATGGGAGCTGCCGGGCTCACTTCGTCAGCCGTGGAAATGGCGTTCAAGGGCGAAGGCGGCATTGAGTTGAACCTGGAACAAGTGCCGTGCCGGGAAAAGAATATGTCTCCATATGAATTGATGCTTTCAGAGAGTCAGGAACGAATGTTGATGGTTCTGCGACCCGGCGCGGAACAAGAAGCTCAAAGGGTATTTGAAAAATGGGAGCTGGATTTCTCTATCATAGGTCGGGTCACAGATACTGGTCGAATGATATTGAAAAGAACAGGAGAAATTATCGCCGATGTACCAATTAAACCATTGGCTGAAGGGCTCAATTACGACCGAACATGGTCGGCACCGGCCGATCCCGGTCCGTCACCACTCCCCTCTATTCCGTTCGTGCCCGTGTTGGAGGCACTCTGTTCCCTTTTATCCTGCGCTGATCTATGTTCTCGTAAGTGGATATGGGAGCAATACGACCATACGGTAATGGCGGACACTGTATTGGGCCCAGGCGCGGATGCTGCTGTGATTCGAATNCACGGAACAAAAAAAGCCATTGCAGTCACCTCTGATTGTACCCCACGTTATTGTGAATCGGATCCGAAAAAAGGAGGAGCACAGGCAGTAGCGGAATGTTGGCGCAACATTACATCAGTGGGTGCCAAACCGCTTGCGATTACAGACTGTTTAAACTTTGGAAATCCCGANAAATCAGTAGTAATGGGNCAATTTNTAGGGGCAATTGAAGGTATGTCAGAGGCTTGTAAAGCTCTGGATTTCCCTGTCGTTTCGGGAAATGTTTCTTTCTACAACGAGACAGAAGACTCGAATATTCCGCCCACGCCTCAGATCGGTGGCGTCGGATTACTTGAAGATTGGAGACTAGGAATAAGTTTGGCCTTTGGTCCACACTGTGACCATATTCTTCTTGTCGGTGAGGGTGCAGGTCACTTAGGTCAATCACTTTACGTACGGCAGTTTCTTGGAAAGGATTTAGGCCCACCTCCCTCTGTCGATCTCGCGATTGAACGACGGAACGGCGACTTCATACGAAAAATAATTGGAAATGGCTTAGTAACAGCCTGCCACGATATCTCCGATGGAGGACTTCTAGTGGCTCTTGCCGAAATGTGTATGGCTGGCGTCCGTGGTGCAAATCTAAATTTTGATGAAGACGTTGGATCCCTGTTTGGGGAGGATCAGTCGCGTTATTTGATCGCGACAACCTCCAGAGACCTCGAACCAATCTCGAATGCGGCTAAACTGGCCAACATACCGGTTAGGATAATTGGTACGGTTGGAGGCGAAACATTGACTCTCAACACTGCCAATGCCATATCGGTCTCAGAACTGATAGAAATTCACGAGCGTTGGTTGCCAACATATACGGCAAGCAACTGATACGGACCTATTAGAGGATTCAACCAATGGCCATGGATGCGGCAGAGATTGAGCGCTTGATTCGAGAGGCTATGCCAGACGCAGAGGTTCGTATCGAGGACTTACGCGGAGACGGTGACCATTATGCCGCTTACGTAAGTTCCCAATCTTTCCAAGGAAAAAGCCGGGTGCAACAACATCAGCTCGTATATCAAGCCCTTAGGGGAGCCATGGGCGAGCAACTACATGCCCTGGCACTTCAAACCTCAATAATCGAGAAAACATAACCAATCTCTGCAGAACAGGAGCACGTCAAATGACGATGACGCAGGATAATCCGGCCATAGAACGGATTGAACAAGAAATCAATGATCACCAAGTAGTGCTGTTTATGAAGGGTACACCGATATTCCCGCAGTGTGGCTTCTCTGCGACCGTTGTGCAGGTCCTTACCCACTTGGGCGTCAAGTTTAAGAGCGTCGANGTGCTGAACGAACCTNCCNTTCGCGAAGGTATCAAACAATACAGCGAATGGCCTACAATTCCACAATTGTACGTGAANGGCGAGTTTGTCGGAGGCTGCGATATAATTCGGGAAATGTACGAANCGGGAGAATTGACAGAATTATTTAAGGGAAAAGGGATTGAATTAGAGGACGCCTAGAGCCCCAGAATAGTACAATAACAAAGCCGCCCGAATCGGCGGCCTTCTCCCACAATACAGTTGTCGCTTATCTGGAGTAATACTCAATAACCAGATTGGGCTCCATTTGTACCGGATACGGCACGTCTGCCAACACTGGGATACGCACAAACGTACCCTTTAGATTCTCAAAATCAATCTCCATGTAATCTGGAACGTCTCGCTCAAGTGTTTGNGTNGCCTCAAGCACCACGGGATGTTCTTTTGATTTTTGTCGTATTTCCACCTGATCTCCCTCACGAACCCGGTAACTAGCAACATTTACTCTTTTGCCATTAACCGTTACGTGCCCATGATTTATCAATTGACGCGCGGCAAAAACTGTAGGCACAAAAAGCATTCGGTAAACAATAATNTCTAACCGGCTCTCCAATAGGCCAATGAGTTGTTCACTCGTATCACCCTTCGCCTGAACGGCTTCAGCGTAGATGCGACGAAACTGTTTTTCGTTAATATTCCCGTAATACCCTCTGAGTTTCTGCTTGGCACGCAACTGAGACCCAAAATCAGATATCTTCCGCCGCCNTTGTCCATGCTGCCCAGGCGGATAGTCGCGTTTATTAAATGGGCTTTTAGGTCTTCCCCACAAATTCACAGAAAGCCGACGATTGATTTTATACTTTGAGCTAATTCTCTTGCTCATAAAGACTCCAAACTACTATTTCGGAAAAAACACAACACCGTCAGGGTTGCGAGGCGCACTATACGTACAGATGCCACACAGTCAACCATTACGCGATTTCTCTAATTGCTCTCGGACGGNTGATTCACTAACCCAGATATAACACCCCGAAGAGTACGGACCTCTTGTTCCGTCAATTGTGCCCTCTGAAATATATTCCTAATATTTTGTACCATATGCGGTCGTTTCTCTCTAACTCTAAGAAATCCACAGTCATCCAGGGCNCCTTCCAAGTGACAAAATAGGCCNAACAGCTCCGATTTTTTAGCCGCTCTCGTCTTTCCCATAATAAGCCCTGCANCAGGTTCATCGACCCTCCGAGACCATTCATAACACACGACTAAAACTGCCATCGCAAGGTTTAGAGACTTAAACTGGGAATTCGCCGGAATGTTGATGACGGCATCTGCCAGCGCCAAATCGGTGTTCGGAAGGCCACTCCGNTCAGGCCCAAAAAGCACTCCAGANNNCTCGCCAGAGGCAACACCGGATTGCATAATTTCAACAGCCTGTGCAGGTGACAACACCTGTTTAACCAGGTCTCGTGTCCGTCCCGAAGATGCATAGACCCGATTGAGGTCAGCAATTGCATCCTCCGTGGACTCGAAAAGTTGCGCCCTTGATATTACTATATCCGCTCCGGCAGCAGCGGCATTGGTTTTATCATTGGGCCATCCATCACGTGGACGGACCAAACGAAGGTCAGAAATTCCAAAGTTCAGCATGGCACGCGCCACTGTACCAATGTTTTCTCCCAACTGCGGTTCAATCAGCACTATAGCAGGTCCTTGCACAGCTTTTTCATTTTGGAGGGGCAACATTCTCGAAGGGGAATATTTATCCGTATCTGTCATCTACTACGTGCCCTGCATTGAAAAATTTGTCACAAACTCCAGCCCTATTCATCTCTGCGCCAAATCGTCTTTCCATCTGACTTATCTTCAAGAATGACACCNACATCAAGAAGCTNTTGTCGGATTGTATCCGCCAAATTAAATTCCCGATTTTTTCTTGCAGTGTCTCGCTCTTCTATCAAAGCATCAATTCTCGCTACCTCTTCGTCAAGATCTGACAAAACAGTACCTTGAAACCAGGCCTCAGTGTTGTGTCGCAATAAACCCAACAAACTTGCACCAGCCAGCATTTCGTGCTTGGCGTCTTGCGCCAGGCCTCCTCCTGCCAAGACCTGGCGGCAAAGCGAATCCATCGCAGCAATTGCTTTTGGAGTATTTATATCGTCGCACAATACGTTAACGACATCNGATCTATCCGCANCACAATCAAAANCAGTTTCGCCGAGACATCGATACCATCTATCCAATTTTCGTTTTGCGATATCCAAACCCCTTTTAGTAAAGTCAATNGGCTGGCGATAATGGGTGCTAAGCATCATTAANCGCATCGACTCTCCTCTCCACATCCNTTCCCGCTCTCCTNCACCAAGCAGTTCGTCGACANTGTAAAAATTACCCTCTGATTTCGACATTTTTTTCCCTTCGGAGCGGAGATAGCCATTGTGAAGCCAAAATTTAGCGAAGGACGAGCCAGAAATAGCAGACTGGCTCTGAGCAATTTCATTCTCGTGATGTGGGAAAATCAAGTCCTCGCCACCACCATGTATATCGAAATTAGGGCCCAAATATTTGGTGCTCATCGCAGAACACTCAATATGCCANCCGGGACGCCCNCGACCCCAGGGAGACGTCCATCCGACCTGCATTTCGGTGGAGGGTTTCCAAAGCACAAAGTCCGCCGGATCCTTCTTATAGGGAGCAACCTCTATACGAGCCCCTGCAATCATTTCATCACGATCGCGACCGGAAAGTACCCCGTAGTTTGATATCGACGAAACATGAAACAAAACGTGCCCTTCCACCACATAAGCACTACCGTTCGCGATCAACGAANCAATAATTTTGATCATATCTTCGATATGCTCAGTGGCCCTTGGTTCGATATCTGGTTCCAAAGCACCTAGTGATTCAACGTCCCTTTCAAACTGCTCTATTGTACGTTTAGTCAGGACGTTAATGTCCTCCTTGCTTTCTGCCGCACGAAGCATAATTTTNTCGTCTACATCCGTTATATTTCGAACATATGTGACTTTGGGATATAAGAGCTTTAGAAGACGATAAAGAACATCNAAGACTACGATTGGACGCGCATTCCCGANATGTATTTTATCGTAAACAGTCGGGCCACACACATACATCCTGACATCTCGGTCATCTAGTGGGACAAACTGCACTTTTTTCCGATCTAAAGTATTGTACAAATGCAAGATCATGCCGTCGTACATGTCCAGTTATTCTCCATGCACGAAGCGATTTGTAATTGGATATCTACGATCCTTTCCAAAGGAACGACGTGTAATTTTTACACCCGGGGGGGCCTGACGTCGCTTATACTCCGCTATATAAAGCAGGCGTCGAATTCTTCTCACAGTCCCAACATCGTGACCCCGGTCACAAATTTCTTCGACGCTCAACTCATTTTCTACGAGACTTTCCAAAATATCGTCCAGTTCATCATATGGAGGCAAACTGTCTTGGTCTGTTTGATCTGGACGTAGCTCAGCGGAGGGTGCCTTTAAAATGATATTCTCCGGAACTACTGGACCCGACGGCCCCTTGTACCCGTCCACCCAGTGTTGATTACGCCAAACAGCCAAATGATATACCGTAGTTTTGTACACATCCTTCAATACAGAAAACCCGCCACACATATCACCATACAAAGTCGCATAACCAACTGACATTTCAGACTTGTTCCCAGTCGTTAGAACCATATGCCCCAACTTGTTGGAAAGAGCCATCAGAATCAAACCACGTACACGCGCTTGGATATTTTCCTCAGCCTCATTGGCATCTCGTCCATCAAATGATTCGGCCAGCATTGATTCAAATGACCTATGAGCTTCTTCGATAGCTATAGTTTTGTAACTAACACCCAGCAACTTGCAGCATTCAGCCGCGTCTCGAAGGCTATGGTCTGAAGAGTAACGGGACGGCATTCTGACACACAAGACGCGATCGGAACCGAGGGCATCGACCGCCAATGCAGCTGATAATGCGGAGTCAATCCCACCTGACAGTCCAATGATTACTCCGGGAAATTTGTTCTTATCAACGTAGTCCCGGAGACCTACAAGCATTGCCCAATAGTTTGCTTCTATACCCGTAACGTCTTTGGCTCTATCTCCATTCGCNCAACTCCAACTGCCATCCGCCNAACATGACCAGCTGCTCATATTCATCGATTGCTTCCAGCAGGCAGATTGGACCCGTAATTTTCTGTTTCCGTCCAGGATAAACGATCTGCCATCAAACACTAATTCATCTTGTCCACCAACCTGGTTTACATAGATTAGTGGCAAGCNAGTTTCCGTTACGCGGGCTACGGCCAAATTGAGACGAGTGTCTTCTTTATCTTTGTCGTAGGGAGACCCGTTTAGTACCACTAATATCTGGGCACCAGATTCTGCCAAGGTNTCGGCAACATCCTCAAACCACATATCTTCGCAAATCATTATACCTAGACGAACGCCACGGTACGAAATAGGACCTGACANAGGCCCCGCATCAAATACGCGCGCNTCNTCAAAGACGCCGTAGTTAGGCAGTTTATGTTTNTAACGACTTCCGACTATTTCTCCAGAATCCAAAAGAATAGCCGCGTTATACAATTTATCTTCGTCCACCCATGGGGAACCAACCAGAAGCCCTGGACCACCGTCCAANGTGTCCTTNGATAAAGCAAGCACCGCTTCCCGTGTTTTATTTATAAAAGCGTCCCGCAATACCAGATCTTCCGGGGGGTATCCAGTCATAGAGAGTTCGCTGGCAATTACCAAGTCGGCACCCCCGCGTGCNGCCTCTNCGCGAACGCTGCGCAAAATCTTGACGTTGCCCTCAATGTCACCAACAGTTGGGTTCATTTGGGCCAAAGCAATTTTTAGTGTCTTCGCCATAGAAATAATNTTGCGTCCGCTTAGGATTTCTTTTGAAGCAAGAACTCTCGCCCAACTTTCACTTCTGCCCTGCCATCATACGCCACGATATCGGCAGTTGCGTACGTCTCAAACCAGTTCTCAGGCAAATAAGACCCCGTCCCAATAACATCAACCGGAGCNCCCACTTGGNCCATCAACCGACATTTAGCAGGAGTAAAACCAGAGCTTGCAGCTATTTTGACTTTATTAAAGCCTGCCTTATCGAGGTTAGAGCGCAGATGGTACAGGGCGGCAGCAGTCACTCCGGTACCCACTAGCCAACGCAGTTCAGTCTCAGTACGGTAAGTACGGATCGCTTCGGGCACTTTTTGCTCCAAAATAGCATACGAGCTTGCCGTATCCAGGCCCTCTATAAAGCGCCCCCCATGGGTGTCTATACGCAGGCTAAGACTTCCCGCCTGAACCAAATCCAAAAAACGAGTACAAACGGCAAGGGAATCAGTGATTTCTCTACCATAATAGTCAACTAATACAGTCAACGGTATGTCAGGAAAGGTATCATGAAATAGTTCCGCCGCACGTACTGTGGATCCCGCATACCCTATTAAGGCATGTGGCATAGTGCCAAATCCTTCCTTTTGATCAAAATAGTGCGCTGTTCCATCGTTTGCGCTTCCGACAAAGCCGATAGCACCNTTTTCGATGCGAGCACGCTCAGAACCAACACTTGCCGCATACGCCATTAAATCTGCCATTCCATCCCCAGCACAATGTCGCGCATCCATCGCGAGGAACTCCACGCNGGGCAAGTCTACACACATCTCGTAAGCATTGTATGCCGCAACACAAGGTGCCCCCAAGCGTTGCAAATAAATCGTCTCTAGATCCACCAAATCCGACATTTGTCCAGAGATATAAANCAGCGTCTCTCCTGCACCAACAAGTGCTCCCTCCTCAAATTGAAGCTCTATGTGGAACTCTGCATCTCGTTCCCGAGCAGCACCTTCAACCCAATCCAAAGCTAACCGTGGACAAAAAATCACGGGTCGCCGCATAAACACGGCGTACGTAACGCGCCGATCACCGTGACGGCGAACTATCTGGCGTGTCCGCTTAAAATAACTATCAGCACGCGAGGATATATAATCTTCAAAATTTGACATTTCTTAAATTTTAATGACAGGCTTTCGAAACTTGTTGGAGGGACGGCACCACATGGCGTGAATGCTACCTAGGTTTTTGTGGGATTCCACCTTTATTGACCCACAACTTGGATAGGAGGAAATTTNCTCTCATCCGAACAACACCATTCTGTGGGAGCCNTGCCAAGAGATTCCAATAAGGGAGCTAAAAGTGCGGNGCGCCGAAAGGCTCCACCTAGCAAAACATCAGACAAACCATTTACATTTTCTGTTACCAAGGCGGCCACGGCCCCTTTCAATTTACCTATATCGTTCAACGTTATCACTGTGACAGAAGCATGTTGAGGAGTTGTGTCTCCAGATCGGCTCCATTCGAAAATAACCGTCGATATTAAATCTCCTGCAGGGAGCCGAGCATTGATCCTTGGATGACGTCCAAGCTCCCCTATACTGGCTCCATCATTATTGGCTCGTACATTCAAGACCAATCTCCAACGTTCTTCTGTCTGGTGCAGTTCTCCCTCAGTGGCTATCAGCGATCCAGCTGGGCCATACGGGTCAACGCGTAAATTTTCCACTACACCGTCTTGGAATCGACCACCATCAAGTTGGATACGTGCATCGATATTAAGGGGTGTTGCCGTATTCAGGGAAGCACCACAAGCAAAAGACAGCATAGTATCCACCAATGGATCAGGAATCACCGTGATATCACATGGAGCCCAATGCTCCGTGACATCCCCTCCCTGTGCAGCCAATACTTGATCAAAGATCTCTACGTCGTGAGGTACAAAAAATTCACCGAGCCCGGAGATAAAATCGTCTAGCCAACTCGGCTCCATCCCCGCGCTAACCGGCATCCGGCGTGGCAAATCCCATACTTTTAAGGGGCCTCGTGGATATAAAGGCTCAAACGCATCATCGACGGAGATAAAATCTATGGGGATCCGCTGTTCTAGGGACCCTACCTGCGCCTCCGTAAAACCAAGATAGGTTTTGGCGCCCCCAAATGGATCAAGGTCCGGTAACTCCCGAGACGGGATGGCCAAGCCGGTTGGCCATTTTTCCTGCCAAGTTATACGAAACTGACGATTTAATATAACACGTGCCTCGTCCTGCCGCGTTCCCGTATGTGTATTAGCTGCAAGTCGATACCGAAGTGCAGCGAATAAAGCATTAGCTCTACAATTGATACCCTGGAGTCTATCGCCGGCAGCACAACCTTCTCGCCACACCAACTGATAAGTAGTGAACAAGTTGGCACGGTCGGCAGAAAGCCCGATGAGCCCTGGTATATCGATCCCGGTAAACGACGGAATTCCGTAGAAAGAATCTCCCTCTCGCAGTAGGAAACTCGACACACTAGGATTGGAGTTTGATTCATCCCAAGGCTGAATTGCAAATATTGGAGCGTGATTCTGATGACATCCGAGACAAATAGCCCGTTCCGCATAATAAACCTTTGGAACAGCGCCAAGCTTATAATCCTCTACGATTTGGAACTCAAATCTTCCTGCGGCTTCGTTATAACTAATAACTTCGATCGCCGCTGCGCTCGGCTGGTACCCCAAATAAAAACGGTCTTTAAGTACGATCAGCGGTTTTCCGGGAACTAACTCAGGATTTGCCTCCGCCGCAACTACGGCGCGGGGTGATTTAAAGAAATGTGGACTGGCTGCGTTCCGTTGAAGCGAACGTCCCAAAGGAATTAAAACCTTCTGTAAGGACCGTGTAGTCGTCGCCCGCAAATAAGTCTCAATTTCTTCTGTGAGTGTCTCAAATGGAAATGGAACCCGGTATTTAGCGGAACCACCTGTTCTCTCAGTAAAGAGGTAGTCGAACAAAGACCGCCCTACAGGTGGAATATCGGGCCCGGGTTCATCAGACGTCGCCACCCACTCCGCACCACTCTTCGCCTCGATGACAGCTCTTACAGGCGACGTCAAAAACAGCCACACTGCAACAGTCATCCCCGCAACAAAAAACACAAATTGGAGGTGCATCTAAGTTCGCCTCTAACCGTTATTCAGTTCAAGTTGCCAAGCTCATTTAGCCGGATAAGCCAGCTGCTGACCGCCTTACAAAAATACATTATTAGCAAATTCGAAATTGCAAATGGCTACTGCGCTACCTCTAATTGTGACGTCTCGACTTGCCGTTGCGCCTTAAGTTGTTCGGCAATTAAGAACGCAAGCTCCAAACTCTGGGATGCATTGAGCCTTGGGTCGCAATGGGTGTGGTACCGATCCCGCAGATGCTCATCTGTAATTTCCTGTGCACCTCCAGTACATTCGGTTACATCCCTTCCTGTCATCTCAAAGTGAACACCACCTGCATAGGTCCCCTCCCTTTCGTGAGCAGCAAAAAATCCGCGCACTTCTGAGACTATCCTATCAAATGGACGGGTTTTGTATCCTGTTGAGGATTTAATTGTATTTCCGTGCATCGGATCACACGCCCATAACACCTTCCGATCTTCCTTCCTAACNCGAGCCAGAAGAGGCGGCAACAGTTCTTCAACGTTTTCNGCNCCCATACGCGCTATTAGCGTCAATCGNCCCGCTTCGTTTTTTGGATTCAGGCTATCAACTAGGCGAATGAGCTCATCAGGTTGCATACTTGGTCCCACTTTGACCCCTATTGGATTTTCCACTCCACGGAGAAATTCAATATGCGCCTCGTCTAAACCCCGTGTTCGATCTCCAATCCACAGCATATGGGCCGAACAGTCGTACCAGTTNCCACTCGTACTATCTACGCGAGTCAACATTTCTTCATAACTCAGCAACAACGCCTCGTGACTGGTAAAAAAGTCAGTTTGTCTCAATTCNGAAACNTNTTCCGTTGTCAGGCCNCATGCTTCCATGAAGGCCAAACTCTCACCAATCCGATCNGCAATATCCCGGTAACGGTCCGCCTCGGGACTACCAGAAACAAAACCTAGATTCCACCTATGCACTTGATGAAGATCAGCGTACCCTCCCTGCGCAAATGCGCGTATAAGATTTAATGTAGCCGCCGCCTGAGAGTACGCTTGCAGCATACGCCCCGGATCTGGGATNCGGNCAGTTTCTGAAAATTCAATGCCATTAATTATGTCACCACGGTAGCTTGGCAACTCCACGCCATCTTGAGTTTCAACGTCTGACGACCGCGGTTTAGCAAACTGGCCAGCCATACGACCAACCTTTATCACAGGCAACGTGGCGCCAAATGTCAAAACTACAGCCATCTGCAACAGCACACGAAAGGTGTCTCTTATATGGTCTGGATGAAATTCGGCAAAACTTTCGGCGCAGTCGCCACCTTGTAGGAGGAATGCACGACCATTTGCCGCATCCGCCAACTTGGTCCGAAGGCTTCGCGCTTCCCCCGCAAATACTAAAGGCGGAAAGCTCTTAATTTTCTTTTCAACAGAATATTGTGCGTCTCTATCCTGGTACGTAGGTTGGTGTTTTATTGGAAATTTACGCCAACTGTCCACGCTCCAAAGCTCGGCCATGCCTACACCCGTCTTGTTTTTACTAACAGAAACTTGCTATAGCGCGATCTGTCGGATTTTCCAAGCACTTCAAACAGGATACCAACCCGACAGACACAACATNTACCATTATAGGAACTTTTCATTCTGCAGCATCCAAAAACGGTTCGTACATCGTCACCAACTCTTCAGATGCCGTCGGATGAATTGCCATAGTAGAATCGAACTGGGCCTTCGTCGCACCACATTTAACAGCGACCGCAACGCCTTGAATAATTTCTGCCGCGTCGTCTCCCGCCATATGGCAACCAACAACCCTATCGCTGCTATTTTCTACTAAAAGCTTCATAAATGTTCGACCACTATTCCCACTCATGGTGGCCTTAAGAGGGCGAAATTCCGAGCGATACACGCCGATGTCGCCATACTTAGAGCGAGCCTCTGTCTCGGTAAGGCCTACGGTGCCTATAGGNGGTTGACTGAAAACNGCGCTTGCAATGTTTTCGTAGTCAACCGTCTTGGGCTGGTTATTGTAGAGTGTATCAGCAAAAGCTCTTCCCTCTGCGATTGCTACGGGCGTCANATTTACCCGATCCGTGCAGTCGCCAACTGCGTATATGTTAGGAACAGACGTGCGCGACCAAGCATCGACCTTTATGGCNCCATTACCTAACTTTTCAACCCCTGCCTCATCGAGTCCCAATGCNAGTGTATTTGGCGCTCTTCCCAACGCACATAGCAGCTGATCCGCTTCGATTACCCCGCCATCAGAGAGCTCTACACGATAAACGTCTGAAACTTTCTGCACGGCATTTACGTTTACCTCAGCTTTCACCGTAATGCCTTCGCGAATCATTTCTCTTTGCAGGTGATGTCTAAGATCGTTGTCNAACCCTCGCAGAACGTGTTTAGCACGAATTACCTCTGTCACAGCAACACCAAGTTTGCTAAATATTCCCGCAAACTCTACCGCAATATACCCCCCTCCCAAAATAACCATCCGTTCTGGGAATTCTGAAAGATCAAAAGCTTCTGTGGACGTCAATGCACTCTCTAAGCCCGAAATTGGTGGTTTGATAGCCCAACCTCCCGTAGCAACTAAAATCGTCTCAGCTGAAACTATTCGTGAGGTATCACCTTCGCGAACTTCNACATTATGTTCGTCAATGAATCCTGCTCTTCCGGAAATTACATCAACACTGGCATCATCCAACATCTTATTGTAGATGCCATGGAGGCGTTCAAGCTCTGCATCTTTGTTCCGTACGAGTGTTTCCCAATCAAAGGTAACATCAGAAACTGACCAACCGTAATTCTTGGAATCTTTAAAATCTTCGGAAAAATGAGAGGCGTACACAAATAACTTCTTAGGGATACATCCCCGAAGAACACAAGTTCCGCCTACCCGATCCTCTTCACAAATAGCGGCACGGACACCATAATTCCCGGCACGACGAGTGGCAGCAACGCCGCCTGAACCCGCACCAATTGTCAATAATTCATAGTCAAAAGTCATGGTGACATACCAAAGTCGACATTAAACCGCTAAGGCCTAAATACCGCCCATGCACAAATATTTCGTCTCCAAAAATTCATGAAGACCCTCGCGGGCACCTTCCCGCCCCAGACCAGATTCCTTATACCCTCCAAATGGAGCAACCTCCGTGGAGATGATACCCTCATTGATACCAACCATGCCGTACTCCAAAGCCTCGGNGACTCGCCAAATTCNGCCGATATCACGACTGAAAAAATAAGCCGCGAGACCGAACTCCGTATTATTCGCCATTTCTATCGCTTGATCCTCAGTCTCGAACCGAAATAGCGGTGCTACCGGGCCGAACGTTTCTTCACTAGCTACTTTCATTTCCGTAGTGGCACCGGCAAGGACCGTAGGACGGAAGAATTGCCCCCCTAGTGAATGGCGTTCTCCACCCACTACGAGACGGGCTCCTTTCGCTAACGCATCTTGGATATGTTCCTCCACTTTTTCTNCCGCCGCCATATCAATTAATGGCCCCTGTGTAACGCCTTCAGTNAAACCGGATCCAACTTGTAATTCACCAACTGCCNGTGCAAATCGGGACGAAAACTCGTCATAGACCNCGCCCTGAACCAATATGCGGTTCGCACAAACACATGTCTGTCCTGCGTTACGGTATTTGGAAGCCATCGCACCGCGAATAGCCTGATCCATATCACAATCATCAAAAACGATCAGCGGTGCATTGCCACCCAATTCAAGAGATACTTTTTTAATAGTACCCGCGCACTGGGCCATCAATTCTTTCCCGATCTCCGTAGAACCGGTAAATGAAAGTTTCCGAACAGTCGGATTCTTGGTCATTTCACCACCAATAGCCTGTGCAGACCCACTTAGTAAATTAATCACTCCCGCAGGAACACCTGCGCGATCNGCCAATTCCACCAACGCTGTTGCCGTATANGGTGTGGAGCTTGCAGGTTTAAGCACGATTGGACAGCCTGCNGCTAATGCGGGTCCAGCTTTGCGCGTAATCATAGCGGCGGGAAAGTTCCACGGCGTGATAGCCGCAACCACACCTACAGGCTCTTTAATTACTACGATACGACGATCCGCAATCGTCTGAGGGATTACTTCTCCGTATGCCCTNTTTCCTNCCTCAGCNAACCACTCTATANACCAGGAAGCGTAGGCTATTTCTCCTTTGGCTTCGGCCAAAGGCTTTCCTTGCTCCAACGTCATTAACATTGCGAGATCGTCCGCATTGGCTAGGACAAGATCGTGCCACTCGCGTATTATAGCCGCACGCTCTTTTGCCGTGAGTTTACGCCACGCNGGCCACGCAGCATCTGCTGCCTCAATNGCGCGCCGNGTTTCTGATGCGCCGGCANCTGGCATAGTNCCTATNNTTTCNCCATTTGCCGGATTNACNACGTCCATGGTTTCNCCTGAGTCCGCATTGACCCACTGACCACCGATAAAACATTGNTGTCGGAAAAGACTATTATCATTGAGCTTCATGCCNAATCCCCCCAAATGGACTANTAGTTTGGATTGTAACCATAGGTNNTTACCTGTTTNTGNGACACAATTNTNTAATCATACAGCANTANTTTCANACATNTCGNCTACCTCGCTGCAACNAGGAAATTTANTGGACTGTCCCNGACCGGAATANCTTTAGAGCNGCATANATAAACTGGTTNACGGGTGTCGNAATGCCATGCTCGCGAGCCAAACGAACAACTGCACCGTTTAACCAATCAAGTTCGAGTGGTTTACCATTCACAACATCGTGATGCATGGATGACGTCATACTTTCNGGCANACCATCGTAACGNTCCATANANCTAGAAACATCAGTTGAGGTAACANCAATACCTTTTGCANNNGCAAGTTCNATCACTTCNAGCACNGCTTNTTCCAACAANGNNCGACAATCAGGATCTTNCCNCACTCGGCCTATCGNAGANCGCGTNAACGCNGTCANCCCATTATGGGGNCACAAAAATATNAATTTCCGCCACAAAGAAGTANNAATNTTGTTCGTCANTTCNNCNTCAATNGANGCTCNGNNANAAGCCGATAAAAANGACTGGCCACGTTTGCTCTCAGANCCATCAAGCTCCCCNAACTCTANCCGNGCCATTTCGCCNGAATGNCGGATAATTCCNGGCGNNTCGATTAATGAAAGAATGTANNCCNCNCCGCCCAACACATGATCACGACCNANNTCTNTCNGAGAGNCGNTCNTCATTTTCGACACCGTTCTGTAGNGTNATNANACCNGTATTCTGCCTCAATAAGGGCTTNCAGAGNGNCGCNGCAGCNTCTGTTTGNCCACTNTTCACGGCAACCANTACAATNTCGACNGGACCTATNTCGGAGGCGTCTTCNGTCACCTTGACGGNATTTAACNCAATATTTCCTAGTTTNCTATCNACACGTAGTCCCCTTTCCTTCATCGCTANNAAATGGGCACCCCNNTGAATAAATGANACATCTTCACCNGCNGCNGCCAAACGTGCGCCGAAATAGCCTCCAACNCCNCCTGCCCCAATAACTGCAATNTTCATANGTACCAACCTTACCAAACTAATTCTGTGTANNAACACGGNTTTNCGNTACTCNGTTTAAGGTATTGTGACCTATGAACAAGGAAAAATTACAAAAATATTCGCGATTGTTCCGTTCTGGTAATAAGTCTGATAAAATATAGGGAAACAAAGTTGTCCAATATAGTAGGGAGTTCCCATCTAACACAGCTGTAACGGGCTTAGAGCAAACGGAATGACAAAAGAACTTTCAAATTCAGCGATGAACGGTCGACAGCGACAGTTTCGAGAAATGTACCGAGCGAATATTGATGGCTGGTACAGCGGCTGGCTTCATGTCGCGATTATTTACGCGATCGGGTTTGGCTTATTTTTTATATACATTACCAACATGGACAACGTGGTGTGGTGGGAGTGGCTGACAATCCCAGTAATCGGCTTGTTCTGTAACTTTTTTGAATGGTTCCTCCACCGACACATCATGCATCGCCCAAGTAAAAACCCGCTTTTCCGGGCCATATACACGCGCCACACGCTTAATCACCATCAATTTTTTACCGAAAAAGACATGCGGTTTGCTAATTCTGGAGACTGGCGGGTAACATTTTTCCCGCCCTATGCGCTAGTGGTCTTCACCATGATGTCGATACTACCGGCAGTATTTGTAGGCTGGCTGGTGTCCCCAAATGTTGGTTGGTTGCTTATTTCCACTACCACCGGAATGTACCTGATATATGAGTTCATGCATTTCTGCTGCCACGTTGACGAAGGTTGGTTTGTCCGCAATTGTCCTTTTGTTAATACGTTACGTCGGCATCATACGACCCACCATAGCCACTCCATTATGATGGAAAAAAACATGAATTTGACTTTTCCAATCAGCGACTGGCTTTTTCACACGTCGGACCTTGATCGTGGTCTGATCGGACATCTTTTTAATGGCTATAGTAACGACCACATCCGGGATGACCTGAGACATGTGAGTCAGACACCCAATGGATTGCCACGCGAGTTCTCCGCAACAACCGAGTAAACCACAGACTTAATGCCAATCAGTGTCCAGATACTAATAAGTGCCTTGGCCGCAGTCGTCGCGGTTAGTGTTGCTATTTGGCAAAATGCCATTGGGAACACAATAGACCAGTGGGTGGCCCTTGCGGTCGGGATTCTTATGCTGTTTGGAATTTGGATTTTCCCCGAAGCAAAGGGTGGGCGAGGGGAAAAAGGGTAATATTTGGTTGTTGGCATCATAGCAAGAGGAGAGACATGAAGCGGTACCACGGGGACCGGACACAAGCTGGCGCCGAAGTCTGGGTTGATCTTAAACCACTTCCTAACCGAACTGATCTAAAGAAGCTGTCCCGTGACGGCCTGTTTGAGTGGAGTTACGTTGGAAGCGAACCTGCACAACTCGCACTCGCAATACTTGCAGAGCATTTCCAAGACGATAATAAAACTTTAAATCATTATCAGAAATTTATGGAAAACGTAGTTGCAAATTTTGACAATGAATGGGAGATGACAAGTAACGATATCGAGACCGCTTTGACTAATATATCCAGTAGGTCGTGAGCCATTGCGCTGTCAGAAAAATGACAATTCAGCTATGCTGAGCACTTTCGGCCCAACAACACCAAATCTCCTGAACTAAATCCCTTAGTCGCCTTGTGATAAAACTCATGCGATTGGTAAAACCGATGATTTCGGGCACTGCTTCCCGTGACAAGGTGGACGCCAGTCGCACCTTGCTTGGCAGAATTTTGAACAAATTCCTCCACGAGCGCACCACCAATTCCTTTATTGCGAAAATCCGGATGACAATTGACGTGGAAATGCGTCGGATACTGAGAGTAATACGTTTCAAATGCTCGGTAGTAGAACAAATTTTTATAAAGACCCAAAGCAGCGATACTATTGTAACACCCTGTTAAATACCCCACTACTTTTCCCAAATTCGTCTTGAACACCAGTGTCTGAGCAGGAAGGATATCTAGATAGTAGCCGGCCCAAATTTGAAAAAATATCTCTTTCTCGCTTCCTGATAATTTAGCGCCGCTCCTGGAAGACAAAAAAAAGATTTCCTTAATGGCAGAACGTGATGCCACAAGGTTTTCTTGATCTATAAATTCTCCAATCATTTATGAGCTTATGCGTAACGCATTCAATCCACTCTATTTCCAGTGGTCCCGAATGTTTGCAAAAAAAACAAACCAGTAAAACCGTATTTTGTTAAACACGCCTTTGCGCCTCTTCAATATCTCGTGTTTTTCCAAACCACATTCAGTAGAAATAAAACGGTTACTTTCCACGGCTTCACCACCATTAGGCCAAGTTGAATTTTGACAAACCTATTAGAGTTATAGTTACTCCGAGGACGGAGTGCCAGACATCAATTCTTCTATTTGCGGTTGAAAATGATCCATTATTTTTCTCAATGGAGCAGCCAATAATTGGCAGTCGAAATACGTATCTATAGCAGAATGGATGGTCAACCCCCAAGTATCTCGGTCAACCAAAAATTTACCCTCCCCCCAGATCATAGTGGCTGAACTAAGATCGTAGGGTCCATGATTTTTACTCTCGACCGCCACTCGCGTTTTATTCACCGACAGGTAGGCCTCTAAAACCTCTAGATTCTTAAAATAAAAGAAGACTTCTTCACCTATATTGTCTCCAACAGGAATTTCATCCGTAGAAATCGCTAAAGTACAATGCAAACCCTTCCCTTCTATTGCACCGCAGGCCATCAGCTTCGGCGTTGCCGAAAACAAGATAAACACGAAAAGGACTAAAACCTTAAAGCTACTCATGTAGATACAGCCAAATTTCTTTTCCATCCTAAGCATTGTCATATTCACCACGAGATTATAGCAGACTTATCTCGTAAATCGTACTGGACCGTTGGCGCCCTCATCGCAAGATCACTGATGAACTTATTCCCACATCAAGCAATGGACCCACCCCAAAAAAACCAACCTAAGCCGATAAAAAATAAGGTGTCCCCGTATAAACTATGCTCCAACGATACCAATAATAGTGACTTNGTCNTTTNGTANGTGCGGGCAAATATTACTCCCGCCAANAGGCCCANCACCGGTGCAACNCANTTAATGAAAAGAATATGAGCAAAGCANAACGCCAGNGAACTCATCATTACCATAAATGTTTTTTCTCCGAAAAAGACTTTGTAGCGCGAGAAAAAAAACTTACAGAATATAAACTCCTGCGGTAAAGCGGAGAACAACGGATAGAAAAGCATTATTTTCCAAATGAAACCCGGGTTTGTTCTTTGAACCAGAAATAATTTTTCAGGAAACATGAAATAGGTAAAAAGAAAAAGAAGCAGAGAAAGCAACACCCACCTAGCTACCACAAACCCAATAATATTGATGCTTAAGGTAACTCGATATTTTCCTCGTTCCTCTTCNGGATNGCACACATAAAAAACNANTANGCAATACAACAATNNTGCCCACAGNAATANTAGTAAATNAGGAGCTAATTTAAAAAATAAGATGACGGACGGGAGAATGATGCTTAACAGAATGAGTTCAAAAATTCGATACTTAGTTCCATTCGCCACTTGGCGAAAACAATCCTGCCGACGCACGCCGTCATCCTCATTCCTTGTTAATGGGGTTGGCTTAGCACACTAGAGCTGTATGGTGGTACCCTTGTTTCTCTGAATTCACCATTTGGCAAGGAAATTCAATGACCGGGTATATTCCACCCACCCTAGATTGGGTGCGCGAGCAAGTAGAGTTGTACGAGAGCAGTGGCGGCACCGAGGGCACCACCTTAAGGGATACTGGTCTGCCATGTATCATCATTACGCATGTTGGAAACAAAACAGGCTCAGTGCGAAAAATACCAGTGATGCGTGTGAAAGTAGCGACCGGATACGTTCTTATTGGATCGTACGGTGGTCGCCCAAAAAACCCTGTCTGGGTGTACAACCTCAGAGAAAACCCGGATGCAGAAATACGAGACAAAACTGAAGTTTTTAAGATGCGGGTTCGAGAGGTA
>PAVD01000078.1 GCA_002712985.1 Rhodospirillaceae bacterium
AATCCTTTAGCGTGCAATTCTTTGTCACCTGTAACATAGGTTACTCTGAGGGAACGCCAATAAACTTCCTCGGGTTAGCGACCCGTAAAAGAAGGGTTCCGTTTTTCAACAAAATGCGCCACGCCTTCCTTGAAGTCCTCACTATCCAAACTATCGTACATTTCGTCAAAAGCGCGATTTACCGAATCCGAAAGCGACGTTGCCTGGGTTCGGTACACTTGCTCTTTCATAACACGCAAGGAGCGTGGGGACACCATCGTAGCCAGTTCCCTTGCGTAAACACGAGCAGCATCCATTAAATCCCCGTGTGGGAAAACTTTTCCCACCAACCCCAATTCCCGGGCTTCTTGAGCCGGTATTTTACGAGCCGAAAGCAACAGATCAAGTGCATTTGGGAGACCAACAATTCGGGGCAAAATCCAATCAATTCCATGTTCAGCGATCAAACCGCGCCTAGAAAATGCAGTTGTAAACACCGCTTTGTCAGAGGCAAACCTGACATCAGAAAATAACGCCATTACCAAACCCAACCCTGCACAAGGGCCATTTATTGCGGCAATTATCGGTTTCGGTACCGCCGTAAAATACGTATACCGCATACTATAGTCACCCGGCAGGTCGAGTTGTGAATCCATGGGTTGATGCTGCAAGCGACAACGGTCGGATTCACGTCTGCTGTCGCTATCTTCGGCACTTGAAGCGCTTAAATTCGACATGTCGGCACCGGCGCAAAAACCACGCCCCGCACCCGTAACAATTATTGTCCTCACGCTATCATCCGAACCGGCTGCACTCATAGCCGTCCGCACATCCTCTTCCATCGTCGGGGACCAAGCATTCAGGCGATCTGGTCTATCTAATGTGATCGTAGCGACCCCACCATCAACATCGTAGGAGATGTCGGTGTAGTTCATTCCAAAGTCCTTTCGTATCTCTAGACTCCTATTCCCGCCCGCCCAAGCAAGGTTTGGGCTTCTTGGTGTCGATTGGACAGGCTTGATAGCAATAGCCATAGCATTCCGTCGAATTGGGAACAATTAGGGGAAATTCTGCAGACCCTGCACAAAGCTGTGTGCTATAGTTGGGGCTTAACTCAGAATGTATTGATCTTCCTCCGGAAAGGCCTGACGATGATCCCAGTAAAATGGGGGGTCCTTAGCACGGCAAAGATCGGCCGCGAACGGGTCATTCCCTCAATGCAAAAAGGTCCTTTGTGCGATATCCACGGGATTTCATCACGGGAATCTGCCAAAGCACGTGAGGTTGCTAGTACGCTAGGTATTGGCAAAACCTATGGGTCTTACGAAGAACTTCTAGCAGATCCCATAATAGAAGCGGTTTACAACCCTCTTCCCAATCACCTTCATGTTCCGTGGAGTATCCGGGCCGCGGAAGCGGGAAAGCATGTGTTGTGTGAAAAACCAATCGCAATGAACGCCACCGAAACACGTGAGCTTATCAAGGCCCGGGATCGTTGCGGCGTATTAATCGAAGAAGCCTTTATGCCCCGACATCATCCTCAATGGAAACGGGTACGCCAACTTTTACAGGAAGGGAAAGTGGGCGAAGTCCGGGCTATTCAAGCCGCTTTTAGTTATCACAACGTCAATCCCTCAGACGTACGAAATCAGGCCGACATTGGCGGAGGTGGGCTCTATGATATTGGCAGTTACTGCATCACGCTCACTCGTTACGTGTTTGAAGCGCCCCCACTCCGTGTCATTGCACTTATTGACTGGGATCCTCAATTCCGCACCGACAAGCTGACTGGAGCGATATTGGACTTTGGAGAAGGACGGCAAGCAAACTTTATCTGCGGAACACAAATGACCCGGTACCAAGGGCTCACCATCCTTGGAACCAAGAGTTGGATTCGGATTGACTGTCCATTTGCAATGCCGGAAGACTGGCGAGCAAAAATTGAGATTGGCGCAAATATTATGCCAGGGTCAGCTGTTGATACGACAGAGTTATTTGACCCAATCGAACAATATATGTTGCAAGGAGAAGAATTCTCCAAACGTATTCGAACGGGTGGCGACAGCATGTTCCCTCTGGAAGACGCCTTAGAAAATATGAAAGTGATTGACGCATTATTTCGTTCCGCTAAATCCCAGTCTTGGGAAATAGTAAATCAGACAGAATAGCCATTAAAATGACTACACCTAATGGTCCAATCAGCGAGGCCGAAAACCGCAAATGGATTGAGCAACTGCCGAAAGCAGAATTACATCTTCATCTTGAAGGCGCCATTCCATTAGAGGCTTTGTGGTCGCTTATCCAGAAGCATGGTGGAGATCCCTCAATCAGCACAAGGCAGGATCTTCGTCAGCGACTGACGTATTCGGACTTCCCCGAGTTCATTGAAACTTGGATCTGGAAGAATTCTTTCCTTCAAAACTATGATGATTTTACTTTCATTGCCGAAGAGGTGGCTCTAGATCTCCATCGTCAAAACATTCTCTACGCAGAGTTGTTTTTTTCGCCATCCCGGTTCTCACATCGCGGCATGACAACCGCTGGTTTGTCAGAGGCAATTCGCCGAGGGCTAGCAAAGGTTCCTCAATGCGAAACCTGGCTTATTGCAGATGTGGTCCGTGATCATGGCCCAGAAAGTGCTGCCAAAACACTGATGGAAGCATCGGACGCACGTGACAACGGCATTGTTGGCATCGGGATGGGCGGCTCAGAGCATCGGTTTCCGCCTGAGCCCTTTGCTCAGGTGTACGAGGACGCGCGCCGACTTGGATTTAAAACAAGCGCTCATGCAGGAGAGGCTTCCGGGGCAGAAAGCGTAACGGGCGCGATAGATACCCTTTTGATCGATCGCATCGGACACGCAACTCACGCCGAGGATGATCCAGCGCTGCTTGAAATCCTGGCGCAACGACAGATCCCCCTAGAGCTATGTCCAATGTCCAACGTGGCGACCGGGGTCATTCCATCCCTCGCCGAGCATCCTGTCCGCCGATATTGGGATATGGGACTGTTAATAACTATCAATACCGATGATCCAGGAATGTTTCACAACCGCCTAGCCGATGAATATTTTCACTTAGGACAAACATTTGGTTTTACTCCAGATGAGATTCGCACACTCGTACTAAATGCAATTCGAAGTGCTTGGCGGCCCAATACTATAACTGAGCCTCTACTAGATACCTTCCTAAACCATCCCAATTGGACGCTTCCAAAACTTCTCTAGATTTTCCTTAGTATGCTATTACAGGTAGTCCACCTTGTAATTACATCGCTTCAAGCGGACCCCTTTTTCTTTAAAAACTTTCGCATACCCTCAACGTGGGCACCGCGTGCAAACGCCAACCGGATTGCTTGCCGCTCCGACTCCAGTCCGGCAGTCAGGGTTGTCTCATACGAAGCCTTTACGGCTTGCTTCACCAAAGTGGCGCCGATTGGATTCTTTTCCGCTATTTTCGCTGCCAACTTTAGCGCCTCTTCTAACGCCTTTCCAGGTGGGGCGAGAGCAGCTACTAACCCGGCGGCGTAAGCAGTAGGCGCATCGATAGGCTCACCTGTTAACATCATTCGCATGGCCAGTCCCTTCCCAGCAACACGGGTTAATCGCTGGGTCGCCCCATCCCCCGGCAAAATGCCGAGATTAATTTCAGGTTGACCAAATCTCGCGTCCTCCGCNGCAACGATNAAATCCGATACCATCGCCANTTCATGACCACCTCCAAATGCGAAACCCTCAACCGCNGCNATGATCGGCTTAGGACATTTTTCTATTCTCTCCCAGTTCATCTGACGAGCAGTATTATCTATTGCTTCTATGCCTAACTCCTCCATTTCGGATACGTCCGCGCCAGCCGAAAAAACCCCTCCCGATCCAACCAAAACACAGCATCTAATATCTTTCGAAATACATGCATCGTTTACTGCCTCAGACAGCTCTGCTATTAGCGCGTTGCTTAATGCATTCCTTTTATCAGGACGGTTTAGGGTCAATTGGACCACTCCAACCCTTGGGTGCTCTTCGATTACTAAATTCAATTTGCTAATTCCCTTTATTCTGTAGGCACAACAGCGATTTCTTGCGATAAGATATCCAAACCCATACGTAGCAACCGGGCCGATGCCTCCCTGGTCATAAATCCGGCGTGTGCCGTAAGCGTAACGTTTTCTAACTGCAAAATAGGATGATCAGGCCCAACCGGCTCCGCTCCGAATACGTCCAAGGCCGCATGGGAAATTTTCTTTTCCCTAAGAAGGTCAATGAGTGCCTCTTCATCAATTAAACCCCCGCGAGCCGTATTGATCAGGATCGAATCTTCGGACAATAGTGACAATTTACGAGCGTCGATCAAACCTGCCGTCTCGTTCGTTAATGACAAATGTAAAGAGACCACATCCGACATAACCAATAGGTCCTCTAGTCCAACCTCCGTGGCTGGAAGTCCGTTGGAAACCCCGCTACGGTTCCAAGCTACCACCTTCATGCCCAGTGCAGCACCAAGACGGATCATCTCGGATCCAATACCTCCAACACCTACTACTCCTAATGTCTTTTTATTAAATTCAACAGAATTCAATGTCTCCCATTTGCCGCCCCGGAGTGCGCGGTCCATAGTCGCTATTTTTCGTCCAGCACAGAACATTAACCCAATGGCATGCTCCGCAACACTTCGATCCCCATATCCGCTAATTGTACGCACACGAATCCCATACCGCTCTGCTGCCCCAAGATCTATATAACTGGAGGCACCTGTCCCCATAAATACAATCGCCTTTAGATTTTTTCCTAATTGCAACAGCTCTGCATCGAATTCTGTATGATCATTCATCAGAAATTGGCAATCTGACAGTAACTCCTGTACGCGATCACGGGATGGACTCCCATGGTGCCATTCCAGATTCGGAACGATCGCTGCTAACTCCGGAGTCACCAAGTCAGCGAGAAAAGAGGGACAATCAATAAACTTAATAGACATGCCTGCAGCTTTGTAACGAGTTGTCGACCTTTGCTTCCCTTCAGTTTACATTAATAGGGATATAAGGTCATATCCAAGAAATCTCTCTCGTTCGTAAACATTTAAGATATTTGGATGCTATTCCCGTAAGAACATCCTAAGCCAAAAGGAAAGCTATAATCTTATGCCAAGTAATCAGAAAGATGAGTTTGGAGGAAAAATTGTTAAAACAGAGCAAGAATGGCGTGCTCAGTTGACATCAGAACAATTCGAGATCACACGAAATCATGAGACCGAGCCAGCATTTAGCGGTTGCTACTGGGATACCAAAACACAGGGAACCTACGAATGCGTTTGTTGCAGCACAGAACTATTCGGAGCCGACAAGAAATATGACTCAGGAACTGGTTGGCCAAGCTTTTCAGAAGTGCTAACGGACGGTCGAGTAACAACACGTACCGACAATAGTTATGGGATGGTCCGGACCGAGGTACTGTGTGCTACATGTGACGCTCATTTGGGTCATGTATTTGATGATGGACCGGCCCCGACTGGCCAGCGATATTGTTTAAATTCCGCATCTCTTCGATTAAAACCTGCTCCATAGTTCCTCTATATCACTTACCTAACAGGGCCATTTCACCCGCTTGAAGCAGTCATGCACCGTTTGGCACTTCATGTGCCCTCCCATGACGTATTATCAGTTCCGCCAATTCCGGATCTCTTGTTGCACGTCGTTCGTGGTGCGCTCTCAAAGCCAAGTTTAATGCACCATTGCAACCGAGCAATTCGTCGGCAATGTTAACCATTAGACTATTCGGCCAATTACGTGAACGGATATCATCAATGTGCTCAAATATTTCCGATTCATGTCCAGGGTTTAGACTTGCCATTGTAATTGCTGCCGCTGCAGTTGAACGTGATACTCCAGCATGACAGTGGATCAACAAACGTACACCAGTCTCATCAGCTAGGCCTTTCACCCATTTAATCAATCTTTCCATATCTCCTTTAACTGGATAAATACGATCCGCCTGTGCAAGAGTTGCATCGTCAAATCGTAAAACCAGCCGATTACCCTCCGGAATGACCAGCAATTCTTCGGGATACGGATATTCGGGATCAAGAATAGATATAACGTGTGTAACTCCACGTTTCAGAAACTCGGCAATCTCATCAAGTCCACAGATTGATAAAGGAAGTTGTAGCATTCGCATCCGCGTTAATAATGTTGATGGGCCAATATATATATGCTTTCAGACGTTGCCGCCAAGGGCAAGAGGACCTTGTCTTAAATGGTTAATGAGAACATCTTCTGGTTAAAGAGAACCATTGACTTAACGGAGCACGATATGCCGACAGAAACGTATACAAAAGGCCTCAAAATTAGGAGGGACGTCCTAGGAGCCAAGTACGTCGATAATGCGATTGCCTCGGCTGACGAGTTTAATCAGCCCATGCAGGATCTTGTGACCGAGTATTGCTGGGGTTCTATATGGGGAAGAGAGGAATTACCTCGTAAAACCCGCAGCCTCCTGAACCTCGCCATGCTTTCAGCTTTAAATCGTCCCCATGAATTAAGACTCCACCTGCGGGGAGCCCTAACCAACGGCGTCTCAAAAGAAGAAATACGAGAAGTGTTTCTGCAGGTTGCTATCTATTGCGGGGTCCCATCGGCAATCGACGCATTTCGCACCGCGAAGGAAGTTTTCGCAGAACATGACTCCAAATAAGCTCCAACGACGTAGGTATTTGGCACAATGAACGAACTTGAAACGTTTGAGGTTTATGCAATTCGATACGCCCATCATGGAGGCCGCAGCGCCAGCGAAATGTTCATTGGTGGTGATCCACATGAAGGTCCAATGGCACTGGACTATTTCATATGGGCCGCCATTGGGCCATCACACATGTTTGTTATCGATACAGGGTTCAACGCCGAGGTAGCNAAGCGNCGGGGCCGAACACTAGTCCGAACTCCAGCCGAAGGTCTTGCGCTAATCGATATTGATGCATCTTCAGTACCGAATGTGATCTTGACGCACCTTCATTATGATCATGTGGGGAATTTTGACATGTTTCCCAACGCCATCCTCCATCTCCAAGATAAAGAAATGGCATACGCTACTGGGCGTTATATGCGAGAACCACCATTGAGTGGAGCATACGAGGTGGACGACATCCTTGGCATGGTACGAGAAGTATATGGTGGGCGAGTTGAATTTCATGATGGAGATTCGATTTTGACACCCGGGCTCAGCGTTCATTTTGTTGGTGGACACACCATGGGGCTACAGTGTGTACGAGTGTGGACCGACAGAGGATGGGTTGTACTGGCATCAGATGCCAGCCACTTATATGACAACATGGAACAAATCAAACCGTTCCCAATTGTATTCAACGTCGGAGAAATGGTTAATGGATATCGCAGAATGCGGGATCTTGCCGACAGCGTCGATCACATAATTCCGGGACATGACCCTTTGGTTATGGAACGATACCCCGCTCCAAATAGTTCTCTTGAAGGAATGGTGGTTCGACTCGATGTCCCTCCGCGATAAGACACAATGGCATTATGACACTCAAAGCCCTTGTTAAACCTAAGCGGTCTTTAGGGCGAGCAAACGATTTCCCTACTATCGGATATAAAGAAACAAATTTGCCGCAATGTTGATTGGTGGCATACTAGCAACCTCGGATCCAGCAATAATTCCAGGCACCCTGGAGATCAGTAAGATGGCGTTATTAAGTAGAAGACCGACACGATGGCATGTTGTGTGCAATGTCTTTTTTACGGCATTTTTATTTCTGCACGGCCCCAGTCTTGGCGCTGCGGAAACCACGCTCAAGATGGTCGCGCACGCGGATTTAAAAAATATCGACCCAATTTGGACGACAGCATATATCACTCGCAACCATGGATACATGATCTATGACACACTCTTTGCGCTTGACGAAAATCTAGAACCCACCCCACAGATGGTGAGCGACTATTCTATCAGCAGTGATGGACTCACATATGTGTTCACACTACGTGACGGACTTTATTGGCATGATGGAAACCCCGTAACAGCACAAGACTGTGTTGCTTCTTTGCGAAGGTGGGGTGCGCGAGATGGCATGGGTCAAAAACTGATGGATATGACCGCATCTCTGGAGGCGCTGAACAAAGAAACATTAATCCTAACACTTACCGAACCGTACGGTTTAGTTTTGGAATCATTGGGGAAAATTAGTTCGAATGTGCCGTTCATGATGCCAGAACATATCGCTCTGACAGATCCATTCAAACAGATTCCGGAAACAATAGGATCTGGCCCATTCAAATTTGTAAAGGATGAATGGATTCCCGGCGTTAAAGTTGTATATGTAAAAAATAAGAATTACATGCCACGGAATGAACCGCCCAGTTACGCAGCCGGTGGCAAAGTGGCAAAAGTTGACAGAGTAGAATGGCTTTATATTCCGGACGCTTCAACTGCCATGAATGCGTTGATAGCAGGCGAGATCGACCTTTTTGAGGCTCCGCCCATTGATCTTCTTCCTATTATGGCGGCAACACCCAGCTTAACAGTTCAGGACCTCAATCCCCTTGGCGTACAAGGATGGGTTCGACTGAATCATCTCTATCCACCCTTTGACAATCCAGATGCACGTGAAGCGATGCTCTGGCTAGTCGACCAGGAACATTACTTACAGGCTGTGATAGGGAATTCCGAATACTACCGAACATGTCCGGCTTTTTTCGGCTGCGGAACGCCACTAGAATCTGAAGTTGGTGCAATTCCGTTAATGAATCAGGATATAGATAAGGCGCGTGCGTTGTTTGAATCCGCGGGCTACGATGGTTCACCAGTCGTCCTTCTTCAATCTACCGATATTCCAATTCTGAATGGCGCCGCTTTGGTGACCGCTCAACTACTACGAAAAGCGGGTGTCCAGGTAGAGCTCCAGGCAATGGATTGGAGCACCCTTACCTCCCGACGTGCAGTGACAGACCCTCCCGGCCAGGGAGGATGGAATATTTTCCTTACCTGGTGGAGCAGTGCGGACGTATTAAATCCAATTACAAACATTGGTGTATCTGGAGGGTGCCGCGAAAAAGCTTGGTTTGGCTGGCCTTGTGACAAAGAAATTGAACGACTCAGAGATCAATTCGCCCGCGCCACAGACCCAGATAAACAACGAAAATTAGCCGAACAGGTGCAGAAGCGCGCCTATGAACTGGTCACCTACGTTAACTTTGGCGAGTTCAAAACCCCAGTCGCTTATAATACTGCACTTAAAGGTTTGCTGGTGTCGCCTGTGTATCCCTTTTTGTGGAACGTGGAAAAACAATAACAAAACAGGGGCGGTGGCATAAAACGTGCTGACCTTCATAATACGGCGGTTCTTGGCGACAATACCAGTAATGGGGGTGGTCGCACTTTTTGTATTTCTTCTTTTACATCTGAGCCCGGGAGACCCAGCGACCGTAATTGCCGGAGATTACGCTAGCCCAGAGGATATAGCGCGTATTCGGGCACAACTGGGCTTAGACCGACCACTCTATATTCAATTTACGACTTGGATTGGACAATTGGGACACGGTGATCTTGGGGTATCAATATTTTCCAATCTGCCGGTAAGCCAGTTAATAATGCAACGAATTGAGCCTACATTATCTTTGGCATTCTTTACTCTCACAATCGCTATTGTGGTGGCTGTGCCGCTCGGAGTGCTCGCCGCTTGGAAGGCCGGAAGTTGGATTGACAGAGGCGTCATGGCGTTTTCGGTACTCGGTTTCTCTACACCAGTGTTCGTACTTGGATATGCCCTTATTTACTTTTTTTCTCTAAAGCTGAACTTTTTCCCTGTACAAGGATATACCAGCATTAGTGAAGGCCTATGGCCTTTTCTCCATCGACTCATTCTGCCCAGCGTGACTTTGAGTGTGATTTTTATTGCTCTATTTGCGCGCATCACTCGTGCGAGTGTTATGGAAATTCTAGAAGAAGACTATATTCGAACCGCTCGTGCCAAGGGTCTATCCAATAGGACCGTGCTGATGCGGCATGCTCTTCGGAACGCGGCTGTACCGATCATAACCGTCATAGGTATTGGCTTTGCGCTACTAATTGGCGGGGTCGTCGTAACCGAGAGCGTATTCAATATTCCGGGTTTGGGACGTTTAACTGTAGACGCGGTCCTTCGCAGAGACTACCCAGTTATACAAGGAATAATCTTAGTGTTTTCTGCCACCTACGTTTTGGTCAATTTGATCATTGATATTTTGTACGTGGCGCTTGATCCGAGGATCCGGTATTGACCAGGTGCCCTGTAGAAACCCCGTCAATCTAATGCTCACTGCAAACATACAGCGGCTCCAATATTTGTTGCGCCATAATACCAGTGTTTCACTTGGCACCGGTCTCCTCCTCATGATTGGACTCACCGCAGCACTTGCGCCAATTCTGTACACTGTTGATCCTACTGCCCTTGATCCAGCATCCAGGTTAAAAGGGCCCTCCCATAGTTTTTGGTTTGGTAGTGATATGTACGGTCGCGACATATACAGCCGGACGGTATATGGATGCCAAATCTCCTTAGTGGTTGGATTATCTGTCGCCGTATTAAGCATAGCACTTGGTCTTTTTATTGGATTGGTGGCGGGTTATATCCGTTGGCTCGACGCAATTATCATGCGGATCATGGACGGGATTATGGCGATCCCGGGAATTTTGCTCGCCATTGCATTGTTGGCATTAGCTGGCGCAAGTATTGGTACGGTAATTTTAGCTATTACGGTACCAGAAATTCCTCGAGTAGTTCGATTGGTACGTAGTGTCGTATTAGGAATTCGGGAAGAACCTTATATCGAGGCTGCCATCTCTCTTGGAACCCGAACACCCAAATTACTAATCCAACATGTACTGCCAAATATTGTTGCACCCCTGATAGTTCAGGGAACATATGTATGTGCCTCAGCCATCATATTGGAAGCTATTTTGAGTTTCCTAGGGGCTGGGATACCACCAGAAACGCCAAGCTGGGGAAACATCATGGCTGAGGGTCGTATATATTTCCAGATCGCACCCTGGATTATCTTTTTCCCCGGCATATACCTTGCAACAACGGTTTTAGCCGTCAATATCCTAGGCGATGGCCTCCGAGATACGCTTGATCCGCGTCTAGCCAAGCGTTTCTAGCCGAAAGAGAATGGAAAACAATACCAACCCTTGTCCAACAAACGCTGTACTTAAAATAGAACAGTTTACCGTGCAGTTACCCCAAGGGGCTGATCGTGATTTCGCCATTGAAGACATAACCCTACAGATCGCTCCAAGNGAAATTCTTTGTGTGGTAGGTGAATCTGGATCTGGAAAATCCGTAACAGCCCATGGAATTATGGGCCTACTTCCAACCAGCCAGTTGAAACCAGTAAATGGATCTATTCACCTGCAGGGTGAATCCTTGCTCAATGCCTCCCCGAATCGCCTCCAAAAACTCCGTGGAAGCCGGATGGCTATGATTTTCCAAGAGCCCATGACGGCACTCAACCCTGTCATGACTTTGGGCCGACAAATTGAAGAGGTCTTCGCTCAACATACAAAGGAGGCAGCTCGGGTTCGCAAAAGCCGCACTTTAGATTTAATGGNCTCCGTGAACTTACCTGACCCGCAGGGGCTTTATAGCAGTTTTCCTCATCAAATTTCAGGTGGTCAACGACAAAGAATTATGATCGCAATGGCTCTCGCTCTTGAGCCGGCCCTGCTAATTGCCGATGAACCTACCACTGCGTTAGATGTAACGACCCAAGCACAAATCCTCAAATTGATCTCCAGTATCCAAAGAGAACATGACACTGGTGTACTCTTTATCACTCACGATTTTGGGGTCGTTGCCGAAATCGCCGACCGCGTGGCAGTGATGAAGAACGGGAGGATCGTTGAAACGGGTAAAATGGAAGACGTACTCCGTAACCCAAAAGACCCATATACAAAAATGTTGATTCGTGCGGTTCCTAGTTTTATTCCAAGGCGACGTGGTTCAACGGGGNAAAAGCCTGTAGTGTTACGAGTAGATAACCTGTCAAAAATATATCATACCAAAACACTTCTGGGCCGACGACGAAAGGTTGTCGCAGCACAAAAAGTAGCCATTCGAGTCCGACAAGGGGAAACACTGGGCGTTGTTGGAGAATCTGGTTCTGGGAAAACTACTTTAGCCAGGTGCGTGACTCGTCTGATCGACCCCTCAGACGGCCAAATTTTTATGGGGGACGAAGAAATCGGAAAGCTCCCTTTACGACGCTTCCGACACTGGCGCAAGCGGATTCAGATAATTTTCCAAGACCCGTACCGGTCCCTGAACCCTCGGAGAACTATCGGCGAGGCAATCGCAGAAGGACCCATAAATTTCGGGCTTCCGTATCAGGAAGCATACCAACGTGCCAACGAGCTTTTGGGTCTGGTGGGAATTGATCCAAGTGCCGCTAACCGTTTTCCACACCAGTTCTCGGGTGGCCAACGTCAAAGAGCCTGCATCGCCCGTGCGCTTGCCATGGAACCTGAGCTACTAATCGCTGACGAACCAGTTTCTGCGCTGGATGTGTCGGTACAAGCACAGGTTTTGAACTTGCTAACAGACCTCCAGTCGCGCTTTAACCTTGCTATTCTGTTTATCACTCATGACCTGCGGGTCGCAGCCCAAGTTTGTGACCAAATTGCGGTCATGTACCGAGGCCAAATTGTAGAGCAGGGACCCGTATTACAAGTATTTTCGGCACCCGCACACCAATATACAAAANGTCTCTTTGAGGCGGCCCCTGGGCGCTCTTGGGATTTTTCAAATTTGAGCTAAAATATTCTCGACCCAAACCAGTAGCAATGAGTTCGTCTTGTGGAAATTCTTACGGCAGGTGGATCCGCCATGTCGGTCAATAGCCACGTAAACTACTCTTATCCCAACACTTTGTAGTCCAATCTATCAGAGGATCTCTTTGTAATTGAGCGTATCCTCAATTTTCCCGATAAAAATAAGTTGTCCAAAGTTTGCTCTAATAACCAAGTGTGGGATTGGTTGCTCTTCACCCCTGNGATGATAAAGCTGTGGAGTAGAGACGAGACCACTGGAAAAGCACCATGCACTTTGGAATATTTTGTTTGATGAACCAACGTTCATCCGAAAAAACACCACGCCAAATTTTAGCAGAGGCTGTCGAGCAGGTTCAGGCTGCTGAAGCCGCTGGCTTTGAGATAGCCTGGTTCGCCGAACATCATTTTTCGAACTACAGTCTTGCTCCTTCTCCTCTAATGATGGTCGCTCATGTTGCACCCACAACTCGCACCCTTAAGCTCTGAACTGGCNTTGTGGTATTGCCGCTATACCATCCAGCATGCTTGCTTGCTGAAATTGGACTTGCGGATTGTATGAGTGATGGGCGGCTTATTTTGGGAATTGGTAGTGGGTATCAACCATTCGAGTTTGAACGTTTTGGCTCCGAAGTGATNCCCAGAATCGAAAAACAACTCNGCCCACTAAAGTCCATTGGAAACAACTAACATGGCAGCGCGTCGTGTATCTATCACCACCAAAAGTGTCGACGGNTATAGATAGCCAATAAGATTTCTACCCGGACTAATCTTAGTTTCCCGATTCGGTTGATTAGCAACTACTGTCTCGAGAACGAGGAGGTTACCTATACCTATAATATCCGCCAGAAAGCATGAGAGAGGATCTATACGTCAATGATCCTGCGACTTACAGCGGCGCACCACAACAACACACAGCTTAATATCTCGTCGCTCGAGTGGCTAGTGGGTATGATGCCCTCAATTGGATTATCACAAATTTGTATGACAACGGTCTAGAGTCGAGGACATTATCATGGCCACTGCAAAAACTGTTGCACCGAAAAACCAAGTGCGGGCAAAGCGGGGCAAAGATAAAACGCCAAAAAATATGCAGCTTCCAGCAAAGACGCTTGAGACTCTTTACACAACCATGCGGCGCATCCGAGCATTTGAACAACGAACCACGGAACTATTTAATGAAGGGGTGGTTAAAGGGACCGCGCACAGCTACATGGGGGAAGAGGCCATTGCCTCAGCAGTTTGCGCTAATCTACGAGATACAGATTTTATCGCAAGCTATCACCGAGGACACGGGCACTGCATCGCAAAAGGTGCTCAGCTAGACCGCATGATGGCAGAACTGATGGGCCGAGACACTGGGTATTGCCGTGGCCTCGGTGGATCGATGCACATTGCCGACATGGAACTTAATATATTGGGCGCAAACGGCATAGTCGGCGCAGGAATGCCGTTAGCGGCCGGCGCTGCCTTAGTCAGTCAATTGCGTGGAGAGGAACAGGTTGCCGTTACCTTTTTTGGTGATGGGGCAAATAACCAAGGTGTATTTCACGAATCTATGAATTTAGCAGCAGTCTGGAAATTGCCTCTGATTTTTGTGTGTGAAAATAACCAATATGCTTTGAGCACTTCGTACAAAGCAACGACAGCAGTGCCACAAGTTGCCATGCGTGGTGATGCATATGGAATGCCAAGTTTTACGATAGATGGAAACGATGTCACCGAAGTATACTTGGTCGTTCAAGAAGCTGTCGAGCGGGCTCGAGCCGGGGAGGGGCCTACTCTTATTGAAGCAATGACGTATCGGTGGGGCCAACACTCCATGCGGGCCAATTTGCGGGATCCAAGACCTAAGGAAGAGTTTGACGAGTGGATGGAACGTGACCCTATTGCCCGCATGGAAACTTCTCTGATCACTGATAAAATAATTAGCAAGAAACGAATGTCGGAGATTGACACTGATGTTAATGAGGAACTTGAAGCCGCTGTAGAATTTGGAAAGAAAGGCCCTCAGCCCACCATCCAGACGATGGAAAATGCCGTTTACGCACCTCATGCGAAATATGACGAACCGGGCATTGAAGGTGTGACGCGTGAGCTCAGTTATAACGATGCGCTGAACGAGGCCCTGCATCAAGAAATGGCTCGTGATGAACGGGTATTCTTGATGGGAGAAGATGTGGGAGAAACTGGAGGCATATTTCAAGTTTCCAAAGGATTATTTGAATCATTCGGCGCGAGCCGAGTCCGAGATACACCGATTTCGGAAGCCACATTCGTAGGATGTGGCGTCGGCGCAGCGATAGCTGGCATGAGACCTGTCGTCGAAATACAAATATTTGATTTTGTCGCTTTGACCATGGATATGCTCGTGAACCAAGCCGCAAAATTCCGATACATGTTAGGCGGAAAACCTGACGTGCCATTGGTCGTCCGTGGACCGCAAGGCGGAGGAATCCGACTCGCAGCACAACATAGTCAAAGTTTAGAAGCATGGTTTACGCATGTGCCTGGCTTAGTGGTGATAGCACCGTCCACACCGTATGATGCTAAGGGACTCTTGACAGCGGCTATTCGCGACGACAATCCAGTGATATTTTTGGAGCAAAAACTTCTGTATCTGGACCAGTCAGGTCCAGTACCGGAAACTCCTTACGCAATTTCTATTGGCAAGGCTGAGATTAAACGTGTGGGCACTGATGTAACTGTTGTAGCCACTTCCGCGATGGTACCTAGAGCAATGGGTGCCGCACAACAGCTGGAACGCGAAGGGATTAGCGTAGAGGTGGTAGACCCCCGCACATTGAGACCACTCGACGAACATACGATCATTACATCCGTTCACAAAACCAATCGACTTCTTATCGTACATGAAGCATGGACAAAAGGGGGCTTTGGCGCAGAGGTGGCCGCTACTGTCATTGAACATGCCTTTGATTATCTAGATGCACCGATTGCACGCTTAGGAGCACCAGATGCACCAATGCCTTATAACGATGAACTTGAACGGCAGGCTATTCCTTCGCAAGACAAAATTATAGAAGCAATTAGAAAGCTCCTAACCTAATTTTTTTAAGTAGTACATTGAGATATTCAGGCAAACGAGCTTACCTACATGACACGTCACCTTGTTTGTTTAAGTTTTGATTTTGACGCTTTTTCTGGCTGGATCGCACGTGGTCTTACCACGCCCACACCAATGTCTAGAGGCGAATTCGGTGCAATTGGCGCGGAGAGAATCCTAGCACTTCTCGAGAAATACAATATACACACTACATGGTTTATTCCGGGTGTTACGATTGGTACCTATCCGGAGATTTGTGGACGCGTTGCGGGCGCAGGTCATGAGATTGGAAATCATGGATGGACCCACACACCACCCACTAAACTGACCCCAACCACAGAGGACACTGATCTGGAGCGCGCAAACTATGCAATACAACGCTTGTCTGGGATTTCTGTAAAGGGTTATCGGTCGCCTTCATGGGATTTAAGTCCCCATACGATTCAACTCTTAATAAAACATGGTTTTCTCTACGACAGTAGCATGATGGGTAACGACCATCATCCATATAGGGCACGGTACGAGGACAAAATAGCTCAAGACGGCGTACTACAATTCGGCCCAAAAACTGATCTCATAGAAATGCCCATTAGCTGGACGCTTGACGACTACCCATACTTTGAATTTGTCCGTACAGAAACAACGATTTTGCCGGGCTTATCAATTGCTGAAAATGTCCTCAAAAACTGGGTAGATGACTTTAGTTTTATGCGTAAAACCGAGACTTGGGGTGTACTTACCTATACTTTCCACCCATTCGTAATTGGTCGTGGTCATAGAATGATCATTTTAGAGAAACTCATCCAGAAACTGATCGATATGGGCGCAATTTTCACCACTATGGGCGCTGCTGCACAAGAATTCTTGGAAAGGGAACCTCCGACCAGCCCTCAAAAACAGACAGAGGGCAGTGAGTAGAGAACGTGGAGTGGGAAACTTCTCCAAGTTTCTTTGATATTTGAATACAGCACATAAATATTATTGCTAAACATACTTAGGAAACCTAAATGATTCATGAGCTTAGGACATACACTCTCAAACCCGGCACCGTCCCCAAAGCACTTGAAGCAAGCGGCACCGTCGCACGACAGATTCGAGGTGGCGATAAATACGGAAAACTCGAGGGACACTGGTCTAGTGAAATTGGCATTCTCAATCAGTATGTTCATATGTGGCAATTCGACAGCCTCAATGAGATGCAACGCCTCCGCACCGAGCTTGCCGACCTAGCGGCATGGCAAGAAGAATATATTCCGCTTATTCGACCACACATTCTTAAACAGGACATTCGCATCCTACAGCCTGTTTTTGACATGAAATATCCAGAAGGAGATCAAAATTTCCACGAACTTCGCACTTATCGATTGAAACCAGGGAAAGCGGCTGAATGGGCCTCTCGAATGGAAGAAGCCATGCCAACCAGAGAGAAATATTCCAAAAATCTGGGCCTATGGATCAACAAGTTCCCTAATCCAAATGAGGTTACACATCTCTGGGCATACAAAAGTTGGCAGGAACGAATGGAAGCAAGAGCCAAATCACAAGTAGATCCGGTATGGAAGGACTTTCTTGACTATGCAGGCCCTTTAATAGAGGAAATGCATTCCATGATTCTCTTGCCCTCAAACTATTCGCCACGCAGATGAAAGAAATGAAACTGGTTTCCGTGAAGCTCCCTACAGAAACAGATTATTTATGAATATATATAATTTTACACCTGCTTCAGCATTGTTGGGTGGAATCCTAATTGGCCTTTCTGCCGTACTTTTGGTGGCAACGAATGGAAAAATTGCAGGTATTAGTGGCATTGTTAGGGAGGTTCTGAACCCTTCCGCAGTAAAAAATATTGATTGGCGGTTTTTATTCCTTATGGGATTGATTGGAGGCTCTCTTTTTTATCGATGGTTATCAGGAATAGAGAATTCCATCACTCTTGAAGCTTCTTCGTTGGCTATCATAGTTGGTGGCGCTCTTACTGGTTTCGGCACGGCAATCAGTGGTGGCTGCACCAGTGGTCACGGGGTGTGCGGACTAGCGAGACGCTCTTTACGGTCGTTTGCCGCAACCATGAGCTTTATGTTCACGGGAGTTATAACTGTTTTTGTACTCCGCCACATGTTGTAGGACTGATCGATGACTAGAATAATCTTGGTAGTTTTCTCGGGCGCCCTATTTGGTTTAGGCCTTTGCGTATCCCAGATGGTTAATCCCGCGAAAGTGCTGGCATTTCTGGACTTGACTGGCGACTGGGATCCAAGCCTCGCCTTAGTCATGTTAGGGGCCGTTGGTGTTGCCGCAGTTGGATTTCCACTTGTGATGACGCTGCCGAAACCCCTATTTGGAGGTACATTTCCAGCGCCTTCAATATCGCCGATGGATGGCAAACTTATTTTTGGAGCACTGATTTTCGGTATCGGTTGGGGCGTTGTAGGTTTTTGTCCTGGACCAGCCATCGCCTCATTGGTCTATGGATCTCCAAAAAGCTGGCTATTCCTGGCATCCATGGTCGGGGGAATGCTTGCGGCACGCCCTCTTCTCCAACGAGCTTCTCGATAGAAACCAGAAATTTGGCTGATGGCTACGAAAGCGTTTATTTCATAAACAATAAAACTTTATCTGGTTGTCCCGACCCTCAAACAGCTAGCGAGAATACAATTACGGCTGTCCGAAAGTCGCTATACGATCGATGCGGCATTTAAACAGCACCCTCTTTTCTTCGATCGATGGATCTCGTAAACCGTAAGGAGGTTCGTTACCAGTATATTTCGTCCAAATTTTATCCAATTGTTTTGTGACATTTGGATCGTCGTCCTCGTGGACCTCCTCAGCCACCGTACATTTGATACTCATCCAATGATAGGGATTCTCTGGGTTTACCAACAAGATGGTGAGGCGCGGATTATTCCGTATCCACTGGCATTTGGGCCTTTGTGATGCCGTGTTAACTAGAATATGGTCACCCTCGTAATCACACCACATTGGCGTCAATCCTGGCCTACCATCTGGCCCTATAACGGCAAGAGTCATGACTACCGGTTTATCAAGCAACTCTTTATAGATAGGATCAAGATCCTCTATGCTGCCCGCACGTTTACGTTCTCCGACATCAAACTGACCTGCTTGTAAACCATTCGAAACATCTCGGAATTTTGCGATCGTAAACACTTCAGCCATTTTCGTGTTTCCTTCCTTCACCACCACATATAGAACATATTAGTAACTAAACCACTAGTATCATAAATTACATCTACCGTATCGCGGTATACGTGCTAAGCATTCAAGATAGTTTTAAACTCTTCAAACACCTCAGCGTATAATGGCTGTTTAAAACTCACTACCGCCGCCAACATATTCGTATGTGAAATCCATCGCCAGTCACAAAACTCAGTGTGCCTGGACGAATCAAGGCTAATATCCTCATCCCGCCCTCGGAACCGCATAGCATACCATCTTTGGCGTTGCCCACGATGCTGCCCACCCCATACCTTCCGTGATAATCGGGCGGGAAGATCATAAGTCAGCCATTTTCGAGTTACAGCTAGTACATCAGCATCATTTGTTCCGACTTCTTCTTTCAGCTCTCGCATTGCAGCAGCATCAGGTGCTTCGTCGCCCTCGATCCCTCCTTGTGGCATCTGCCATGCCTCAACATCCAACCCTATGCGACGACCTGCAAAAACTAAGTTTTCTGAATTGAGCAGCATTATTCCCACGCCACGCCGATAGCTGGGTCTTTCCCTCATGGAAATACAGATACCTTCAGCTCGGTCCGACTTTGATCACAAGATTATACTGATCCTGTCTCTAGGATATACTGTTCTCAAACAACGCGACTCCACGAATCAAATCTAGCGCTCGCTGTAGCTGATAATCCTTCTGAGTTTCTTCCTCCGAAGCCTGCACAGTGGACGTATCCTCGACGTTAGCCACATCTGAATCCTCGAGTTCGGAGTCCAAACGACCTCNCAAATCCTCCTCACGCCGANGCNTGGCGTCAGAGCTCAGCTGGATNGTTCCGGTTTCAACAAAGATATCCGGCTCAATACCCAGTGCCTGGATTGAGCGCCCAGAAGGTGTGTAGTAGCGTGCCGTCGTCAGGCGCATGGCTCCCTCTCCTGGTAAGGGAATGACCGTCTGCACCGAGCCTTTTCCNAAAGAACGAGTGCCTAGAATTATGGCACGNCGATGATCTTGTAGAGCACCAGCCACAATTTCCGATGCTGATGCAGAGCCTCCATTGATAAGGACGACCAATGGTAAGCCTGCGGCAATATCTCCCGATCTTGCATTAAAACGTTGCCCGGCTCTACTCCCGCGACCTCTTGTTGACACAATCTCACCCTTGTCTAAAAAAGCGTCTGATACCGCCACGGCTTGATCTAACAAACCTCCGGGGTTATTACGCAAATCAAGAACCACCCCCTTGAGGTCATCCCCAATTTCCTCACGTAGATTATCCATCGCCTTATCTAACCCCGAGTCAGTCTGCTCAGTAAACGAGGTCAGACGGATGAAGGCCACATCCCCTTCGGCCCGAGATTTTACAGATTGGATGCGGATGATATCCCTCACTATTGTCACTTCAAAAGGTTGATCTACACCCTCACGTTGCACAGTAATTACGATTTTAGAATTAACAGCACCACGCATCNGGTCCACTGCTTCTCCAAGCGTCAACCCAAAGACCNGTTCTCCATCTATNCCAACTATTAAATCNCCNGGCATAATNCCCGCGCGATGAGCNGGCGTATCATCAATTGGCGATACCACTTTTACCAGACCGTTTTCCATAGTGACCTCAATGCCTAATCCACCAAACTCACCACGGGTGTGTACTTGCATTTCTCCGTAAGCTTTTGGACTCAGGAAGGTGGAGTGTGGATCAAGCGAGCTCAACATTCCCTGAATAGCTGCTTCGATTAGCTCAGACTCGTCTACTTCTTCAACGTATTCAGAGCGAACACGCTCAAACACGTCACCAAACATATTAAGTTGACGATAGGTTTCAGAGTTTACTGCCCTCACTTCATCCAGCGAAGTTGNAAAGGCTAAAATTCCTATCGTTNCGACCAAAATATACCGAATCATCCGCTAACCTTCCGATTTATATTCTCGAACCACCCCTTAGGGTTAATGGGTGCACCGTCCAGGCGAACTTCAATATAGAGCACAGTACTCTGCGTTTCATGTCCTCCCATCACCCCGACCGGTTCACCAGCCACAACAAAGTTACCGGCCACACTATAGATGCGAGCAAAACCGGCAAGTAAACTATGATATCCTCCGCCGTGTTTGATGATCAATAGTTGACCGTATGTTCGAAANTCACCAGAAAAAACCACACGGCCTTCAAATGGTGCAGTAACGTATGTCTCACTTCCAGCTTCAATAAAAATACCCTGGCTAGGCATGCCATTTTCAAGTTTCTCTCCAAACCAACGAATGATGGAACCCGAAACTGGATAAGGGACGCTACCCTTTTCTGGCAAAGCCAACGCAATTGGCGAATCATTGATACTTTGGGACTGGTGCTCTCCCGTTTCCCTATCGGTAAGTAGNGGTTTATTCCCAATCCCACGANCAGNGGCAGATTCTAGNACATCTATCAACTCTTCCAGATCAGCTGATCTCGATGCCAAGCGAACTACCTCTTCNGCAATTTTTATACGATCCCAACGAATAACTGCCTGCAGNCTTGATTTCCGATGCAGCAGGGTTTCCAATTCCAATCGCTCTTTTTCTACGGTACGTTTCTCTTCAACCAAATTGGCCTGTTGTTGGCCGTATGTCCTCTGCAGAGACTCGGTTCTACGCAATACATCTGATATTCTCTCCGACTCGTCGCCCAAGGCCTTTAAGACAACGGAAAGGCTAGCGACGCGGAGGTGAACCTTAGTACCTTTGGTTGGTAGGAACGCTAATATCACTGGTGGACCTCTCCGCAGTTGCACCAAACCCGAGATAGAAGCCCTGATATGTTTGCTATATTGTGTTAACGTTTTTNGATTTGTTTCATAGGCGNCTTGAAGATATGTAACGTCATCAGTGAGATTTCGAATCTCTGCCTCTCGGCTTTGTATGGTGCTGGTGAGTTTTGTGACTTTATCGCTTAACTCGATAATATGTTGAGACACCGTATCAGCTTGTATCTCTAAGTCGATTGTTAGCTCTTGTTGCACCTCTAGTTCATCGGCGAGAGACTTCAATTCGTTATATGGATCTGACAATAGAGGATCTTCATCCGCCGATTGTGCTGACCCAAGTCCATGAAGTGCAAATAAAACTATACACACAAACCGTATTATTGGTCCGCTTGATATACAGAATGTATAGATGTTTCACCTGTAAATAGAGCTTGCAAACAAAGTTTTCCCTGTCATGGCGCCAGGTATCGGCAATCCCATCAAATCCAGTATCGTTGGAGCTACATCAGAAAGCGTGCCATTCAAAACTTCCATCTTCTCAACCCCAAGTACGACCAGCGGCACAGGATTAACAGTATGGGCGGTATGAAGTTCACTTAAATCGGAGTCGAGCATCTGCTCAACATTTCCGTGATCAGCCGTTACTACCATCACTCCATTTCGCTCATGCACTGCTTCAGCTATAGATCCTAANCAGGAATCAACCGTCTCAACTGCCCTACAAGCTGCAGCAATNTTCCCTGTGTGACCCACCATATCTGCGTTGGCAAAATTCGCGACTATTAGGCCAAACCGGCCGCTGTNGATAGCTCCAAGCAACCTTTTTGTTAATTTCACGGCAGACATTTCTGGTTTTAGATCATAAGTGGCCACCTTTGGAGAGGGCACTAAGATACGTTCCTCACCCGGATACAACACTTCACGACCACCATTTAGAAAAAATGTNACATGNGCGTATTTTTCTGTTTCAGCAATGCGAAGTTGCCGCAATCCCGTTTTAGAAACCACTTCCCCCAAAGTATCTCTCAGCATTCTGGGCGGAAACATAGTATCTACGAAGCGGGAGATCTGCTCAGAATAGTGGGTCAACCCGATCCGAGCTGCAAATTTGATATGAGGCAATCTGGGAAAATTATTAAATGTCGGGTCAACAAAGGCCAGCATAATTTGCCGTACTCTATCTGCCCTAAAATTTGCCATCAACAAGCCATCCCCNTCCTTCATTCCAGTGTAGTCATCGACGGCCATAGGCCTTACAAACTCATCGCCAACCTGTGCCGAATAACTTTCCTTTANGCCTTCGAGCACAGAAGNTACGCGGCGGCAGTCTCCAGATACAATAGCTCTATAAGCAGTCTCAATACGGTCCCACCGTTGGTCCCTATCCATACCGTAGTACCGTCCACTAATCGTAGCGATTTTAACATTATGTAGCCCTTCTATCTCCGTTTTCAGCTTCTGCAAATAGAAGAGGCCTGAGTTCGGTGGCGTGTCGCGACCATCAAGGAAGGCATGTATCCTCACTCCCACAGATTCTGAACTGAGCACCTGTGCAAGAGCCAATATATGGCTTTGATGAGAATGGACACCTCCCGTTGAAATCAAACCCNTTAAGTGACATACGCCTCCACTTGCAGAAAGCTTCNTGATCAGTTTTTTGAGTGCCGTAATATTGACCAACTCTCCGGCAGCAACAACCTGGTCAATTCTTGGCAAGTCCTGAACCGTCACCCGACCAGCACCTATATTCATGTGACCGACCTCCGAGTTACCCATTTGACCAATCGGTAAACCAACGTGACCTTCGGANGCCTGCAGCAAACAATGAGGGTTTTCTGCCCAAATGCGATCCCAATGCGGCGTATGTGCCAAAAAAATGGCATTCCCCTCGGTCCGCGCACTGGATCCCCAACCATCCAAAATACATAACAATACGGGGCGGTGATCCTTTGTATCCATCATAAATGCTTAATCACTATTGCTAGCATTTCTGCACTGTTTTATTGCGGAACTAACGAGATATATTTTCAGGTAGTGGAACGGCCCACATTTTTTCTAAATTGTAAAATGCTCGTATTTCTGGACGGAAAAGGTGAATAATAACATCACCCACGTCTAGAAGTATCCAATCTGCCTGTTGTCGCCCTTCAACTGACACATTATCCACACCTGCTTCCTTTAGACGATCAATAATATGATCTGCTATAGCAGTTACGTGCCGCGCCGACCGACCACTGGCGATTATCATATGATCAGCTATACTAGTTTTCCCAATAAGATCCAGAACGGTAACATCCTCAGCTTTATCGTCCTGAAGCATTGCCTCTATCAACCCACACACATTTTCCGACGTTTTAGCGTCCCTTAGCCTAGGAATAGTCCCCCCCTTTTTCGAATCCGGCACACGGTAAATCACGCCACAATTGTTATCAACAATCCCACAATCCTCGGCTCCGAAGACAAGTTCCTGAGTCAGGGTGCAATAGTGATTTAATAAATACCCAGGCTGGAGCCCTGTTATACACCAAAGAACTCGCCGCCCGAGCCGCAAGACGGGAACGGGAAAATTCTCTCGCAGCTTGGGAGACTAACGCGCCACGAGCATAGGCAGCCCTGTCAAAAATCGCAATGGGTAGGCTCCGAAACAAGAGACGCCATTGCCTCCATCTTGATACCTGACTGAGATTGTCAGCCCCCATTATCCACACAAATTTTATATGTGGGCATACTCTCGTTAGTGACCTAATTGTATCAACAGTATAAATCGTTCCCAACTCCGTTTCTAGGTTGCTCACATCTATCCGGCCAGTTCCCGCAACAGAACGCGCACGTAGCAAGCGGGCTTCTAATGGTGCCATAGCCGCCCGCTCCTTAAGAGGATTTTGCGGAGAGACCAACCACCATATTCGATCAACGCATAGTCTACTTATTGCTAGCTGACTGATGTGCACGTGGCCTGCATGAGCCGGATTAAATGAACCACCCAGTAGTCCCACTCTAGCCGCACGATGCGGCAATGCACTCAATAAATGTGAAAGCTCAGTCAGGGCCGGACCTGCCCTTGCCCGCGGACAAGATATTTGTAGGTGGTCAACTGCTCCACGCCAACCGGTCCGCGCGCATGCAATTTACCGGTGGAGATTCCAATCTCTGCGCCCATACCAAATTCACCACCGTCCGCAAATTGCGTGGAAGCATTGTGCAGCAAAATACCACTGTCGACGCGGCCAAAAAATTCGTCAACCGCAGCCTCATCCTCAGTAACAATACTTTCTGTATGATCAGAGCCATATCGGCCGATATGGAAAATTGCTTGGTCTAAATTCTCGACGGTACGGATGGAAATAATAGGAGCTAGATATTCTGTCTCCCAATCCTTTTCCGTGGCAGGGCGCACCCGGGCATCAAGCGATTGAACCACCGTATCTCCCCGCACCTCGCAACCTCCAGTTATTAAACCCTCTATAATTTCAGGTAATACAGTTTCTATTGTATCTTTATGAACCAAGAGGGTTTCCGCAGCACCACATATACCTGTTCGTCTCAGCTTCGCATTTATAGTGATATCCACCGCTTTTTTCAGATCTGCCGAGCTATCAATGTAAACGTGACATATTCCGTCTAGATGTTTAAAGACTGGAATTCTACTGTCCCTCGTAACCCTTTCTGTTAATGAACGTCCGCCACGAGGGATAATGACATCGATGTGCTCTGCCATTGAGAGCATTTCCCCAACGGCTGCACGATCACGGGTTGGCACAAGTTGTACGCTGCTAGTTGGCAAACCAGCCTCCTTGATTCCTTGTACCAAGTATTCGGCAAGAACTGCCGACGAGTTGTAACTCTCGGTCCCGCCCCGAAGAATGACAGCATTGCCTGACTTGATACATAGCCCGCCTGCATCAGTAGTCACGTTAGGGCGGGATTCATAAATTACACCGATCACACCCAATGGCACACGTACACGCCTGATGTGCAGCCCATTGGGACGATGCCAATCACCTATCACCTCTCCGACTGGATCCGGCAGGGACGCAACAGCCTCTAGCCCCTGGGCTATGTCTTCGACGCGTGCCTTATCAAGAAAAAGACGATCTATAAAAGCCGAAGCAACGCCATTGGCCTTAGCCGCTTCTATGTCTTGCTGATTAGCCAAAAGGATCTTTCCGCAGCCTTGGCGAATAAAAGTAGCCGCACTAGATAAAGCCACTACTTTTTTTGCGTCTGGGACACAAGCAAGATCAGATGCTGCTTTTCGCGCGTTCCTTCCCAAATCCTGCATAAGATTGACGATATTTTCAGTGCTCATATTTTCCGCGCTTTCGTGAGTGTCTATTTTACCCCTACTTCCGCCTACGACAAAGCCAGGTCGTCGCGATGTATCAGCTCCTCTCGACCACGATAACCAAGTATTCTGGCGATTTCGCCACTTTTGTGACCAAGAATACGTCGAGCGTCTAACGCGGAATATGCGCTAATACCTAAGCCAATCTGTGCGCCGTCTTCATCAACTACCAACACTGCATCTCCGCGTTGAAAACTCCCATCAACAGCCAGCACTCCCGGGGGGAGTAGACTTTTTCCAGCACGAAGCGCAACTAAGGCGCCNGCGTCCACTGTTACGCGTCCGACAGGCTTAAGATTATTTGCAATCCATCGCTTTCTTGCAGTCACAGGTGTTTGCGGTGCAACGAACCATGTATATGGCGCACCCCGATCTAAGCCCGCTACCGGATTTTGTTCACTCCCCTGTGCAATGAGAACATGACACCCCGCACTGACCGCTATTTTTGCCGCTTGAAGCTTGGTGACCATACCCCCTGAACCGACATCCGATTGACTCATGCCTGCCATTTTCTCTATATCCGGAGTGATTTCGTGCACTGTTTCAATTCGGCGCGCTGATGGATCACGATTTGGATCAGCAGTGTAAAATCCATCTATATCGCTGAACAACACCAGTAAGTCTGCACCCGCCATCTCCGCTACCCGGGCAGCGAGCCGATCGTTATCNCCNAAGCGAATTTCTTCTGTNGCNACTGTATCATTTTCGTTTACTAGCGGAATTNCACCGCACCTAAGAAGCGTCTTCATAGTGTTGCGAGCATTCAAATAGCGTCTGCGTTCTTCAGTATCACCAAGCGTCAACAACAACTGAGCGACAGTAAGTTCGTGTTTTTTCAGTATCTCCTGATAGATGTGGGCCAATTGAATCTGACCAACTGCGGCAGCAGCTTGTTTTTCCTCTAATTTCAAAACGCTACGCCTCATTTCGAGGTGCGCGCGCCCAACAGCTATGGCCCCAGAAGATACTAGTATTACNTCACAACCTTTTGNGCGGAGCGANGCAATATCGTCGGCGAGACTNTCTAACCAATGACGACGAACCTNCCCTTTTCCCCCCTCAATAAGAAGGCTGGATCCCACTTTTATTACGACCCTGTGAGAGTTTTTTACCAAAAGTCTTTTCGTCATGGTCGTCACTATACCCCAACGGATGAATCCATGTCTTTTCGATTTAATTTCACTGCGCCTAGTACAGCCCTTAAGACANGAGTAATTCCCATNCCAGTCACTGCCGAAATAGCAAAAACCGGAGAGGAAACATGTGTGCTCAAATCACGATGCTTTTCCGCNACTAGTTCACTCGAAATTGCATCACATTTGTTCAAAACTACAATTTCTTTCTTTCCACTTAATACAGAACCATATGCCANCAATTCCTCTNTTACCTGATTGTAGGCTTTGACTGGATCTTCCTGAATGACATCAATTACGTGGAGCAGCACACCACATCGCTCGACATGCCCCAAAAACTTATATCCTAAACCACGTCCGGTATGTGCGCCCTCAATAAGACCCGGCACGTCTGCGAGCACGAATTCCTCATCGTCCAGTGCGACTACACCAAGTGCAGGATGAAGCGTCGTAAATGGGTAGTCCGCGATCTTCGGCCTAGCTCTAGAAGAGGCCCCAAGCAAAGTTGACTTTCCAGCGTTGGGTAACCCCACCAAGCCAGCATCTGCTATTAATTTCAACTTTAGCCACAGACNAAGNGCCTCCCCATCCCCTCCTGACTCTGATTCCCTTGGTGTCCGGTTTGTCGAAGATTTGAAAGCGGNATTNCCACGACCACCATGNCCGCCNCGTGCCACCAACCGNCGCTCACCTACCTTTTCAAGATCGGTTATTAACCTTTCTCCATCCTCGGTAAAAATTTGAGTGCCAACAGGCACTCGTAGAACGAGATCTGCACCATGTGCTCCGGCCCGGTCCCGACCACCGCCATCGGTGCCGCGCTTTGCAGCACAATGCTGGCGATACCGATAATCTATTAGGGTGTTAAGANCTTCNACCGCCTCAACTNAAACGTCCCCTCCTCGCCCCCCGTTCCCTCCTGCGGGACCGCCAAATTCAATGTATTTTTCACGNCGGAATGCGACACANCCGTTCCCGCCGTCACCAGCCTTAACAAAGATTTTGGTCTCATCAAGAAATTTCATTCGCTGGCCCCGTTTGGCCNNGCACCATCAAAAAATCAGCAAGCCGAAAAGATNCGATGCCAAGAAGTCCAATTACGCTGCAGCTATAACCTACTCTGTAGGTTCGATAGAAACGAACGTCCGCCCACCTTTTTTTACTTGAAATTCAACATGACCTTGAATTAAGGCNAACAANGTATGGTCCNTACCAATACCAACATTGTCCCCAGGATGGAACTTNGTTCCTCGTTGCCGAACAATGATGTTTCCTGGCACAACGTTTTCTCCACCATATCTTTTTACTCCGAGTCTACGACCTTCAGAGTCTCNACCATTTCGGGAACTACCACCCGCTTTTTTATGCGCCATAACTTATTCCTCAGATGCTGCCTTCTTGGAAGCGCTCGAAGCCTCCACTTTCCCGTCCTTTTCCGTTGCAGACGGTTTCTTAGCTCTACTCTTACTCGCAGTGGCCTTAGCAGAAATCTTAGTTACGCGTAAGACTGTGTGACTCTGTCGATGTCCATTTTTGCGTCTTGAATTTTGACGCCNCCGTTTTTTGAAGACAATGACTTTATCNTCACGCGCTTGTTCCAGAACTGTTGCCGTTACTTCTGCACCAGAAACGGTTGGCCTACCAACGGTCGAGCCTTTATCATCTCCCAGCATCAGGACCTGCTGAAATGAAATCATTTCGCCTGCGTCCGCAGACAATTTCTCAACCCTGAGGACATCTCCTTCAGCGACCTTATACTGTTTACCACCGGTTTTTATGACTGCGTACATAAGCCTCTTGAGCCCTAATACTCTATCGCATGCCAAATATGCAGGAAGGGCTGCAATATAACTTGGAGCGGCAAAGTGTCAACCAACTTGAGAGTAGTCCGACTAGGTCCTCATCAACTTGCCCACCAAGATCGCTTCAACTATTGTTCGCCAGCCAAAATAAGGAAACGGGGAGGGGTGCCGGAGTGGTCGAACGGGGCGGTCTCGAAAACCGTTGATAGACTCGGTAACCCTTGGGTTCCATGACTTTTTCATATTTGTTGACTGACCCACCCTTATGTTTCTGCATTGTCTAGGGTGCGTCAGGAGGTTGCATAATGGACGGATGGTATACTCAACTTCCGTCCTGTGGAGTTTCTTCCGCAA
>PAVD01000079.1 GCA_002712985.1 Rhodospirillaceae bacterium
GATGTCGGAACACACCGAGGTGGGTCGGCGAGACTTCTTCCGCTCGGCATGCGGTTTTGCGGGTGCAATGTTGGCCGTAAACGCAGCCACCGGCATGAAGTTTTTTGATGTGAAACAAGCCGAAGCCCGCGAGATTGCCGCTACTGCAGAGGTTAAGAGCTACCTCAAGGGGCGGATGGGGCCAGTTGTTGACCAACACACCCACATTTGCACCCGGNAAGAGGGCTANNTNAANGGNGTNAANACNACNGANCANGGNATGTGGTTNGTTGATCTGNTNGANGGNCTTGGNAANGCNATGGGCCTTCCNAANGGNACNTCTGATATGACNGTNGAGAANTANGGCAAACTNNTGCTNGANGGTAGTGANACCGACGTNGGNATNTTNAATCCNTTCGGGTTCCGNGAGGATTATGGCGGNAANGACATGATCCCNATGGAAGANCANGCNGAAGTCAAAGNAAANTGGCCAAATCGNACNATNATGCTNGCNGGNGGCNTNACACCNAACCAGGGTGTCACNGAGACNCTGGAACGCATGCAGNATTACGTCGAANACTACGACACNTCAGGNCTGAAGCTGTATACGTTTGATTCCACNCCNCAGAAAGGCTGGTGGTTTGACGACACGAAACTGGCGTATCCGATGTGGGAGAAAGCTCGTGAGTTGGGCATCAAAAATATCGGCTGTCATAAAGGCATTCCATTTGGCCAGTTCATGGCGCGCTACGCCCACGCTGAGGATTTCGACAGAGTCTGTGACGATTTCCTTGACCTGAACTTCATNGCTTTCCATTCCGCGTGGCCGTATCACCAGGAATTGGCTGCACTGAAGAGCTTCAAACCCCAACGGAACAATCTTTATTGTGAAGTTGGCTCCACTTTTGCGGCGACTGTCTCAAGTAAACCGATGGAATGCGCCCACGTGCTCGGCACGCTGATCGCAAACCTCGGCTCCGATTACGTGCTTTGGGGCACCGACTCCCTCCTGTGGGGCAATCCGCAATGGCAAATTGATGCATTCCGCCGGTTCCAGATCCCGGATGAATTGATCGAGGGTTATGGTTATCCGCAATTGACCGACGAGATTAAAGCCAAGATTCTCGGCGGCAACGCGGCTCGCCTGTGGAACCTAGAATCAGCGACGAACGAACTTGGTCAGCCCACGTATAGGGTTGCCTAAGGATCTACTTCGGTTGCTTGCAAAATCAGGTAATGGCCGGGATTCTATCTCGGCCATTACTGTTTTTGGAAAGTGCTGCGACTATGCCAACATATGAATACATGTGCGATCCGTGTCGGATGATCTATATGNTACGCCACGGCATGAATGAGAAACCCAAGATCAAGTGTCCTAAGTGCAAGAAAGCTACCCCAAGAATACCGTCGGCGGCTAACCTGAATATGGGTGGCTGGTCTAGTCCCACCGAAGCAAAGTATTCAAAATTGAGTATTTCGGACGAAATTGCCAAAGAGAAGGAACTCCAGAAGACGTANGAGACNGTGTGGCTTCCCCCACCTGTNGTGCACGACCCNTGGGAAGANCACTAATNGTGATCTGGAACAAGTAATTANGTTAAGCNANGGNNCAANTTTTACACACGNGTGANGAGCATTTAGNAGNNGTCGGCCNGTTTAATAATCCGGATCANNAATTTNCTTATTNANTGNCGCNNGTNACCCGACNNANTCANNGAGANGTNTTTGGTTACACCAACATACGCCANATTGTAGGAGATCCGGAAATGNCGGTTCCATTTTCAGGTAGTTGCGCCTGCGGCGCTATCCGATACGAATGCAGTGCGCCACCGGTATATATGGGGAATTGCCATTGTCGCGATTGTCAGCAAGCTACTGGCGGCGCCTACCTTGCAGCGGTCGTAGTAAGAGCTTCTAGTTTTTCTATCCTTAAGGGAGAACCGTGGTGGTTTGAAAAAAGGGCCGACAAGGGGCATATGATGAAACGGGCGTTCTGCTCTGAGTGTGGTTCCCCCCTGTTTCTAATTAACGGCGCCAATACAAATGCCAGAGTAATATATGCAGGAAGCCTCGACGATCCGAGTTGGTACAAACCTAGCAGGGATATTTATGTGGCAAGCGCCCAGCCCTGGGACATCATGCACACAGATCTTCCCAAAGACGACGGCATGCCGGATTGGTAGATGTGACTATTTGTGGTGGCTGGGGCGCCAGGGATCGAACCTGGGAATCACGGGATCAAAACCCGTTGCCTTACCGCTTGGCTACGCCCCAATACTATTGGCGTTATAGCTAATCCAGACTAGCATCCTCGCGCAAGTAGCAGAGATACAGTTGACAAATTTCTATAACAAGTTATCCGCTTCGCAGTAACCGTTTTTGGGAGCAGGCCATGTCCAAGGCTCAGTTGATCGANGGAAAATCTTTGGCGGCCCGACAACGGGCCGCAGTAGCGGAAGCTGTAACCTACCTGGGAAAAGAACACAATCTTCGCCCCGGGTTGGCAGTAATTCTTGTCGGTGACGACCCAGCAAGTCAAATATACACACGCAATAAAATTAAACACACAAGCGCTGTCGGCATGAAGAGTTTGCACAAGCAACTGCCTGTGAATACGTCCCATCATGAACTGCTTAGCCAAATAACGACTCTAAATGATGATCCAACCGTAAACGGTATTTTGGTACAACTGCCCCTTCCGGACCACATACAACCAGACATGGTGATTGATCACATCGACCCATGCAAAGACGTGGATGGCTTTCATCCGATAAATGCAGGAGCACTGGCTACTGGGCGGGCCACCCTCACTCCCTGCACACCTCAAGGGTGCNTCCTTCTACTTAAGGAAACGTTGGGTAACCTCGAGGGGGCAGAAGCCGTAGTAATTGGAAGATCCGACATCGTNGGAAAACCAGTGGCACAGATGCTACTCCAGGAAAATTGTACCGTTACCGTTACACACTCACGGTCTCGTAATCTCCCAGACCTGTGTCGGCGTGGAGACATAGTAATCGCAGCCGTCGGGCAACCGGAGATGATTCGTGGTACATGGTTAAAGCCCGGGGCAACAGTGATTGATGTTGGAATCAATCGAGTAAAAAACACAAGCGGAGACTCAAAACTGGTCGGAGACGTAGCCTTTGATGAGGCCATAGCCGTCGCTGGGGCGATTACGCCCGTTCCAGGGGGTGTGGGCCCAATGACAATTGCCTGCCTACTCTCAAACTGTGTGAGGGCGAGTTGTGATCAGCGTGGCATTCCGATCCCCGATTTAGCTCTTACTCCACGCTAGAAATATCTCTAGTTGTCAGTGCCGGTGGTTGGAGTCACCAATCAACCTTGTTTTCCAACTGCTGCCACGTTGTTCGTTCTTTAGCTACACTAATCATCGGTATAGGTTTTTTCCATCCGTTCGTGCCGCTCTTGTGCATCTATAGTCAGCGTTGCCACAGGACGCGCTTCCAGCCGATTTAAGCCGATTGGATCGCCAGTCTCTTCACAGTAGCCATAACTCCCGTCGTCGATTNTCTGCAATGCAGCATCAATCTTCGATAGCAATTTGCGTTCCCTGTCGCGACTTCGCAATTCAATCAAACGCCCCGTCTCTATTGACGCCCGGTCCCCTAAGTCCGGCGCCTGCCCGGTTTGCTCCCGCAGATTCATGATTGTTTGCGTCGACTCGGCAAGGATTTCCTCCCGCCAACCAATCAATTTCTGTTTGAAATATTCCTGCTGCAATGGGTTCATGAACCCTTCATCAGAACTGGGCCGGTAATCCGAAGGCAAAGACAGAGGCGCACGCGTCCGCTTCCTTATTTTACCCTTCTTAACTTTCCCATTCATTTTNCGTGCGGCCATGCACCCTCCCCTTTTCTCACGGCCGTTCCAAACGCGCGGAGTATATAAACCCTAAGTGCCTGCTGCAACCGACACTTTCCGTTCNAGCAAACTATAGGATTACTCGCACCTAGCCGCGGCTGAAGGCCGTTCCCAGGCCATTTTGGAACGTCCTATTCCCGATTCTTACTAAGCTTCATCAACAACGGTGGCAGGAAAAGAAAATCGGCAATTAACGCGAATGCTATCGTGACAGAACTCAAAATACCCATATCTGCGTTCACTTTAAAACTCGATATAGCCAAAGCACCAAAACCTGTGACCAAGGTAATGGAAGTAATCCATAGAGCGACCCCCACTGTTCTAAAGGCGTATCGCGTAGCTTCAAAGCTGTTCATGCCATGTTCCCGTTGGGCCCTAAGATACTTACTCAAAAAATGCACCGTATCATCAACGACAATTCCAAGTGTCATTGCAAGTACGATAGCTATGGATAATCCGACGTTGCCATGCAAGTAACCCCACAGTCCGAAGGCCATCGCTGCGGGNAATAAATTAGGAACCAAACTAAGAAACCCAATCTTCACGCTGCGTAGGGCGATAATAAGTATCATCGATATAACAACTAGGGCCGTGAGTGAGCCAGCGAGCATAGACTCTATATTCCGACCAGAAATATGGGAGAAAACTACTGACAACCCTGTGCCCGGCGCATGCACCTTTGGCATATTTGCCGATAGCCATTTCTGTGCACGAGCATCCAGTTCCCGTATTTCTTTCGAAGAAATGTCTTTGACCGAGACCATTAGCTGACTGGCTGATTTNGAAACNTTGATTTGATTATTCAAATCTAGCCCATACGGCAACGACATCTCATAAAGCAAAAGATATTGGGCCGCCAGGTCCCTTCCCTCAGGGAGACGATAAAACGCTGGGTCATCCCCATTCATACTTTGATTGAGTCGTTTAAACACTTCAGTAATAGCTGCGACGTGTGTGACCTTCGGTTGTGATTTAAACCAGNGTCCGAAGTCCTCCAGATTTTTTAGATACTCTGGATCTGCTATTCCACCTTCATCAGCAGCCGGAACGGAATATTGGAGCATCTGTAGACCGTTCAGATTAGCCTCTGTGAAATCCGATGTGACACGGATAGGTTCGGACTGATCAAAATATTTCAAGAAGTTATCGTCCAGATCAATCCGCAGTATCCCGAAAGCCAGCAGCACTATCNCTGCACCCGTTCCCCAAAAAAGTTTTTCTCGGTATGCAACTACAAAATTTGCCAGTGAGTCCATCATTCGGCTTCCGACACCGCTACCTTGAGATACACGTGCTGGCAGTAGGGACACCAAGGCCGGCAGCAAGGTAACGGACATTACAAAGGCGATCATGACGCCTGTCGCAACAATATTTCCCAGCAATCTGAACGGCGGGGCATCGGAGAAATTCATACAAAGAAACCCTATCGCAGTAGTGATACTAGTAATAAATACTGGAGCCATGTTTATTCGTAATGCCTCGACTAATGCATCATGTTTTGCAAGACCTTCCTGCATAGAAAGCCGCATACTAGTTAAAATATGAACACTGTGGGCTACAGAAAGGGTTAGGATGATAATTGGAGATATCTCCGACGAAGGCGCAAGCACGGCTCTCGCCCAACCAAAAAGTCCGAGGGCCCCAAACACGGACATTTGTATAACGATCAAAGTTGCAAAGGTGCCTGAAATAGTGCGCGTGGAAACACCTACAATGGCCAGTATAAATAGGAACATCAGTGGAAATAGAGTTTGAAGATCTCTCATCGGTATCTCAACAAAAGCCATGTTGATGGCAACACTGCCCTGCAGATAGACCTCGATATTCGGATACTTAGACTCAAATCGTTGTTCGAGATCACGAGCGAAGGCCATAATTTCAGGAACTTCGTTAAGCGACTTCTCTGGCTTAATAACAAGCACCTGCACCGCTGTGACATGTACGTCATGTGACAACAACCGTCCTGCCAGTGTTGGCCTGTCCAGGGCGATTTCTCGCGCACTAGCAATTTCTTCCTCACTATATTGAGCGGCATCTTGGATGAGGTCATGGACGACTAAGTCATCCCCCTCAGCCCGTATGTTTTGATAATTGCTAATAGAGTCAACTCGAGTTGAATACGGCGTTTGCCAACTTTCCTCCGTAAGCCATTCCACAGCATCTAAGGTATCCCGAGTAAATACCTCTCCATCCCTGGGCACCAAGATAAACAATAGGTTTTCCGTTTTGACATATGTGTTTTCCAGCTGCTCAAGCGCCAGAAGATGGGGATTATCCTCGCTAAAAAACACTCGTGCATCGGGATTCATCGCTAAATACCGTACACCAGAGGCAGCAACCAAGAACACAACCACTGACAATAATAGGACAAGCCAGCGGTTCCGGATAAGCCATCGCCCGTAGGCGAAGTCAGCTCTGCGAGATTCAGTTGAAAGTGTAGCAGCCATTGTTCTCGGTTTCCTCTTTACCCACTAATCAGCAAGGACTTTGCTTATTTCCAGCGGTTTTACAACGAATTTAACTTTGTTGTAGAGTTGATCTGTATTTGCTGCCGGCCAAATACTGAAAAATGTGGAATCCCTAAAGACACCTGATGACTATGCTTTACGAGCCCTCTACTGACTAAACAACTAGACGGATACCTCGAGCAGTTTGCTTGACGCGGCTCCAAAGATTTTTTACGTGATGCTGCTTAGTACCCGCCTGCCCAATCGAAATCCGTATAGCATACGCACCATTCAATCTTGTGTGGGTTAGGTAAGCCGCTCCGCTGTCATTTATTTCTTTAACAATTCTCTCGTTCACGGAATCTAGCTCCACCGGGCTTGCAACCTTTGTCGGTCGATACCGAAAACACACAAGTGCTAAAGGTGTCGGTGCAAGGAGTTCAAAATCTCTCTCTGCACCAATCTCCAAAGCCAATTCCTGAGCGTAGTCTATATGAGTCCGGATCATCTTTCGAAGTTGTTCTATTCCATAAGAGCGAAGTACAAACCACAATTTAAGCGCGCGAAACCTTCTTCCTAACGGCACACCCCAATCTCTGTAATTTCGTACAGCCTCCCCACCTTCACTTTTCAGATATTCGGGTAATATTGATAAAGTCTTGAGCAGCGCATCTGGCGACCGCACAAAGTACGCCGAACAGTCAAAGTTGGTAAACAACCACTTATGCGGATTGAACACAAAACTATCTACACCCTCTATTCCGTCAATCATCCAGCGAAGCTCTGGATCCACTAAGGCAGAACCTGCCCAGGCAGCATCAACATGAAGCCACAGTCTATAGCGTTTGCAAATGTCCGCTATATCTAACAACGGATCTATCGCGGAAGAACTGGTGCTACCTAAAGCAGCAACCATACAAATTGGTAGACGGCCCTCTGCCTTATCCCGTTCTATAGCATCTACAAGAGCCCTAGTATCAATAGCGAAGGTGTCGGTGACCTGAATTTTACGGAAATTCTTTTTCCCCAAACCCGCTATTTTTACATTCTTCTCAACTGATGAATGGCACTCCGTAGACCCGTACACAACCATATCCGGTTCACCACTTAAACCAGCCCTATTGACTCGCCAGTCCGTTGCAACCTCCCGCGCACTCAAAATAGCGCACAGGGTAGCGGAGGATGCCGAGTCTTGGATCACACCCTGGAACTCGGATGGGAGCCCAATAATTTCCCGCAACCATTCCATCATGCGCTGTTCCAGCTCCGCTGCCGCAGGAGATGTTTCCCAGCTCATACATTGGGCACCAATGGTTGCAGTAACCATCTCTGCTAAAACCGACGGTGGGCTCGAATTTGCGGGAAAATACGCGAAAAAGGATGGATGCTGCCAATGCGTCATGCCGGGCAATACTATTTTCTGGAAATCATCAAAAATCTCTTCAAATGAGTCACTCCTTGACGGCGGGTTACTAGGCAGTTGCTTTAGTATCTCGCCAGGAGAGACTTGGGCGCGCACGGGGTACTCTTCAAGATCACGTAAATAATCTGCCATCCAGTCAACCAACTCGTGCGCATTTTGCCTAAATTTCTCGATATCCATTTTGGTAGCCTTTGCAAAACGTTCAACCGTGTTATCGTACGGTAGTCAGGACAACGTCAAAATAAATCTATCAATGGAAATGCAGACCCCATCGTTGCCGGTTTCCTCTCCGCCGCCCTTTTGGTCAAAGGCGCGGCGTTATCTGATTAAGGCCGATCCGGTCCTAGCAACAATATTGAAACGTCACCGCTCAGAGAAGTTGGTTCCACGCGGAGACGCGTTCTTTTCTCTTGCCCGATCGATTATTGGGCAACAAATATCCGTAAAGGCTGCCCAGAGCGTCTCGGACAAATTGGCTGCAGAGCTGGGCGAAATAACCATCACAACAGTTGCAACTGCGGGTCGGAAGCGGCTACGAGGTTGTGGGCTATCCAAGCAAAAATCTTTGTACCTTTATGATCTGGCAAATCATTTCAAGGAAGGCGCTCTTAATACCCAACAGTGGCATAACTTAGATGACCAAGCCGTGATTAAACAGTTGACCCAGTTTAAAGGGATCGGTCCTTGGACGGCAGAGATGTTTTTGATTTTCCATATGATGCGCCCTGATGTACTTCCGCTTGCTGACCTAGGCATCCAAAAAGCGATGCGCGTGAATTTCAACAAAGGAACCTCTATGTCAAAAGAAGAAATGGTCGCCAAAGCAGAACCATGGCGTCCATGGAGGTCGGTCGCTGTCTGGTATTTGTGGCGGAGCTTAGATCCACTGCCAGTTGCCTATTAGGGGGGCCTTCCGTCTACCAATGTTAAGATCAAGTACATTCTGGGAAAATATGATATAACGCCCAGCTAAAATGATATCTAAACTAGGTATACGTCCGTAGGATCACATTTTTATGAATGCAACGTCAGTTAAAATCGTGCTTTTGGCAACCTTAACGGTAATCGGGGTTAGCCCCTTGTCGGCTCAACAAGAAGCGTTGGTCGAAGTTGATCAGGTTCTGATGGAGCCGTTGTCGCAAACTCAGCCGGTTATAGGCCAGTTCGTTGCACGTCAGGCCGGCGTAGTGTCAGCAAGAGTTGCAGGAACCGTGACTGAAATGTACGTGGATGTTGGAGATCGAGTGCAACGTGGACAAACTTTAGCCGTCATTGATCTTGATAGAATGACCCTTTTACGAAATGCGGCGCAGGCAAAATCAGACCAAGCGAGAGCCCAAGAAAATGCTGCACGCGCTCGCCACAATAAACGCCAAAACGAATTGTCCCGAATCGAAGGAATTAGGGAGTCAGCTGCATACAGCCCCGCTAGACATGATGAAGCGATTCAGAATGTATTCGAATCGGAGGCCGGAGCAATTGCGGCAGCTGCGGCGTCTGCCGAAAAAAATGCAATGTTACTGTTGGCGGAAGGGAATCTTATCAACGCGCGGGTACGCGCACCCTACGACGGCGTAGTACGGGCACGCTATACGGAAATAGGGTCCTACCTTCAAACCGGGGACCGTGTTTTCGATCTTGTTAACGACACCAATCTCGAAATTGAAGTATTTGTTCCCTCCAATAGGGTGTCAGGATTGATCCCCGGGACACGAATTCAAGTGCGGCCCACAGATGGCACCACCCATTTTGCCAGTGTCCGTGGGGTTGGTGCAGAAGAGAACTCTGCATCGAGAACTCGGCTAGTACGATTTACCCCAGAACTGATGGAAGGATCCAAATATGGAGTGGGAGAATCAGTTGATGCCCTTCTCCCGCTGGGTCTTCCGCGTGACGCAATTACCGTTCACAAAGACGCAATACTGAGGCGTCAAGGGATGTCACTGGTATATGTTGTAGACGACGAAAACGCTGCACAGATCCGCCCAGTAGAACTTGGGGACGCCATTGGCGCTCGATTCGAAGTTCTTTCCGGATTGACAGTAGGTGAGACGGTAGTGGTAAGGGGAAATGAGCGTCTAAGGCCTGGCCAAACCATTCGACTTGGAAGCGAAGAATAAATGGGCCTTATCCGAAGTTCTATTGAGCGACCGATTGCTGTCGTAGCGGCAGTTCTCATGATCCTGATATTCGGCCTGCTAGCGCTGCAGCGCATCCCTATTCAATTGACCCCAGATGTTCGGAAACCCGTCATTACGGTGACGACTTATTGGTCCGGCGGCTCTCCGGTTGAGATAGAACGCGAGGTTGTCAATCGCCAAGAAGAAGTCGTTAAAGGAATCGAAGGGATTACCAAGTTAGAGAGCAGGTCGCAGGATGGACGCGCCACTCTCACGCTAGAATTTGAGATCGACAGCGATATGAACAGAGCGCTGTTAATCGTCTCAAATAGACTGAACCAGATAACTGGCTATCCTGAAGAAGCTAATGAACCACTAATAGATACGTCCGGCCTCGAAGACAATCCGATAGCTTGGTTCATACTGAGCAGACTACCAGGCAATAACAGGGCTCTAGAGAGCTACGGTGATTTCGCCGAAAATATAATCCAAGACCGCCTGGAACGGGTCACCGGTGTATCCCGTACCAACGTTTATGGAGGCAGCGAGAGCGAAATGCGGATCATCGTCGATCCGGACAAACTAGCTCGCTATCGCCTAACTGTCCCTGACGTCGTGTCGGCTCTCAGACTGGCAAACGCTTCAATTTCTGCAGGGGACATCGAGGAAGGAAAGCGTCGATACGTCGTTCGTACAGAAGGTGAACTTCAAACTGTTGATCAAGTTCGAAATGTTGTGGTTGCGAGCACAGACACCGAAACCCGTGGAGGTATCGGGAGAGTAACCATTGGCGATATCGCGGATGTGAGGTTTACGTTCAAGGAACCGAGGGCCAAAATTCGGTTTCTGGGTGACGAGGCAATCGCCATAAATGCGGTGCGAGCAACAGGAGCCAATGTTATTGAAACCATGGATGGCGTCTACCAAGCCATCGAAGAACTGAACGAGTACGCATTGCCCCAGGCCGGATTGGCGATCGCACAAGTGTATGATGAAACAATATACATTAACTCGGCAATTTCCCTTGTTCAGCAAAATATATACGTTGGTGGCTCATTTGCTGTACTCATCCTTCTTTGCTTCCTTCGCTCATTTAGGGCGACCCTTATCATATCAATGGCAATCCCAGTTTCCGTAGTGGCCTCTTTCGTCGCTATGGCGGCGATGGGGAGATCTATCAACGTAATCTCCTTGGCGGGAATCGCATTTGCCGTTGGTATGGTTGTCGACGCCGCAATCGTAGTACTTGAAAATATCTTTCGCCATCGCGAAAACGGAATGACAGCTCGAGATGCTGCGCTCCAAGGAACGCAACAGGTATGGTCAGCAGTATTAGTCTCCGCCTTGACTACGGTTNTAGTCTTCATACCAATTTTGGTAATGCAGTTGGAAGCTGGTCAACTGTTTAGGGACATTGCAGTCGCAATTTCAGTGGCCGTCCTGATGTCCCTTTTAGTTTCCATTACAATGATTCCGGCACTGTCAAAACGTTTGCTGCGGGATGCCCGACCTGCAGCATCACGAATATCACTACCCGTAATTGATAGCATAGCAAGTGGTTTTGCGAAGATTTTGATGCGCTACACCAGTTTTATTACCAGGAATCGACTCGCGGCNGGAATAGTTGTGATAGCGCTTGTGTTTGGAACGGGAACCGGAAGCTATCTGTTTCTCCCGAAATTAGAGTATTTACCTGAAGGTAATCGCAATCTGATCTTCGGGGTAATGCTGCCTCCTCCGGGATATAACCTGGCCACAATGAACAACATTGCCACAAGGATTGAGGGTAAAGTCCGTCATTTATGGTCCAGTGTTACAGGCCCAATTGCAGAACCTGGCGAGCCACCAAAGATTGGGAATTTCTTTTTTGTAGCACTCCCAAATATGGCTTTCTTTGGTGCCGGCGCTGTCGACCGAACTCGTGTCGCCGAACTCATACCTGTTTTAACTGGTACCCTATATGATGAGCCTGGGACGTTTGGCTTCTTTAATCAGCCTAGTTTGTTCAGTCGAGATATTGGCGGTGCAAGAACGGTCTCTTTGGATATCTCAGGATCCGATTTNGAATCTGTGATTTCAGTTGCTCAAAAAGCTGCCGGGGTCGTCGCGGGTGTTTTTCCCCGCTCTGAAGGGCATCAGATGCGGCCAAAACCAGGCCTTGCACTCGGGGCACCTGAAATACGCCTCTACCCCGACCGAGTTCGTCTTGCTGATAATGGAGTTAACGCAGTCACGTTAGGTCAAAGTATCGACGCATTTAACGATGGCCTCCGCGTAACCGAAATTACGGTCGATGGACGACGCATAGATCTGACACTTCGCGGTCTGGAAAACAAAATTGATCGCACACAAGGACTAGNAAACTTACCGGTAGTAACCCGCGATGGACGTATTCTGCCTGTTAGCTCGCTGGCGGACATACAAATGACAACCGGCCCGACGGAAGTTCGGCATCTAGAGCGTGAGCGAACAGTGACACTTCAAATTATGCCCGCTCCATCCGTGCCATTAGAAGAAGCAATTGAGTTGGTTGAGACGCAGATCATAGATGTGCTTTCGGCTGACGGCATACCGACAGGGGTCACGCTNGGACTTTCTGGAACTGCCGATCAGCTAACCCAAACCTTTGAGGCTATGATGGTAAACCTGATTGTGGCAGCTATTATTGTCTACTTATTGATGGCGGTTTTGTTCGAAAGCTTCCTGTATCCCGCGATAATTATGCTCTCGGTGCCAACAGCTATGGCAGGGGGCGTCCTCGGCCTAGCTCTCCTTAACCTGTTGTATTTTCAGCCGTTGGACATGCTCACACTGCTCGGATTTACCATACTCGTTGGCATTGTAGTCAATAATGCCATTTTGTTGGTCCATCAGACGCTATACCACATAAGAAATGACGGCGCTGAAGTCCGTGACGCGATTATTGAGGCGACGCGTAATAGACTTCGGCCCATTTTTATGTCAACGCTGACTAGCGTGTTTGGCATGTTGCCACTAGTGCTAGTTCCGGGTGCCGGTTCGGAACTCTATCGCGGCCTCGGCTCTGTCGTGGTGGGTGGACTATCGCTTTCCGCGGTACTAACACTATTAATGGTTCCGCCCTTATTGGCGATCTTTGTAAGCCGCGAGCAAACAGCGTCCCACGACTTAGAACCATCCACCATAAAAACTGCACCGGTGTAATCCCATTTCCTAGTTCACAGGAGAAAAACGCGCCGGGATAAGCATTTTACTTTCTTGCTTGAGCAGCAACGGGCGCACCTTCGGAAGGTACTCCAACCACCTCGGATCTTCGAAAAGTTTTTTCCGTCGCACTGCACGATCTTCTACACTTTGATACGCCCACATATGTACTACCTGATTGAGTTCACTAAAATCAGTGTAAAAGTATCCCACCAGGTGGCCAAGAATCGATTTTTGNACNTCCAACCCATACTGCTCATAGTTATCAAGCCATTCCGCCTGACTACCTGGCACCAGTGTATAGGTACGTTGTTCTACAAACATGGTATTCCTCCTGTAAATTCTACAAAACTTTGTANTCGTTGAGACCTATGATTTTGGCTCTATGCTTATACATTTGTCTTCCATCACACCAACCCGGCCTTTAGAAATACCTGCCAGCCTGAAAGCATCCTAGCTTGATAAAAGAGAGTTTAAGATTCCGTCTGGGGTACAGTCGACGATTTTCAAAAATTTGACGTCGCTACGTGGGTGCGGCTATTCGCTGGAACGCCCATTTGAGCACTCGGACACCGGTGGTCATACTGGAAGACACTAAAATTTGCTCGGTTCTTCTGCGCACCCCACCGTCACCAAAATAGATGCTTTCATTAAGACTGATCTCTCCCCCTTTCGCATGAAATTGCCATCCTACACCGCTAGGCAACCTGAGAAGTACCGCGTCATTATTCCTTATTAGCGATGCCCGTACGCTTGGATGAAGATGAAACCGTGCTACCAATGCTCTAGNTTGCAACCCGTCTGTTGACACTTCTCGGACCAACTCAATTTGATCTTCACCACGCANACCTTCACCACCGGAATCCATATATAAACGCCGCCGATGCCTCAAACCTAGAATAGATTCGTAACCTTTGTGTAATGCATCAATCCATACTGCACCCGATTGTTCCTCACGATTGACATCAGCCAGACTGGTCAAACCACTATTTTGATCAATGGAATCTCTATTATCTATGGTAACGGTCGAGTGTGCTGCAGAACCGCACAACGCGAGACGCCAATCGTTGTCTCCCCCTCTGTAAGGCCCACAATTGACAACCAAACGCTCCTTACCAACACTCATTTCAAGGCTCAAAGCTCCGGCGTATATGTTTCCCTCCGGCGCAGTAGTCGAACCGGTATCCATAATCGCGGTTGTCTTATTTGCAGTAACCCTTTGGAACCCCGTAAAGGGTGCNTTGTACAAGGGATTCCCGTCNGTCTGGGAAACCTTGAGGACATTATCAATTACATCTGCGTTCCCTTCACTACTTCCGTTAAAACAGGCCAAGCCCCCATCACCATGGCGAAGACATCGCAACATCGGCGCCATCTTATCCAGGCTTTCCACCAACCTCTGGGGAACCATGACATCCGCCGCATTCAAAAGTCCGTTGACATCTCCCAGATCTCCAAGAACACGGCATTGTTGCTTNGGAGAACGTTCGATATGGCCGCCATCCGGCAAAATTTGAGATCGCAACTCGCGATCTAGCAACGCAAGTACATTTGAAATATTTCGTGCAGGTGCTGATAAGCACAATGTCGCGTAGACCAAACCTCGGATGGCAGCTATTCGGCGTGATCCCCCAACCTCTTGATCAACCACTCGCGTGAGATGGCGTGTTTGTGCCGTAAGACTTTGATAAAATGCCGTGGTAAACTCATCGCTAGGATCAGAAGTCAAAAATGGCGCATGCAATATTAACGCGGCGACACGTTGACCCAAAACGTCAGGACGCCAAGCTAANGGCCTCCAGCNTCCACAGACGTCCATCCAATCTGTCACNAATGCACGCGCCAAACGTTGTGCAACAACNCCACCGTGGTTTTTTAGTGCCCTTAGCCACTCAAAACTATGCAGACTGGCAATCCAATCTTCTGAACAACCATCGGGAATCCAAGGAGGCCGTCCGGGACTTCGAATTTCCTCTCCAGCAAAAATGTATCGCCCGTGAAATAGTTCGTCGGCACGTGCGGCTTGGCTACTCCAAAGATCTTCGGGAACAANCTGGAGCTTATTTGGAGTACGACCTACGAGCGACATCCGATAAAAAGGACTCCCGTAGACAGCACTACGAATTCTTTTTGTCACCAAACGAATACTCCAGCTATCGCCTAAATTACGAAGAGATGTTTAGGTAAATAACTTACTTCACAACTTATAAACAATCAGCATCACCACGTAATCGCCGAATGTTGTCGGCATAGGATTCCTTCCCTCCGGAAAAAGCAGCCGTACCCACGACTAACAGATCAGCACCAGCCTCTATGATCTTGGGCGCATTTTCAAAGTTTATCCCACCATCAACCTCTAGATCGATTGCACGGCCACAATTATCAATCATGTTTCTCAAGCGATTTATTTTGTCGAGTTGCCCCTCGATAAATTTCTGACCGCCAAAGCCAGGACTTACAGACATGACTAGAATTAGGTCAACAAAATCGATGACGTTGGCGATTGAAGACTCTGGNGTGCTGGGATTGAGCGAAACACCCACTTTTTTTCCCGACTCTTTGATTAATTGAATCGTTCGGTGCAAATGGGGTCCCGCCTCAACATGGACTGTAATAATATCAGCGCCGGAATCAGCAAAGGGTTTAATGAAAGGGTCAACAGGAGCAACCATCAGATGCACATCAAACGGCCGCCCACTATAAGGGCGGAGCGCCTGAACAAAATCAGGACCCATAGTAATATTTGGCACAAAATGGCCGTCCATGACATCTACGTGTATTAGGTCAGCGCCCGCTTCCGTAATGGCCTCTACTTCCTCCCCTAGGGAAGCAAAGTTGGCGGCAAGAATTGAGGGGGCGATTTGCACCTTTTTTCGCATATCTTTCACCTATCAACTTTATTCGAGCGCCTCAGACGCGTGGCATAAAACCCATCCATCCCTCCTTGCTCAGCCATATATATGGGCAAAGTTCGAATATCTCCGTCTGCTGTAATGAATGGATCGAGGCATTTATGGTCCGATTGGGTTACAGGAACACGTACAAGATCGCAACGCCGAGCAAGCAAACTTGACACCCTGTCTATACCCTCTTCAGGTTGCAATGAACAGGTCGCAAAAACGAGGATGCCTCCAGGGGCCAGCATCTCCACTGCCGAATCAAGGAGACTATCTTGAATCGCTGTTGCTCGATCCACATCTTCGGGACCCCTTAAGTGCACAATATCAGGATGTCGACGAATAGTCCCGGTACCCGTGCAGGGAGCATCTAATAGGACGTATTGGGACGGTAAGCAGGGCTGCCAATCTTTGACATCCGCGTTCACCAGATTAGCGGTCAATTTTAACCGCGCCAGATTCTTTTTTAATACATTTAGTCGTGAAGGTGATCTATCGACAGCAGTGACGTCAGCACCACGGGAGACCAATTGAGCTGTTTTCCCCCCAGGAGCTGCACACAAGTCGATAACCCTCTGGTTAGAAATGTTGCCAAATAACAAGACTGGGAGTCCCGCTGCCATGTCCTGCACCCACCAATCACCTTCTCCAAAACCAGGTCGATTAGATACAGGCCCCCTAGTTTTAATTCGAAGTGTACCCGTCGGCAACAAAGTCGCGTCAAGCAACTCAAGCAATGGACCTGGCCCTACCTTGGGAGTGATATCCAGCGGGGCTTCAATTAGATGGGCAGAAGAGATTTGATGCGCTAACGAATCCCCATAGGCAGTACACCAGCTTTTCCAGAGCCATGCCGGCGTGTTTATCTTTGCTGCATCCTGAGATTGAGTCCAGGAAGCCCCCTCTCTAACTACGCGACGCAGCACAGCGTTTACTAGTTTTCTATAGCGATGGAGTTCACCCGTTGCTAGAGACACCATACTGTTCACAGCAGCGTAAGCCGGGGTTTCCACAAACAGGATTTGGACTAACCCAATGCGCAAGAGATCGTTGACGCGGCAAGCTTCTTCAGGAAGCGGTCGCCTAAGACAACGTGCAATGAGGGCATCAATTTGACCAAGACGCCGAAGACACGTTGTGACAAGTAACCAGACGAATGCACGATCACGACAACCGAGTGAGGCGAACAAATTGTTGCTGGAGGTAGCTTCTTCAAGGGTCTTCCGCCGACGAAGTACAGAATTTACCAATTGCACTGAAACTAGCCGAGTAGACGTTGTGAGTGATGCCATAGCGGTTGGNTTGCCCAAAAATTTCAACGTAGCGTATTATTGAAGCACTTACGACCGTGAGACCGGCCTTTCACGTTCCTCTACATTAAATTAGGAACGCCGAGCCGACCAAATTGGTTTCCTGTCGAATAGTTGCCATGGTAGACTTTTTACACAATGAAAAATACTAAGATGACATCAAACGCCCAAGAGACATCTGAAAAGGCTCCTAAAGTGTGCACACATCAAAAACGGCGCCAATTCCTGGGGAAAACTGTGCCCGAGGTAGGAGGACCAACAGGACCCGAACCTACCCGATATGGCGATTGGGAAAAGAATGGGCGCACTACCGATTTCTGAAGGAATCTGGGTCAACGGCAACAGCAACCTCAAGGGATTTAAGGCCTTTTTACCGATTGGAACGAAACCAATTTCTGGAACGAATGACGTTGTTAACATGAATGTTTTACGCATCGAGACTCACTAGATAAACAGGACGCCTTCAGATCAAGATGTCAAACTCGCAGGAAGGAAACTACATCGAACAGGCCATTAACCACGCGGCACAACTGCACATGTCTGGTCGCCTTCCAGAGGCTAAAAACGAATATGCAAGAATACTAGAATCCGAACCTGGACAACCTGTCGCTTTGCACCTCCTTGGTGTCCTATCTCATCAAATGGGTAACAGCGACCAAGCTATTAAACTAATTGAACAAGCGTTAACGGTGATGCCCGAATATGCTGAGGCTCATAGCAATCTTGGCAACGTATTCAGGGAAACTGGACGGCTAAAAGAAGCTTCTGCGTGCTATCGTCGTGCACTACATTTGGCTCCTGATTATGCCGAGGCACACTATAATCTGGCCCAAACGCTAAGAGAACTAGGTGAAGTGGAAGAGGCATTGGACAGCTTCCAAAACGTAGTCAAAAATGCTCACGATTTCCCTGAGGGGCACAATGACTTAGGCGCTTTGTTTCTTGACCTTGAACGACATCAAGAAGCTATAGATAGCTTTCAAACGGCCATAGCGCTTAAACCAGAGTTCGCCGAAGCACACAGCAACTTGGGGAATGCACACGTAGAAATGGGCCAACTAGAGGAAGCAATCCAAAGCTATAAAAGGGCACTTGCTATCCGGTCCGACCTAAGTGAAGTCCATGCCAATCTTGGGCAAGCATTTTGGGAAATCGGAAAATTTGAAGAAGGTATCAAAAGTTTTAGGAAAGCACTTGCGATCCAGCCAAACGACGGTAAGACACACCATAGCATGGGAATGGCCCTATTGGACGCGGGGAAACATAAGGAAGGCTTAAAACACAAGCGGTTGGGTGGTGGTGTGATTGAGTTCACTTCTGATGGAAAGGACGGATTTCGGATACTTGGAGGCGTCACAGGGGAGGATACGAGATGATTAACCGGGTAAATATCAGTGCTTCTGTGCATCCCAATTTTATGGGCTGCTGGGTTTTTGAGGATACATCTGTCTGCGATGATTTAATTCAATTTTTTGAAGAAAACAGAGAATCCCACAGAGCCGGAAGGACATCACTGCGTTTGGTGGACGAAACTGTAAAACAATCTACAGATATCCCGATAGCACCCCTGGATCTGAAGGAAGAAAAATTCCATGTGTTTTCCAAATTTATCGAGCATCTCCACTGTTGCCACCTGGACTACTTTGAGCAGTGGGAGCTGCTAAAGAAGTTTTATCCAAGACTACACATCGGGCCATTCAACCTCCGAAGATATGACACCGGTGGGCATTTTGGGGCAGTCCATTCCGAACGCACCTCGTTAAACGCCTTACACCGTGTATTCGCTTGGATGACCTATCTTAATGATGTACCGGAGGGCGGTGAAACAGAGTTCACGCTGTTTGATTTAAGTATAAAACCAGAGAAAGGGAAGACGCTTATCTGGCCTGCAGAGTGGACGCATGCACACCGTGGGTCCATCGTGAAGCAAGGACCCAAATATATCACCACTGGGTGGCTCCAGCTTCCAGATGATCTTTAGTCAGTTGTCAGCAACAACCTACCTAAAACAAATCCGCCGGGCACAAAGCCCGGCGGATTAAAAACTCTTAAAGCTTGTTTAGACCTACAAGTCGGCGCAAGCGTAGCAATTGATCTCTAGACCAACGGCAATTTCTACTACTACTGGCTTCGTCCACATAATGTTCTCTCCCAAATACTAGCTAGTGCTTGGATTATCCAAGCTACGCTGCACACTTTACTTATTTTGACCTCGCAGGGTATCTATATGAGTTATTGGGATTTCAAATAATAGTCACAATTCCTCCATCAGCGGGGGTGCATCAAGCAAAGACGGTAGCACAAGTTTTTTACCAGCTTCCGTTAAAACCCTTAAAAAACAAGCATATGGGTCAACACGGACATACTGGGAGGCCGTAAGGGCCACTATGTCTCTATCTGGTAATTTGGTCCGATACAGCGATACGTCAAATCCCTTATCGGGACCCAGAATGGCAGTCATTGCCGGCACCACAGCNACNCCCAGNCCTTCCTGAACCATGGACAGAGCTACCTCNTAGGTACGAGTCTGCAGGATCACCCTGTAATGAGGGAGTACCCGTTGATACCATTCCTCNATTCTACGCTTGTGCTGACTCCCAAAATTNAACTGGATCGTGCTNTTTATTACGACCCTCTCCGATTTTCCTAAATCCGCCTCTACGTTCTGAATATTCGATAAGTCTATTCCTCTTGGTACCGCCAGAACATATGGGTCTGTAGCAGTAGGGGTCTGGTGAAACGAGGATGCCGCACTGGCAATTGAATCAGTCGCCAACATTGCAATGTTTAGCCGCCGCCCATAAAGCAAATCNAGCGCTTCGGCAGGTGCAGTCTCATGAATATCTAATTCTATGTCCGGAAAATTCTGGGCTAGGAGAGTAANCGCATGCGGAATCAAATTTCGTGCAATNGAACTTAAAGCACCGACAGCGATCACGCCCCTAGAACCTGCCGAGAATTCCTTGAGCCCAACGGTCGCCTCATCAACGCTNGATAAGATTAACTCTGCCTTTCGTGCCAAAAAAGTCCCGGCATCTGTAAGATTCATTTGGTTNCTATCACGATTAAATAATTGAGCTCCCAGATCTTTCTCGAGCTTTGAAATTTGTTGGGACAGAGATGGTTGGGCCAGNCCAAGAAGCTTGCTAGCCTTGGTAAAAGATTTAGCATGTGCNACCGCCCAGAAAATTCGTAATTGGTGAAACGTCATAGTGTTTAACTACTTTTGTTTATCACGGATNCAGNGGGCGAACGCTAGGNCACGCCTCAAAATAGTGCAAGCCCCAAGATTACTCAAATTGTAGCATCCACAAGAGTTGTCAAGATCGCTATTTCGGTTTTCTTACAGACATTGTGTTTTTTACTAGCAACATGATCTATTANGTCGCACGGCGAATTTATTCTGTGGCACATTCTCGCGAACAAATATNTAGTGCGTCCGCAAAAATTTCGGGAGTCAGCGAATAATGGATCAAAATTTTCGAGTTGGCCATTCATCCAATCCGGACTGGTCCGGCGCTATCAAAGAATGTCTCGAGCAAGTGGGAAATACGGATGGCTTTACCCTTGGATTTTTGTATGTAGTGGANCCGNTAGGCCAAGCTCTAAATTCNATACTGGATAAGCTTCGTTCTGAGACAGCTATAACCGATTGGACCGGCGCTTCGGCCGTTGGCATATTAGCGAACGANGTGGAATATTTTGAGCGNCATGCGGTTGCAATTATGGTGGCTCAGCTGCCTNAAAATTCCTTCGAAACCTTTGAGGAACAACTGCCCCTCCATAAAAATTTTGCGGTGGCACACTGTGATTCACGTAGGCCTGATATCGACCGGCATATTATTGAACTTACTAATACCCAAAACTGCTTTCTTGTAGGTGGGTTGACCATGCCCNAAGGTTACCGAATTAACAACCGGGCTGTTCCCGACTGGAGGACAACAGGAGTAGCCTTCAGCGAAGATGTTCATGTGCAAACCGGAGTGACCCAAGGCTGCACGCCCATCGGTCCTATCCATGTCATTACTCGGTGTCGCGACAACGTAGCCTTCATGATCGATGATCAGCCAGCACTTCAAGTATTCAAAAATGAAATAGGCCCTGTGCTTTCTAAACGTCTGGAAAATGCGGCCGGTTATATTTTTGCCGCAAAACCTATTCCCAGTTCAGACACAGGAGATTATTTAGTGCGTAACATCNTNGGTGTCGACCNCGAACGGAATCTTCTTGCNATAGCTGCTGCNATTCAGCNGGGAGATCAAATCCTGTTCTGTAAACGTGANGNCGCGAGCGCGAAAACAGACTTGGNCAATATGACCCAAAATGTNNTCAAACGANTTNCAGGACCTGCNCGGGGNGCGCTCTANTATTCTTGTGTCGCGCGTGGTCCCAATTTATTCGGGGAAGAATCACAAGAAATTCGGACCATTCAGTCTGCCTTAGATCCAGATGGAAGGGGTATCCCACTGATCGGATTTTTTGCAAACGGAGAAATCTCGAATGACCGCCTTTATACATACACGGGTGTGTTAGCCGTATTTTCCTGAAAACTCCGTAACTCCCGCACCACTTCACGCTGCCCAGCCTTCCCCAACGACAATGCTGAGACCTTTCTTATCCACTCTAGAGCCCTAATGTGTCTCCGACCAATTTTCCCCGTAGCCGATATCAACTGTGATAGGTACCTGCAACTCCCGCGCTGGTAGTGCAGCACATTCCATTGTCTCAGATACCACTTTTTTTGTTTCCTCAACTTCTGATTCAGGCACTTCGAACAAGAGTTCATCATGAACTTGCAGGAGCATTTTTGCATTCAGCCCCGCCTCTAAAAGAGCAGATGGCATTTCAATCATGGCTCTTTTAATAATGTCAGCGGCAGATCCTTGAATTGGCGCGTTAATAGCCTGGCGCTCGGCATAATTGCGCCGAGCAGGATTCTTCTCCCCTATTGCAGGAACATGACAGCGACTACCAAAAATGGTTTCAACATAACCTTTCGAATGCGCAAATTCCTTTGTTTGGTCCATATAAGCAACGATCCCAGGGTAACGAGCAAAGTACGCCTCTATATATTGCTTAGCTTCCCTCTGTGGGATTTTCAGAAGATTGGCCAGGCCAAAAGGACTTTGGCCGTAGATGATCCCAAAGTTGATTGCCTTTGCACGACGGCGAAGCAACGGATCTACATCACTTGCTTCCACATTGAAGACCTGGCTAGCAGTTATCGAATGAATATCTGCACCATTTCTAAACGCGTCAGCCAACACACTGATATCTGCTATGTGGGCAAGGAGCCGGAGCTCAATCTGTGAATAATCCGCACTGAGTAGCGTGTGTTTCGGCTCAGCAATAAATGCTCTTCTGATTTTTCGACCTTCCTCCGTCCGAATAGGAATATTTTGAAGGTTTGGGTCGGTCGATGACAAGCGCCCGGTCGCAGCGCCGACCATGGAATATGAGGTGTGTACGCGGCCAGTCATTGGATTAATTTGCCCTATCAGGGCGTCTGTATAGGTACTTTTTAATTTACTTAGCTGCCGCCAATCCAACACTTTCCCGGGGAGCTCGTGACCGTGCATGTGGAGTTCCTCAAGAACCTCAGCTCCAGTCGCATAAGCGCCGGTTTTGGTCTTTTTTCCTCCAGAAAGACCCAACTCGTCAAATAGTATTGCACCTAGTTGCTTGGGAGACCCGATCGTAAATTCTCGGCCCGCCAGCTGATATATTTCAGCAGACAGGACCTCAATTCGTTCTGCAAAATCCTCGGACAAGCTTGCTAGAACATTTTGGTCGACTTTGATCCCGGCACTCTCCATTTTTGACAGCACCACTGCAAGAGGTCTTTCTAGGGTCTGGTAGACCGACACCATTCTTTCGGAAACAAGACGCGAATTTAAAACGTTAAAAAGACGGAGTGTCACGTCTGCGTCTTCTGCAGCATACTCGCAGGCAGTCGTTAGAGGCACTTGATCAAAAGAAATCTGTTTTTTGCCAGTACCAACTACCTCTTTATACGGGATAGGATGGATCCCAAGATGTTGCTGAGCCAATACGTCCATCCCATGATTTCCACGGCCCGCGTCTAATACAAATGACATAAGCATGGTGTCATCAATCGGGGAAATATTTATGTTATACGGTTCTCGGGCTAACACCGACATATCGTACTTTATGTTTTGCCCTATCTTCAAAACACCGCGGTCTTCCAACAACGGTTTTAAGAGTGCAAGTGCTTTTTTTATAGGTATTTGTTTTCGCTTATCCTTAGTAACACTAGTACCCTCAGACCCGTCCCGATCTAAAAGAGAAACTTCCCCATGGCCCACAGGGATATAACAAGCAGCTCCAGGATTGATAGCAAGCGAAACACCCACAAGATCAGCACTCATTGAATCAAGAGAGGTCGTTTCAGTATCAACGGCAACAATCCCGGCACGCATTGCTGCCTCCACCCACTTAGACAAGCCATCAACAGTTTGAACAAGTTCATAAGAAGTTTCATTCTCGGATTCCACTTTTGGCAAATCACCGCCGTCACTCTGGCCGCCCAACTCTCTTTCCATTCGTTTCAACAATGCCTTGAAATCCTGCCTAATAAGAAACGGGCGCAATACATCCAAAACAGGTGGAGACAACGCAAACGAATCAAGTTCCGTGGAGACGGAAACATCTGTTTTAAGGCTAACTAGCTCTCGACTGAGTCTTGCGGAATCAGCGTGGTCTTGAAGAGCTTGACGGCGTTTCGGTTGTTTGATCTCTGACGAACGCTCTAAAAGAGTATCAAGATCTCCATAAATGTTTATCAACTCTGCTGCGATCTTGATACCAATACCCCGAACCCCGGGAACATTGTCCGTGGGATCTCCGGCAAGCGCTTGAACGTCTATTACCTTTTCTGGAGCCACCCCAAACTTTTCGACAACTTGCGCGGCTTCTATGCGCGCCATCGTCTTAGGATCAATCATATCAATGCCATCACCAACCAACTGCATCAGATCCTTATCGCTCGAAACAATCGTCACTCGCCAACCACGCTCCCTTGCCTGGCGGGCATACGTAGCAATAAGGTCATCAGCTTCATATCCAGCTTTGTCGATAGCTGGGAAACCAAATGCCGTAGTTGCCTCATGAATTATAGAGAACTGTGGCACCAGTTCTTCAGGAGGTTTGTCCCGATTTGCTTTGTAATTCGGGTAAATTACATGCCGGAAGGTAGGCTCAGGTCTATCAAAGAGTACCGCGAACCCATCACACTCCAGTTCCTGAGCCAACCTGTAGAGCATGTTGCAAAAACCCAGCACCGCATTGACAGGTGTGCCATCAGAGCGAGTTAGCGGAGGCATTGAGTAAAAAGCACGAAAAATAAAGCCTGACCCATCAACCAGACAAAGATGTGTAATGGATTTTGTATCAGCCATGGATCCAACCCTCGAAAAGCCTTTTGTGACCATGCCGTAAGTCAACTTCTGAGTCGAGTGTGCGTAAAATCAGCGCACTTCATTTCTGACTAAAAATCACTGTATGCTGCGTGCGAATGGAAAATAAACTGCCTTCTTCTCGTGATCCCGAAACCAAAATTGTAACAGGACATCCGGCCGTTCCTCCAGGAATTCGTCTCGCTCTTTTTTATGCGACCACATTCTTTGTTATCGGTATTTACATGCCTTTTTGGCCAGCATGGCTAAGTAGTAACGGACTAGGACCTACCGAAATAGGGATTTTATTGTCTATTACCACTTGGACCCGAGTTGTTATGGGTCCTCTAGTCGCCCAAGCCGCGGATAGACTTGGCCGACGCAAGCCGTTCATGATTGGTTTAGGATTCATGACGTTGGTCACTTTTTTCCTTTTCACATATGCTGGTAGTTTTTTTGAATTCGCGGCCATATCATTTCTACTGGGATGTAGCTTCGCTCCCATGATCCCGCTGGCTGAAACCACCACTTTAAGCGTCGCAGCGCATCGCGGACTCGACTATGGCAGGATTAGACTGTGGGGTTCGCTAACATTTATTGCAGCATCGTGGGGTGGCGGTCTTTGGCTAGCTGGACGCACCGAAAACGCTATTTTGCCGTTACTCCTTGTTGGATCCGTGAGCATTCTATTTGCTTGCCTCGTCTTGCCAGATGTGCAGTTTTCAAGGATCCAAACTACGCGCGCACCGATCCGAAGGTTGCTTCGATCGCCAGTTTTCGTTTTATTTCTTGCCGCTGCCGGCCTTATTCAAGGTAGCCACGCCGCCTTTTATGGGTTTTCCACTATTCATTGGCGCACCATAGGACTTAGTGACCAGATTATTGGACTTTTATGGGCAATTGGGGTTGGGGCAGAAGTGCTCCTGTTTGCTGTGAGCCGTGCAATACTGCGACATATAGACGTCACGCAACTCCTGTTGATTGGTGCTGCGGCAGCTATTGCGCGGTGGATTTCCATGGCATATTTCGAAGATTTCCTGATACTCATACTCATACAAACGCTACACGCCTTGACTTTTGGGGCCACGCATCTTGCGTGTCTTCATTTCATACAAAAAGCTGCCCCCTTGGCTAGCACGACCACCGCGCAAGCACTTTATTCCGCCCTTGGACTAGGCGTTGCATCCGCACTAATGATGGCAGTTGCTGGTAGAATTTACGACCACCACCAGAGCGGTGTTTTTCTTGTAATGGCAGCTGCAGCATTCGCCGGAGGAACGGGTGCACTGATTCTTCAAAAAAAATGGCATGGCGGGCAATTATGGGCGAGCTAACTCCTTTTTTGCTGTCGCACGCGAGAATATCGGAGATCAAATATCAAGCTCTTCAGCCGTCCTGGCTAAGTTTGTAGCAGCGTCCACAGTAGGGACAGGTAATTTCCTGGGAATGTCCAATTTTCAAATGAACCCTTGGGTGCCCAAGAGATACATCGCCGCCATCACATACCACGTTTCGATCAGGCACTAAGGTAGTTTCGGTATCATCCAAAATGTTTCACCGTCAGATACAAAAAAACTGTATTCACCGTGGCGAATTAGCACAAGGCATGATATCCGTCTTCGTATAACACGCAAGAACCAAAGCGAAATATCGTTACATAACATGCAAAAAAATGATGTCATGCCTGAGTTTGCAATTCGTACCCGAAACTTGAGAAAAACGTATTCTGCGGGACGCGAAGACCTAGTAGAAGCGCTAAAGGGCATTGACTTAGATATTCCACGCGGGTCGATCTTTGGCTTATTAGGGCCCAATGGTGCTGGAAAATCTACTTTTATAAATATCCTAGCAGGCCTAGTGATTAAAACATCCGGCAGTGTTGACATCTGGGGAAATGATATCGTGACTGCTCGCCGGCAAGCTAGCTCCGCAATTGGGATTGTGCCCCAGGAAATAACCGTCGATCCCTTTTTTACACCGCGTGAGACCTTGGAGTTGCAAGCCGGCTATTATGGCGTTCCGGCATCAGAACGTCATACCTTAGAAATTCTCGTCGCCCTTGGTTTAGCGGACAAAGCTGAGGCGTATACCAGGAGACTATCGGGTGGGATGAGACGACGCTTAATGGTGGCTAAAGCATTAGTCCATCGCCCGCCCATACTAGTGCTTGATGAACCTACAGCGGGAGTGGACGTTGAGCTGCGGACTCAGCTTTGGGAGTATGTGAGACGCTTGAATGACTCGGGGACAACCGTGCTGTTAACCACACATTACCTTGAAGAAGCGGAAAAGATGTGTGACCGGATCGCAATAATTGACAATGGGGACGTCGTCGCCTGCGACGAAACCACCACTCTCGTGCAGAAGCTAGACAGAAAAGAAATATCCATTACTGTGCTCGAGACTATAGATACCGTTCCAAACTCCCTAAAACGTTTAGGAGCTCAGCTGGAATCTTCACGGACTTTAGTTATTAAATATCGTCCAAGTGAATTAGAAATAGCACAAGTTTTGCATGCGATAGAACTTGCCGGACTGTCGGTTGCTGACCTGTCAGTTAACGAACCGGCGTTAGAAGACCTCTTCTTAGAAATAACCGGCAAAGGTACGATCTGAGCCTGTATGTCTGGACAGGATTCGGGTAAGCTAAGCGTGAACCGATTAAGGTGAGGTCGCAACCATTCGGCACCCGTAGCTCAGCTGGATAGAGCGCTGCCCTCCGAAGGCAGAGGTCACAGGTTCGAATCCTGTCGGGTGCGCCAGTTTTTTCAATGCATTAGCCGCTTATAGCGAATTGTTGAATTTCCATTTCCTCCACTATTCCTCCACAGGAGTTGGAAATGGCAACATTTACGAAAAGAAACGGACAGCATGGCATTCGTTGGGAAGCTAGGGTTAGAAAGCTAAATTACCCAACCCTCACCAAAACCTTCTCCCTAAAAACCGATGCAGAAGCCTGGGCAATCGAGACAGAGCGGCAACTAGAGCGTGGGAGTTTTAGCTCTCCCTACCTGCGTGAGACACTTAAAGACATCCTAGAGCGATATGCCTATGAAGTGACGGCCACCAAAAGAGGCGCTAAAGAAGAGGCCTTCAGGATAGGTAAGATTATGCGTCATCCCATCGCAGAGATGATGCTATCCAAGCTGAAGCCCACACATTTTGCCAAATACCGTGATCAGAGGCTGAAAGAAGTCTCTCCAAGCACCATAAAAAAGGAAATGGTGCTGCTTAACCATG